>NZ_CAJZFJ010000001.1 GCF_915070105.1 uncultured Porphyromonas sp.
AGATGCTCTAACCGACTGAGCTAAGGAAGAGTGTTGCTTCACCTGTCTTGCGGTGCAAAGGTAATACAACTTCTCCACTCCTGCAATACCTTTACCCGTGTATCCTTTCCTTGGGGATCTGTGTATTGGTGTAACTTCCTTTCTTTTATTTATTTATGTTGTGTGAGATTTTTATGGAAGGTTGGGGGAGGAAAATCCTTGACCTCATTATGAGGGTTCCTTTAGGACTGGAGTCGAGTCTGTGGCGGCTGTACTCACAGAGCGGTGAAGGATAGAGAGGGAAGAGTTATTACATTATGGGAATAGCCTCTGTAATATGCTCTGTATCGGACATTCTGAGAGGGGTAGGAGTGGATATATCGAGAAGGGTGTATAGGACACGGTATGAACGCACCCATCACCTATGTAAGGTGATGGGTGCGTTCATACCGTGTCCTCTCCTGTCACCTTACATAGGTGATTGGGACGAACATTATATGTCCGCTCCTAGGGGTATCATGAGTGATGGGTAGGAATGGTGGAATCAGCTCTACTTCTAGTCGCTTAGATATACCGCTAGCCAATGTCTAGTGCGTTATCTTAGAGTGTGATGCAGGGTGGTGGGTACAACCTAAATAGATATTCTTACTTTTGTGGTACCACCTCGCAATCCAAACAATAAAGTAAGTACATTAACTTATCAATATCAAAACGAAATGAGACTAAAACAAATGGCTCTTGCGCTCCTCCTAGGCGCTTCTACCCTCGCTGTAGCAATCTCCTGTGATAAAAAGAAGGATCCTACGAACCCCTATCCCTTCGACGGAACATATACTGCCACCTCAGTAAAGACTACCCCCAGTACAATCTCTGTACAAGGGACTGAAGTAAACATCCAGGAGCTCTTCCTTGGAGATGCGCTGATGAAGCTCGGTACGATCAACACCATCAAGATCGAGCAGGGTAAGTACGAACTGATTAATAAGGAGGGCAAGACCTTCCCTGGTGCTCAGACACAAGCTGGAGAGCTAAAGGTCAATGCTAAGGGGACACTCTTCCTGAATCTTACCGGAATGCCTAAGGAGCTATCAATCGGGATTGTGACTCTTCAGGACAAGCGACTGATGACAGAGATTACACTCCCCGGATGGTATATCAAGATCTTTGCAGAGATCTATAAGTCCACACGTAAGGTTCCTGATACTGATCCTATCTACCTCGGCCTAAAAGCTCTCGCAGATGCAAATCAGCGGGTGACAATCAATATCGAGGCTACGAAGTAACGACCCATAGACAGAAGTTTCTCTCATAGAACGCTGTTCTTTTTTAGTTATGTTATGCTTTTCAAGGAGCAGGTGCAGGGATGTACCTGCTCCTCTTCTTTGCTAGTAGGGGAGATGCTAGTTGCTCCTATCCCCTCTCCCCTCCCGCTAGGTAGCACCAAAAGCCTTATCTTTGTACAGCCCCCTTCGAGGGAAACTGCTCGACCAAGCCCTCTCCCTCGAACAAGTAAATAACCAAATTCGGGGAGCCCGTAGCTATGCTCCCCCACCAAGCCTATTTATGGACAAAACCAATCCTATCCTGAGGCTGTCCGGCCTCGCCCTGCTCAGCGCCCTGCTCGGGGCATGTAGCTCAGAGGCTCCCTTAGTCTCACCCACCATGCCTCCCGCTCCCCCTAGCCATCGCTTGCAGGAGCGCCCCCTAGAGGTAGGGCAGACCCGTATCTTTGATCAAGGAGCCTTCCGCTTCTGTACCCTCACGATGAATACCAATGATCAGGTTGCCTCAGTCTCTATCACTGATGGCAAGCTCTCTGTCACAGGTCTCGCCTATGGTACGACTCTCATCTCGGTGCGGGATACCCTCACGGATCGTTCTCGTAGCTATGAGTTCTTCATCACAGGGACGCGCCCAGAGATGCCCACGGAGCTCTTCGCCTCTCACAATGTAGCTCCTGATGGGGAACATTTCGTGACCACTCAGGATCCAGTCGCCTCTGGTTTCTTCTCCTTTGCAGAGGCTCAGGCTATCCATGTGGATGGTTACCGTCTGCCTACCTTCCTAGAGTTCCGAGCCCTCTTCCCTTACAATGTCCTATATAACTATGGTCAGGGTGGGCACTTCACCTATACCGAGCGGATCACCCTCTCAGGTGTGACGAAGCGATATGACGAGACATTCATCTCCACGGGGAAACATGTGGGCTATGCCCTCCGCTTTGGGAAGAGCAAGAGAGTGGGGGAGGGCTATGCTACTGACAATAGCCAGCTGACAGCCTTCCGCTACGAGTACTCACGGAATGAGGAAGACCCCCGAGGAGGCTACAGCATGAAGATTACGACACGCTACCTCGGAGAGCAGTTCCATGGTGATATTAGTATGATTGCCTCTGAGGGATTTTGGGCGAGCTTTCGCTGGGATGATCATACCCTCGTCCTGCCCGCAGCTGGTATCCGAGAGCTCCATGGATTGCCTATCCAGCTTGGGGTGGTAGGTGAATATTGGTCCTCCAGCAAGGGCTACGACGATCTCTCTGCTACGGCGATGGGCTTCGGAAAGAATGATGCCTCGCATACCATCCATGCTGATCGTATCATGGCTCGCACTGTACGCCTCATCAAAGCCAAGTAACCAAACCCTATAAGTCTACTAAGTAAACGAAGACAGATCTATGAAGATAAGTACATCATTTGCCCTATCGGGGCTCTTCCTATTCGCATCCTGCCGTGCTGGGGGGGACGAGCCTCAGCCTACCCCTACTCCGGAGGCACCACAGCTATCTCTCACGCTAGGCATAGCCTCTGAGGCCACGACGCTAAGCCTCTCAGCTACACCGCTAGAATCCTCTGGACAGAGCTACCTAGACCTCAACGCCAATGGGATCAAGGACACAGGGGAGGAGATCACCTCTACAAAGCATGACTATACTATACCAAGTGGAATAACTAGCCTAAGGATTTACGGAGCCCTCTCTACGCTTGACCTGACGGGGAGCGCAGTCGTGCAGATCCAAGGAAAGGGACTTGCCTCGCTGACAGAGATTAAGCTGGCTAAGACCTCTATAACGGACTTGAACTTGGGAGAGATCATCAAGGTGCTCAGCCCAAGTGGAGAGGGTACAGTACGTACCCTACATGTCGAGGAGGAGAAACTATCTACTCCGCTCATTCAGAGCCTAGAGGCAAAGGGCTGGAGAATCCTTCGCCCCTCTGGTACAGCCATTGACCCTAAGGAGCCCACCCTCATCATACGTCTACAACCTAAGGATGGGGCTAAAGATGGGCAGAGCCTCAACTATGAGTTTGGAGTAGCGAAGGGACTCTGGCTAGATAAGAACTACAATGGAGTGAAAGACCAGGGAGAAGACCTCCCAGATGGCATGGGCATACTGGAGCATCCACGGAATGGATACCCCTCCGTCTATATCTTCCATGGTTCTGCCGCTACACTGGATGTATATACCCCTAGTGGCGACGGAGGTGATGACGAAGAGGAGACCGATGAAGGCGAGACAGAGACGAATAGCCTCCTGCATCAGTCACCTACAGCTAGTCTAGTGGCGATGGAGGTGAGTCTCGATATATCCCGTTTCCCTATGATAGGTGTCGTTAGCTGGAGTGAGCAGGGCGGTCTCGTTGCAATCGAGGCCACAGGGGCTAAGCAACTGGTCAATCTAAGTATCGGGCATAACCCTATACGGGAGCTTAATCTCCCTACACCCTCTGTCCTACGTACCCTCGTGATCACACAGAGCGAACTGACGAGCCTAGACCTCTCGGCGCAGACCAAGCTACAGACCCTCTCAGCCTCTAAGGGTAGGCTCCAAAAGATCTCACTGCCGAGAGCCCTTGACCTCACGACACTTAACCTCGCTGATAATAGTCTCACTGAGCTTGATCTGACTGAGCAACCCAATCTCAAGAATGTACGACTAGAGAATAACCACCTCGCTAAGCTGATCTTCGGTGCACCGAAGTATGAGAACCTAGAGTACCTCAATGCTTCATCGAATAAACTTGTTAAGCTAGACTTCCGTCCTCTAGTCAAGACTAGACGTATTACGATTAGTCATAATCCTCTGACGGAGGTCCTCTGGCCTCGAGTACTGGATGAACTGCAGGTAGCCTCTACGGAGCTTACTCTCCTTGACCTCACACCCGTGCAGGGGCAGACCTCTTTCCTACAGAGCCTTGATGCTTCGGACAATCCCAAGCTTCGGGAGGTTAGGGTGGTAGAGAGCCTCCTCCTCAAGACGCTCAAGCTAAAAGGAACTCCCTCCCTAGATCTAGCTCTGCTAGCCACCTCTCTACCCCAGCTCTCTGCAGGTAGGGAGGGAAGTCTCTCTATAGAGCTACGACGTCTTAGCCCAGAGCAACAGAGCCAGATCAAGGCTCGTGGCTGGAAGTTCGTTCCGTAGCTCCCTCTCTTTATACTCCACTTTCATACAAGCACAACTTATGGATACGAATCACCTATACCGAAGGAGGAGAGGATACCTCGTGGCACTCTCTGTTGCCCTCCTCCTTACACTCGTTAGTGCCTCTTGTTCCCGCAGAGGACGAACACCCGAGGAGCCTAAGCCCGACCTTGGGATCGTTACGCCACCCAAGCCAATCGATCCTCCAGCACCTAAACCCAAACCTCAACCCAAGCCCCGCTTCGAGGGCTGGACTACTCGCCCAGTCCTAGATGAGCAGCAGCCTCACCTCGTCTTCCTTACTGGGAGGGCACGAGGGGGAAAGATCCGTTTTTGGGTCGATGCCCCACAGGACAAGCGCAAGGATGTGTGGGTAGACCTCAATAATAATGGCAAGAAGGACAAGGGCGAGGAGGTAGAACGCTTTGGAGCGATGAGCTACCACTACTCTGCCCGAGTGATTGATGCTCCCGTGATCACGATCTATGGAGAGGTGTCAGCCCTAGGCTGCTATGCCAGTGAGCTCTCAGCCCTAGATGCCAGTGGTAATATCCACCTAAAGACGCTCTCCTGCTACCAGAATGCTCTGACGGAGCTCCGCCTAGGGGAGAACAGCGTCCTAGATGAGCTCGCCTGCGGTGACAACCAGCTAAAGGAGCTTGATGTCACACGCTGTCCCGCCCTTACCCAGCTCTATGTCTCGGGTAATAGCCTTACGACCCTTGATGTGACAGGATGTACCAAGCTACAGAAGCTGACTTGCTTTGGGAATAAGCTGACGACACTAGACGTCAGTCAGAATCCGAGTCTAATGCTCCTACATATCTATCGGAATAAGTTCGCCGAATCAGCCCTTACCCAGCTCTCATCTTCGCTACCTTCGGCTCAGAGTGGAGAGCTTGTCCTCTATGATGAGCAGGGCGATGAGAACGTGGTGAGTGATGCTGTGATAAGGACTGCCCAGAGGAAGGGTTGGAAGGTCAAGTACTTCCCCAAGGGATCTAAGGGGAGTGCTCAGGAATATCCACAGAAGTAATCTTTTCTCTCTTCCTACTAGGCTCTCGCATCTCTGCTCTCCATGATATAGAGCTTAGTGGTACACTATTGTGAGAGGTAGAGGAATGCTCCTCTATCTGTACTCTACGGCTCCCAGCCCTCAGACTACGATCCCCTTCTCTCCGAGGTGGGAAGAGTCCGAGGACTGGGAGCTTGGTGTATATAGGGGCATACCTTGGATAGACTTTGTCTAAAGACGGAACTGTGACATATTTACCCTGCTACTCAGCCCTCTAGTGCGAGTGATAGGCAGGGAAGCCCTATCCACTCTAGACACACTGGACTGACTATATCCTCAGTCCTATCCTAGGGTGGGGGCGACGCATGATCTCTTTTGCACACTTCATTCTTTGGCTCTTAGGGGATATTATTTCATGTCCTAGGGAGCCTTAGCCGTATCCCGTTAGCCCCGAGGAGAGCTGTATGCAAGAGCCCTCCCGGGGAGATACTTAGAGCGATGTTGTGTACACGTGGGTATACTGTTGTGTACACACGTGTATACTCATCCCTCCTAGGTAGTAGGTCTACGCTGGGTATGTCTAGAGCTAGGACACGGATACTTCTATCTTCGGGGTATGCTCCTTGACTACATTGCTCTCGCACGGCAGGGATTTCATGAGTCAGCTCTATATCCTAGGGGGGAAGAGTGTAGGGATGTGTGTTTTTTCGTATATATTTTGTATGTTTGTCTGTATAGAAAAAAGGACAGTTATATGATATACTCTATGACCGGCTTCGGTAAGGCTGTGGCTCGCTTCGATACCCGCACCATCACCGTCGCAATCAAGTCTCTCAATAGCAAGCAAGCTGACCTCTCCGTACGTATAGCTTCCGCCTACCGTGAGGGTGAGCTGGAGCTCCGAGCCCTAATCGCTGATCGTCTACAGCGGGGCAAGATAGACATCTCCATCACGATGGAGGATGATGCCCTAGAGGGTAATGCTGCCCCCATTAGCAAAGAGGCTCTCCATGGCTATGTCCATCAGCTCCGTGCAATCAACGCAGAGCTAGGGATCGATACCCCTATTGACATCGTCTCTCTCCTACGTCTCCCCGGAGTCATGGATAGCGAGAGCGTACGCACCTGCGAGGTGAGCAAGGAGGAATGGGAGGCCGTGCGCCTTGCCACCCTCCAGGCCGTAGAGGCACTGAATGCCTTCCGAGAGCAGGAGGGGCGTATGCTCTACGAAGTCTGTGCTACTCGTATCGCTAAGATCTCAGAGCTCCTAGGTAAGATTATCATCCCCGAGGCAGAGCGGATCGCTGCTATTCGTCAGCGTCTGGAGGAGGGGCTTGCCAAGATAGCTCCTGCTGGAGGCTACGATAGCTCCCGCCTAGAGCAGGAGATGATCTTCTATATAGAGAAGCTGGATATCAATGAGGAGAAGTCCCGTCTAGCACATCACCTAAGCTACTTCCTAGAGGTGCTGGATCAGCCTAACCCAGGGCAGGGTAAGACCCTCGGCTTCATCGCTCAGGAGATCGGGCGTGAGATCAATACAATGGGCTCTAAGAGTAACCATGCCACTATGCAGCAGCTCGTCGTACAGATGAAGGACGAACTGGAGCAGATCAAGGAGCAGGTGCTGAATATCCTTTAGTCCTCTCTTCTTCACTCGCTCTCTGTAGGGAGTGGGTATGGGGACAAGCCATAGGTAGCATCCCATCTAAGTGAGACGCACCACAGCTAAGACCGTATGAGGGTCTCAGCTGTGGTGCGTCTCACTTGTTCTGTGCTTTAGGGAAGGTGGGGAAGGGAGATGTCTATTTCTTGGGTTCGGTAGTCACTCGGACAATGGTATAGTGATCAGAGTTCTCTACGTGGAGGGGGAAGGTGAAGGTCATTCGTCCCGTCGTGAGATCGATCGTGCCCTGAGGGGCGATATAGCTCCCAGTCCTCCCGCCGATACTCTCAGTATGATCTTCATCGATCCCCGTATTGCTAAGTAGCGAGTAGAGGTTGAAGCCATTGACTTGTGTCACCCTATCGAGGAAGGTTGGAGTACGCTTGATCTCAGCGAGGACCCGATCAATGACTGAGGTCTCGTAGGTGAAGGGGATGACAATAGGATCGGAGGTATAGAGCCCTTGTACGAGGAAGGGGAAGTCCTTCGGAATACCTTCGGAGCGAAGTCCCGTATAGGTGAGTTGTCCTCTATCGAGGCGGATGTTGTCTAGGGTGACGTTGAAGGTCTCAGGGCTATCACGTTCCCAGCCGATCTCACGAGCAACGGCCATAGACTCCTCCTGCTGACGAAACTCAAAGTCGTTATTGATTGATAGGGCATACCAGATACGCTTTAGGATGGCATTGAGTCCAAAGGCATTGTAGGAGAAGGTCAGGATAGGACGATCTGCCGTGGCGTGCCTGCTGAGCTCCACACGCATGATCTCACTAGAGAGGCTCATTCGCTCCTCCTTGAGGGGAGCATCTGTGGGTCCGTAGTCATATTCTCCGAAGCCAGCGAAGTCCACCGTCCCCGAGACCGAATGGAAGCCCAGTACTCGGGAGAGGTCGATCCCCTTGGCCTTGTAGCCAGCGATGAGCTTCTCTTGCTCGGGTGTAGGGCTCCATGACCTTATGGGGGTGACCCGTAGGGTTAGGTCTCCATCTGAGGGGAGTGGGGAGGTGACTCGTAGGGTTGCTTCTAGGGATTCGGTTAGGGTCTTGAAGTGAGGGGTGATAGAGAGTTCACCCTCGAAGGAGCCCGCAGGGATGGTCACTATCTGGGAGGAGAGACTGAGAGAGGGAGCTGCTGACCCCTCTAGACTAAAGGATAGGGTCAGAGGTTGCTCTACGGGACGTGTCAGTCGGATGAGGACACGGATAGGACGAGTCTCTAGGCTGGAGATCGTACCTGACCTCGTCCCATCGCTTAGGGAGAGGTATACCTTATCTTGCCCCGTGTATCTATTGGGGGTGGGAGAGTCCTTACGGCAGGAGGTGAGACCTAGGGCAAGGAGAGCCAGTAGGGTATATAGGACGGTGGTGATCGGTCTAGTCATATTCATTGTAGGGGTGATGGGGATGGTAGGTCTAATAAGTCTAATGAGTCTAATAGGTCTAATGGGTCTGATAAGTCTAATGGGTCTGATAAGTCTAATGGGTCTGATAGGTCTAATGAGGGCGTTAGGGCTGGCGAAGGTTGTCGGGCCAGCCAGGGTTCTGTGCTCCTATGCGGGAGTTGGATCGCTCAGAGAGCGGGATGGGGAGTGTACGCTTGTAGCTATCGGCGGGGATGGTGAGACTGATACGTGTCTCGTTGGGGCTATAGTGGACGATGGGTAGGCCGAGCCGCTTGAGGTCATAGAATCGTAGTGCTTCTCCTACGAATTCCCGTTGCTTCTCGTGCAGTATATCCTCTAGGAGCTGCGCTCCCGTATGGCTTGGGGCTATCGGGGCAGACTGGCAGGCGGAGAGATATGCATTGATGAGGGTACGGGCTTCGTCTTCCTTTCCCTGTCGGGCTAGAGCCTCGGCACGCAGGAAGATGGGCTCGGAGCGACGTACGACATAGGTCAGTGAGGGAGCACTTCGCTCGAGGATGAGGTGTACGTACTTGCCCGGTAGCTGTAGAGCTCGAGTGGTCGTAGCGTCTACGGTGAGGGTACTGTCTACGACATAGCTATGATGGCGCAGATCACGCTCCTCGAGGTATAGGCGCTGGGGAAGCTGGTAGGCAAGGCTACCCTTCTTGTTGGACTCCTGCAGGTAGATACGGCTAAAGTAGCTGCTGGGCACTGTGTTGGCAAAGAGGGCAAACCTCTGATCGCCACTCCTCCAGTCTGATCTCTGCTCCGGGATGAGTGCCCTCGTGATCTGCTCGGGGATAAGTCCCGTAGTGGCCTCCTCTGCTCCGCTCCAGTTGCCCTGATAGATGCGAAGACGAGCAAGGATTGTCTTTGCAGCTTCTCTACCTAGGAAGCCTGGGACAGATCCATAGGCAGGAGTTCCCGAGGCGGCGAAGGTCGTGATGGCTTCGTTTAGTAGCGTCTCTATTCGGTCAGCTACCTCGGCTTTGGTGCTACGAGGGAGTTCCTCACGCTCTACACGATCCTTGAGGATGATACCTGCAGGATGTGCCGTATCACTATAGGGGGTAGCGAAGAGCTGCAGGAGCTCTAGGTAACATAGAGCCTTCAATGTCTTGGCCTCGGCCTCTAGGTAGTCAAGCTGGCGCCTCTCCAGTGTGGTGAGGGTGGAGCGTAGGGAGGGAAGGCGAACGAGGACCGCATTGAGGTCTCGGATGGTCTCGTAGTAGCCCTGCCATAGAGATTCGGATAGATCCCGAAGTTCGGCATCGGTGTAGCTATATAGGCGGGAGGAACTAGGGTCTTGGCCGGCGGTGAAGGTAGGTACGAAGTCGTCCGAGAGGAGACTGAGGCGGTAGGACTCCTTGGGATAGGAGGTGTAGGCCGAGGTTAGAGCTTCGTAGGCGGTCTGCACCGACGTGATGGCATTGGGGTCAGTCAGCTCGTTCTCCACAGGGATATTTAGGCTACAAGCGGAGATGCCTAGAGCGAGGAGGGTAAGCAGTAGGGGGCGAATCAGCTGATGCATAGGAGACTAGAAGCTAAGGTTGAGGTTGAGGGAGAGGACGGGCTGCACGCTCAGGTCATACGTGCCCGACTCAGGGCTCCCGCCCTTGTAGGGGGAGAGGGTGAATAGGTTCGAGCCCTGTAGGGCGACGGAGGCATACTTGACGACCCCCGAGGTCTGGGCTAAGAGACGTGCTGGGAGGCGGTAGCGTAGACTCAGCATGGAGAGACGTAGATAGTCGCTCTTGGCTATCATTCTCGTGTTGGGATAGCTGGAGAGATTGTTGTAGGTCTGTGTACCACTCTGTGGCGAGGGGTAGAGCTTGTCTACATCCCCGGGGGTAAACCAAGTACGATCAAGCTGACCACGGATGGCATTCTTGTTGATCCCCTCGACTCCACGGACGTAGGTCATGGAGTAGCTCTTGATCCCTCCGAAGACATAGTAGAGCTGTGCCTCTAGCTCTAGTGCTCCATAGCCTAGCGATAATGATAGTGACCCTGTATAGGGTGGAGTTCGGAAGCCAAGGGGGATGAGGTCCTCTCTCTTGATCTCCTTCGAGAAGGGTTGCTCCTGCCCCTTTTGGTCACGGAACATCAGTTCCCCTCGTAAGGGATTCACCCCGAGCGCATCTAGTCCGTAGATATAGTCGTAGGGCTTGCCCACCTCGTAGTCGGGTATGATGTTATCACTATTCGTATAGATCACCTGCTTGCCGTAGAGGTCAAGCACCTTACTGCGATTATACGCAAGGGAGGCACGTAGGCTCAGTCGCCAGTCTCCACTATTTAGTATGCGTGAGCTAGCTGATAGCTCTATACCCTCGTTGCGTAGGCTACCGACATTATCGAGCATAGAGGAGAAGCCGTTGCTGGAGGGGATCTCTCGCTCTAGGAGTGCATCCTTGGTATCCCGCTGATAGAGGTTGAGATCCAGGGAGTGTGCACCTGCGATCTGTATTCCTAGGCCAAGGTCAATGCTCTTGAGCTGCTCTGCCTTGAGGCGTTCGTTGTACATAGCGGATAGGCGGATGAGGCGGTATTGCTCTGCATAGAATCTCGACTGCTGGTAGGAGAAGATCGGTACGGCAGAGGCCGAGGTGATCCCACCGAGGCTAGCCGTGAGGCCTAGGGAAGCCTTGAGGTTAAGCCCCGTGATGACCTTCCCCCCACGTAGCTGAGGGATGAGCCGTGTCAGATGGAGTCCTCCTCCTAGCGCCCAGGCTGTGTTCCAGCGCTTGTCTCGGGGGAGGAGACTAGAGGCATCCGCCTTGTAGGCGGCGAAGAGATCAATCCAGCTGTCATAGGTATATCCTAGTGCTAGTCCGAAGCCTAGCTGTGCTGAGGTGCTATTAGTGCCACCGAAGTCAGGGCGTAGGTCAGGGCTAGTCAGAGCCTTATTCACTCCAGCTAGATACTCCTGCCGTCCTATGCCGTGTCCCGTGACGCTGAGGATGCGGCCTTCGTTGTAGTAATAGTCGGTATTAGCAGATATGCTTAGGTCGTGTTTATCGGCAAAGACCTTGGTGTAGGTCGCACGTAGGTTGGCCGAGTAGTTGAAGTCTGTATTCTTCCCCACGGTGATGACTCCTCGTTCCGTAGGCTTGCGTCGGGTCACCTCGTCGTAGGCTGTCGCAGGTGTGATCTGTTCGCTCTCGCTAAGTACGTAGTCAATACCTAGGATAGCATCCAGCTGTAGCCCTTGTAGCGGACGGAGGTTGGCACTTAGGCTAGAGCCCAAGCGTACCTCCTTGCTCCAGCGTCGGAATTGATAGGTCAGATCCTGATACCTACGTCCTAGGTGGGAGAAGAGGATGGGAGAGTCCTTTGACTCGTAGGGGTTGAGATCGTAGACGAGTTGCTGGGGGGAGTAATTACTGCTGTTGGGGCTGTTCGTCTTGGCATATCCCCCGCTTAAGCCTAGGGAGATGAAGCCTATCTTGTTCTGCCAGTCTAGGCTGTTGGCGAGAGCAAAGCGCTTGGTGTCGTTGCCCTCCAGCTGTCCACCTTGTCGGGTGAAGTTCCCCGAGACATAGTAGGTCACCTCCTTGCTCCCTCCTCGTAGGCTGAGGTTATGGCTCTGGTAGGTGTTGGGGCGGATGAGTAGCTTCCACCAGTCGGTCTCTATTCGTCTTAGGGAGTCCAGCTGTCGTGCCCCGTAGGCCAAGTAATCGTCTCGGGTCCAGGTGGGGGCGATACCAAGGATCGACTGGTAGGCCTGCCGTAGATCACTGAGCGTAGCAGTGCTGATGAAGTCAGAGGAGAAGAGATAGCCTGGGGTATTCACATTTCTCATGCGCCGCTCGATCTCTAGCTTCTCCTCGGTCTGCATCATCGTAGTCGTCTGCCTGCCCCTGAGGGTAACCCCGAGGCTGGAGCTTAGGCTGATACTCATTGGCCCAGTTGTACCTCGGCGGGAGGAGATCTCGAGGACTCCATTGGCAGCCTTGATCCCGTAGAGGGCTGTCGCTACAGCGTCCTTGAGCACCTTAATCTCTCGGATGTCTAGGGGATTGAGGGTCATGAAGGCTTGGGGGGAGATGATCTTGCCATCTAGGACATACAGGGGCTCGTTGGCTAGATCTCCCTTGACGAAGGAGTTGTTCCCTCGGATACGTATCTCGGGCTTCTCTCCTAGCTCACCTCGGCTGATGACCGTGAGTCCGGGGACAGACCCCTGCAGGGCTAGGGCAAGGTCTATCATAGGCTTCTGCTGGAGCTGCTTCATATCTACCTCTGCTACGACACCTGAGCGAGAGCGCAGATCTAGGGCATTGATGTTGGGGCGAGCTGTGATGACCACCTCACCTATCTGCTGGGTATCCTCGCTGAGGGTGATATGTAGGGCTTGGCCTCGATAGACGACCTCGCGAGTCTTCATCCCGAGGTAGGAGACACGTACTGTGACTCCAGAGGGCGAAGGGCGAGAGGCTAGATGTAGGATAAATCGTCCCTCCCTATCAGTCGAAGTCTTCATCCCAGCGGCCCGTACAGCTGCACCCACGAGAGGGCTCCCAGAGCTATCTACGACTACCCCTGTGATCGTATAGGTCATAGGTCGCTGCATAGAGGTGGTACCCTCTGCTCGTAGATCAGAGATGCCCGAGGAGAAGGCTAGAACTAGGCTAAGGCCAAGGCTGAGCGGTAGTATAGGCTTCTTCATAAATGTAAAGCTTGTTTGTATAGCGGGGATACGGATATGCTCCCTCTATCTCTAGGATGACAGATGACACGCATCTCCTGATGCGATGACTAGAGGGGGCTCTGACTATCTTGTCTTGTGGAGAATCGTTCCTTCAGAATGTAACTCTCTGTCTAAAGAGTCCTATGTCCTCATCTGTGGGACAAAGCGCAGCTCCATCAACGGGGCTAAAAGAAAACCAAGCATCTGCTAGAGCTTCATCCGAAGCTCTAGCCAGATAGCATTGTGGATATAGGAAATGGAGGTAGAGGGAGGAGGGCTAGGCCAAGGTCTAGAGTTCTCCCTCACCTATCCCTTTTAGATATATGAGGAGACTAGCGGACGAGCTCCTATGCTGCTACTTCTTCTCCTCGGGCATTGCCTCTTCGGGGACGTAGTAGACATTGCCATCCTCCATCTCATAGGCGACACCTACACGGCGTCCACGTGAGCTGGACTTGTCACTCTTCTCCCGAGAGGGGGTGTACCGCTCGATCTTATTCCCAGACCTTGTTATGATCTCCATGTTGTCCTTCCCAGGGTTCTTCACTATGGAGAAGTCCTCCTGAGTAAAGATCTCGGTCATGTTCATATTCATGACCATAGCGACCATGAGGGCGACGGCAAAGACCATCGCTACGTCGAAGAGATTGACTACGACGGTTAGTGGGTCTGTGTCCTCGCCCTGCATGAGCTTGTTGGGGCGGCGGGCTTTACGTGCCATACTACTTGGTCTTTGAGGCGAGGAGGAGTGAGGATACGTACTCGAGGATATTCACGTCTCGTGTGTACCAGCGCTGCTTGTACTGGAGGGTAATCAGCCCGACTAGGCTGATGACGAGCCCGACGACGGTAGTGGCGAAGACGACCTGCATGTTGTATGCCATCACTCCGATGTCCCCAGAGGACAGACCCACGAGAGCAGGACTCATAGCAATCAGCGTACCTACGAGCCCTAGGACTGGACCTATCTTGGTCAGGAGCTTGGAGAGTGTAAGGTCCTTCTCGCAGAGGTTCTCATAGTTGCTGAGCTGGAAGTTTACGTAATCCTCGGTGAGGCCCTCACGCCTAATGAGGTCATCGAGATACTCTACGAAGGGGGAGCGATTCTTATGTGGAAACTTCTCTGCTAGCTCATTCAGACGCTCTGCGGTCAGCTGGCGGGTATCCCCTAGTAGTGTAGCGATGTGTCTGCGCTGCATGAAGCTATTGTAGAAGCTCCCGACAAGCAGTAGCGAGCGGATGAAGAGCAGAATGAGGAAGAGAATGTCTGGTATGAGCAGACTATTGGCGATAGTAAAGAGAACTTTTGAGATCTGATCCATCTCGTCGTATTATTTATGCTTAAGATATTGCTTGATACGCTGTGCGAAAACTCCTAGGACGAAGCATAGACCAGCTACTCCTAGAGTGAGGACTAGCCCCCGCCACTCGATCGGGCTCTCTGTGGGTGCTGTCCGTATCGTCTCCTCCACTGAGGCGATGATGCCGAGGATGAAGACGAAGAGCTGTACGAGGAAGTACACCTCTAGGCGAAGCTCCTCCTCGGGGAGGAGATAGCGCATGAGGTAGCTCAGGCCTACGAGCAGTAGAAGACTGCCCACAGCCAGAAGGAGAGAGACTACGCCGAAGTCTACTCCCGGCAGGGCGAAGATGAGCGTAGACTGGAGATAGAAGAGGACAGGGAAGATAAGCAGCCCAGGGTAGAGTCTTAGTCCGAGGGCGATGAGCCTAGCTCGCTTCGTACGAGGGAGCTCAAGGCGAGAGAAGCTGTAACCGACAAGTAATGCCACCTCGAGAGAGATGAAGATCGCAGCATACTCCCTCAGAGAGCGGTCAGCGATGTAGCCTGCTAGCCCTGTCTTGGTCTGCTCTATCGCAAGAGGATACGTGAGGTAGACGAAGGCAGCAGCTGCTAGGCCAAAGAGGAGGGAGACCCAGACTCGCTCGAAGGAGAGACGGACAGCCGTCCCTACGACGATGAAGAGCATGAGGATCTGTACGACTAGTTCCATCGCAGTGTAGCTAGGGACGATAGGACTTACTCGGCATCTCTGCGGCGCTTGATCCTCAGGACGATGAGCAGGATGACGAAGAGGACGGCCACCCCTGCCACGACATAGAGCCCACTGAAGCTCTTGGTCACCGAGCCTGTGCTGTCGGAGACGGTCTCTCGCTTCATCACCACACCATCCTGAGTAGAGGCATTAGCGTCAGAGCCTTGGTCTAGGTGCTGCATAGAGCCCTTGTACTGCTTGGCTGTCTCAGGGGAGACATGCTGTGCGATGAAGTCACGGAGCTTGTGGTTCTCCGTCGTCATCCCACCACCAGAGGGGCCGTACTTAGCTACTAGCTCGGTGTGGCGAGCCGCTAGAGTCGAGAGTTGCTCGGGCGAAGCTTGCCACATCCCCTTACGTGCCGTCTCGAGCATCACAGCAGTGAGCTCCTCAAGGGCTGCAGGGCTCTTCCCCTCGAAGGCCTGTGTGACACCTAGCCCGTGTACGTCACGGATGTACATATCGTAGAGGTTATCCCAGAGCTCCTTGTCGATGACCTCGGGCTTCATGACGTTCCATCCGTAGGTGTTGGTGACGACCTCGGTGATATTCGCTACGCTATTGGCTCCACCTGCGAGGGCCTCCTTGACGTACTCGGGGTTGAGGACGGTGGCACGGCTCTCCACACCGATAGCCTCCTTGAGGTCTTGCATGCGCATGTGGCTGTGGTTGCGGTAGTCCGCCAGATAGGTGTCGGGATCCTTGCCAGTGACGTTACGCACGGATAGGGTTAGCCCGCCCATGAACTCGTAGACGTGGTCTAGGCTGAGGGCGCCCCAGGTGTTGTTCTGTCGGGGTTGGATCACCACATCGGTGTTCTTGAGCGCTGCACGGAAGAGGGGCTTGACGAAGCGTCCCCAGTCCTCCTTCTTCCCCGTGTAGGCTGCTCCCATGTTGTTGAGGTACACATCGGCGATCTCCTTTTCCTGCTCCCACTTGTCTCCAGCGGTGACCATCTCTTGGATCCCCGTACCATACATGCCGTTGATACCACCGAAGATACGTACGTTGGCTAGAGCACGGGCCTCCTTGGGGGAGAGGCCTTGCTCTACGAGTTCCTTCTCTGTATTGATAGACCCTTGGGCGACATAGTTCTCTTCGCTCTCCTTGCCTTGGCTGGCAACGAGCTCCACAGCCTTAGTGATGAGGGCGAGGCGTGAGGCTGCGAGGTCTCTGAACTGTCCAGAGGTCTGGATCACCACGTCGATACGTGGCCGACCAAGCTCCGAGGTAGGGATCAGTCGAACATCCTCGACCGAGCCAAACTGCGTACGTACGGGCTCTACACCCAGCATATAGAGTACCTGGGCGATCGTGACACCCTCGGTCTCGACAAACTCACTGCTCCAGAAGGTGTAGCTCACCTTCGTGGGATACTTGCCATGCTGCTCCTTGTAGGCCTTCAGCGTAGCTTGGGCAAGCTGGACACCTTGGCTCCAGGCACGCTGCGAAGGGGTGCTCTCTGCCCGAACAGAGTAGAGATTGCGACCTGTCGGTACGGCCTGTGGATTGGCCACGGCATCACCTCCAGGTGATGGAGCGGTGAAGCCTCCGTTGAGGGCATTGATCGTAGCGTCTAGCTCCAGTCGTGGGCTTTCGGTGATCGCTCGATGATTGGTAAGGATAGCTAGGATAGCACGCTCTAGATCGGTGATAGCCTCAGCCTTATCTCGCTCCTGCTTGCTTGGCTCATTACTGATAGAGTCCTTGGACTGTCCGGTTGGCTTCCCTTGGGCATTGCTTTGGCTGATGGCCTTACCCATACCCATAGGATTCTTGGCAGAGGGATCCTTAGGAGCGCTACTGGGCTTCCCGTCTGTGGGCTTCCCCTGCTGGCTAGCCATCATGGCTGCCTTCATCCCACCTCGTCCCTTGGGGGGATTGATCTTGTGAGCCTGATCAAGCTCTGCCTGTGTGATTCCTCCGTAGGAGAGTACTAGGCTAGGGCTGAGGGACTGTGAGGAGAGTACTCGTAGGACGAGCTGCTGGGCGGGCTGTAAGTACTGCTGATAGAAGCGATGCTTATTGCTGGTGTTGTCTATCTGCTTGGCGGAGCGAAGGCGATCTAGGCGAGCCTTGGCATAGGCAATAGGGTCTGCGCTCATCGCTACGACGGTGGAGGTCACCTTGGCTGGAGCGTAGGGTGCTCCAGTGATGTAGAGTGTACCATTGACCTTCTCAGAGGCGATCTCCTCGGCGAAGTTGTCGATACGCTCAACATCCTTGGCTGAGTAGGGCTGGGTGAGTATCGAGTCTAGGCGTAGCTCTCGGTGTATGCCTAGTCCTACGGCGAGCTTCTTGACCTCTAGGCTCTGTCGATCCTTAGCGGTAGCATCCTGCAGGTCGTAGTACTTCTCGATAGCCTGCTGGAGCGTGGTGAAGGTATGGCGAGTCTTGCTCTCATCGAAGGGTGGGGTGATGTAGGAGATGAGGCTTGCATAAGACCTACGCTTGGCCATCATACTCTCCCCAACATTACCTATGGTATAGTAGTAGAAGTGTGGGAGGGGAGCGACCAAGGCATCACCCCAGTCGTGGTTGCTTAGGGCTACCTGCTTCTGTGGTGTGAACTCTAGGCTACCATGTGTGCCGAAGTGCATGATGGCATCAGCCTGGAAGGCATGTCGTGCCCAGAGGTAGGCACACACGTAGGGGTAGGGTGGGGGCGAGGCGGCTCCGTGGACGATGGCGAAGTTGTCACTGCCGATACCAGCTACGGGTTGAGGAAGGAGGACGACATTGCCATACTGGATACGTGTCGTAGCCAGCTCTGGTGTCCCACCGACCATACGAGTCATATACTGACCGGGTACGTCTCCATAGGTCTCCTTGAGCTCCTTGATCTGCTTGGGGGTAAGGTCTTGCTGGATCCACTGCTCTAGCTCGGACTTCTTCACCCAAGCGGGATGTCCGTGCGCTAGATACTCCTCCATCTGTCCTCCTGCTACAGACTGGATCATGGGCCCCTCGGTCATGATCTGACGCTCGAAGGTCTTGACATCCTCGGGTAGTCCCGTGAGGTTGTAGCCCTCAGACTTGAGACGACGAAGGAGATTGTAGAGAGAAGGGACGACCTCAAGTCCCTGCGCTGCGAGAGCCTCTTGTCCGGGACCCTTGAAGTAGTAGATGGCAAGCTTCTTATCTCGATTAGGCTTGGTCTTGAGGTTGAGGAAGCTATGGACTAGGCGAGTGAGCTTCTCGAGTCGGTCTGGGATCGCACGGAGCATATAGAGTCCCTGCCTATTCTCCTCCTGTGTGGTCACGACATAGGGGTAGACGGCACCATCTAGCTCGGGCATCCCGATGGTCTGTGAGAGGAAGCCCCCCATCATACCCTGTGCATCCTCCTCCCAGTCCTTTTGGCTAGTCATCAGGGTTAGGGGAGCGATGACGGGGATGTTGCGCTCACGTAGGTACTCGACGACAGCGTCCCCGCCCGTCATGGAGATGCGTCCGTGGGGGAAGTGGATGACAAGGTCGGGAGAGACCTCCTGTAGGAAGCGAAGGCGGTCAGTGAAGCTCGTCACGGGATAGACGTTGAGCCCAGAGCGATGTAGGCTCATGATGATGCTATCGAGGTTCTGCTTATTCCCGCTGAAGGGGTCGTTGAGTCCTCCGATCATCAGTACCTTCTTCGCTCCCTCGTGGTAGAAGCCCTTCTTCTTCATGTAGGCCTCATAGTCTGCGAGCTTCTCGAAGGCGACCTCCTCGTCTATATGGTAGTATACCTCGGTAGAGCTGTCAGCCACGGAGTCGGGCTTGGGGGCAAACCAACTCTTGCCATCGACATACTTGCGGATGTAGTTCGCTAGGCTTCGGTAGTTCTTCTTGTTGCCGCTACCCATATATTCGTTGATTCTCTGGGCGTGACGGTCTCCGAGGGTATTGATCTCGTTCTCCTCGGTGGTGGCATAGAGCACGAGGAGCTGGAGCCCCTTCTTGCCTTTCTTCTTGATCTCTGCACGTTGCTGCTCATTCCACTTGAGCCCCATCCCGAAGGTTAGGACACAGTCATAGCTCCCGAAGCGATCTATATCCTCCTGCTTGAGCTCGTCATACTTGACATGAGCGTTCTCATTAGAGAGGATGATCCCTGAGGAGAGATAACCAGGGAAGTTCACTAGTGCAATACGTGTGGTGGCACCATAGTGCCCCCATACGAAGTAACTGCCTACGGCGAGGATCAGGGCGATGATTAGCCCTATGATCATACGCTTACGTCTAGGCGAAGGTCTCTTCTTGTCACTCATCTGCTGTATATCGTTTGTCGTATATCCTAAAGAGTGTGTTGCCGTAAGTACCTATTCCATAGTATATGGCAGTATAGGGATACAGCAAGTAGTTGCAAAGGTACACCACCCCCTAGCGCTGTGAAATACCTATAAGTGGTGATTTTTCAGGGAGAAAGGTGTGGCGTGTTAGGCATAGATAGGTACGGCAGATATACCCCTCGGGAAGCTGTGTCGTCAGGGAGGAATCCGAGGGAGTCACTGACCCCTCATGAGAGGGTCTGTGTATAGATGCGATGAGGGCAGGGACTACACCGAGTGTAGTCCCTGCCCTCATGCTGTCTCTGCCTCTTGTCTAGCCCTTGTCCAGCTCTTCTGTAGTGGGAGCATGGTAGGGTCTAGTAAGGGAAACGTCCCTAGAGTAGAGCTAAGTAGATGCTACATATTCATACCACCGCAGACGTGGATCGTCTGACCTGTGACATAGGAGGAGAGGTCGCTAGCGAGGAACGTAGCTACGTTGGCTACATCCTCAGGCGTACCGCCACGACGGAGCGGGATCTGAGCCTCCCACTGCTTGCGTACTTCCTCGCTCAGAGCGTGCGTCATATCGGTGATGATGAAGCCTGGGGCGATCGCATTGGCACGTACACCACGAGAGCCGAGCTCCTTGGCGATACTCTTGGCCAGACCGATCATACCAGCCTTGGAGGCAGAGTAGTTCGTCTGTCCTGCGTTGCCCGATACACCGACGACGGAGGCCATGTTGATGATGCTACCGCTGCGCTGCTTGAGCATCACGGGGGTAACGGCATGGATGAGGTTGAAGGCGGACTTCAGATTGACATTGATCACGAGATCCCACTGGTCTTCGGTCATACGCATCATGAGACCGTCACGTGTGATCCCAGCGTTATTGACTAGGACGTCTACACGGCCAAAGTCCTTGACGACCTGCTCGATGAGCTGATGGGCTGCTTCGAAGTCTGCAGCATTGGAGGAGTAGGCCTTGGCACGTACACCTAGAGCCTCTAGCTCACGGACGAAAGCCTCTACGCTCTCATCGATCTTGAGGTCAGTGATGACGACGTCTGCACCCTCCTGTGCATACTTCAGTGCTATAGCACGCCCGATCCCACGACCAGAGCCTGTGATGATGGCTACCTTGCCAGATAGTAAGTTCATATTCCTTGTCTTTAGTTAATATGGATTGCTAAGTTTATTCATACTCCCCCTTACTAGGCTGCATGAGCCCATGTAGTAGGAAGTGACGGACGACCTGCCGTATCTCATCCACCGTACCCTGCGAGCGGTATGCTCCGCTGATGAAGGGTACCTCCATCCCCTTGACGATATTCTGTAGGAGGTAGGCTGTTAGGCGAGTATTCTCGACAGAGAAGTGTCCAGTGAGCTTCCCCTCCCTCAAGAGCTCTTCGAGCTGTAGGATCTCCTTACGGTCAAAGTCCATGCGTACCTGCTCCACGAGCCAGATGTCCTTGAAGAACTCTGCCCTCAGAGAGCCATTGCGCAGGACTAGGTCCTTAATCTTATCCAGATGGGTAAGCATCATCGTCATGAGTTTCTCCTCGGCACTGATCGGTAGACGCTTGACTAGCTCAAGGTCATGCCATAGGCCATGGAGCTCTCGCTCGATCACAGCGTGGTAGATCTCGTCCTTGTTCTTGAAGTAGGTGTAGAGCGTACGGCGACCCTTCTTTGAGGCATCGGCAATATCGTTCATCGTCGTATTGGTAAAACCAAAACGAGCAAAGAGCTGCCGTGCTACTTCGATCATCAGATCTTTTGTCTTCAGGATAGTCGCCATGCGTCTAAGTCTATTCTATATATGGAGGTGGACTCTACTTGTCTGTAATTTATTGTATGATACCCCAGTCTGCTGGGTAGTCCCTTAGGGAATACTTGATACTACAAAGCTACGAAAAACTGCGCACATTTGCCTAAAACGTGCAGTGCGCTCATCGTCAGTCCTCCTCTCGCTCTCTGTGTGGCATGCATCCCGCAGCTACTTCCCCATACTCTACATCACCTCTCCTTCCGCCCGTAGTCACAGCTCACCCTATCCCCCAGTGTGGGCTATTGATGGGGCGATGAACTCCCTTTATATCAGGCATTCTGAGAGGGATGAAGAGAACATACCGAGAAGGGGAGTATAGTACATATAATGTTCGCCTCAATCACCTATGTAAGGTGACTGGTGCGAACATACCGAGAAGAGGATGGCGAACATATAATGGTCGTCCCTGTCACCTATGTAAGGTGATTAGAGCGCACATACCGACTCCTCTCCTAAGGGGATAATATCCCGTAGGTAGTGCGCTTGGGGAGTACGTCATACTCCATAATATAATAGGGGGACTTTTTCGCCCTCTCGTTAGGACTCGTTGGGGAAGAATGGTGGGTAGGACGGAAGATCTTTCTCATAGAGAAAGGAGGTGAACTCGTGAGGCTTACCTCTGAGAGATATATGCTTTTTGCTACCTTTGCAGGCAAACAGGTAGGGTAAGCCATTACGCTACCTCCCTCACACATCTAAGCAACGCAGGGCATCCATAGATAAATGAACTTAGTAATAGTAGAGTCACCCAAGAAGGCGGAGCTCATCCAAGGCTTCCTCAAGAAACATAAGCTTACAGACTATCGAGTGATGGCGAGTGCAGGCCACGTACGTGACCTGAGACAGCACTCCTTCAGCATAGACGTAGCGGACAACTTCCGTCCCGAGTATGTCATCACCGATGATAAGAAGACGCTCGTCAAGGAGCTCAAGGCACAGGCCAAGAAGGCAGACCTCGTCTACCTCGCCTCCGATGAAGACCGTGAGGGGGAGGCCATCGCTTGGCATCTCAAGGAAGCACTAGGCTTGGAGTCCGAGAAGGTACGACGTATCGTCTTCCATGAGATCACGGCAGAGGCCTTCCTGGAGGCTCTACAGCATCCTCGGGATATAGATATGAACCTCGTAGATGCTCAGCAGGCTCGCCGTGTACTAGACCGTATCGTGGGCTTCGAGCTATCGCCCGTACTATGGAAGCGTATCCGCCCCTCACTCTCTGCTGGGCGTGTGCAGTCCGTGGCTGTCCGCCTGATCGTAGACCGAGAGCGAGAGATCAATGCCTTCGTCCCGCAGTCAGCCTTTAGGCTACAAGCAGACTTTGCCCTCTCCTCGGGAGAGAGCCTACGCACGGAGCTCAATCACCGCTTCGCAGATGAGCAGGAGGCACGTGCCCTGATGCAGTCCTGCCTGACCCTACCCTTTGCGATCGGATCTATCACACGTCGCCCTGCACGCCGATCCCCAGCAGCACCCTTCACGACCTCTACGCTACAGCAGGAGGCAGCACATAAGCTTGGCTACTCAGTCTCTCAGACGATGCGCCTAGCGCAGTCCCTCTATGAGTCGGGGCACATCACTTATATGCGTACCGACTCGGTGAACCTCTCCAACCAGGCTCTCAATGCCATCGCCCAGCAGATCGCACGACACCCAGGTAAGGAGTACCACCAGCCACGCAAGTACCAGACCAAGAGCAAGGGAGCACAGGAGGCGCACGAAGCCATTCGCCCTACCTATATAGATAGAGAGCAGGTCGATGGTACCCCGCAGGAGCAGCGTCTCTATGACCTGATCCGCAAGCGTACCCTAGCCTCGCAGATGGCTGATGCCCAGCTAGAGCGCACAGTAGTGACCCTACCTGTCGAGGGCTCGGAGTATGCCTTCACGGCACAAGGGGAGGTGATCACCTTCCGTGGCTTCCTAGATGTATACATGGAGTCAGCGGCAGAAGATGGGACACCCGAGACAACGAAGCTCCTCCCACCTATGAAGGAGGGGGAAAGCCTTACTCTCACGAAGCTCCTCGCAGAGGAACGATTTACCCAGCGTCCCCCACGCTACACCGAGGCCTCGATGGTTAGCAAGATGGAGGAGCTCGGTATCGGTCGCCCCTCCACCTATGCCCCTACGATCCAGACGATCCAGAACCGTGGCTATGTAGAGCGTGCTGACCGTGAGGGGCAGGAGCGCAACTACGTCGTCCTCAGCAGTGACGGCGGTGCGATCAAGCGTCAGGTGCGTAAGGAACTCTATGGCGCCGACAAGGGCAAGCTCGTCCCTACGGATGTGGGGATCGTCGTCAATGACTTCCTCGTCGCCCAGTTCCCCAGCATCGTGGACTATAACTTCACGGCGAGCGTAGAGTCGGAGTTTGACACTATAGCCGAAGGGGGGAATGCCTGGACGGGGACTATTGGTTCCTTCTACGAAGACTTCCATCCCACCGTAGAGCGAGTGAGCACAGAGCGTAGTGAGCATCGTGTCGGACAGCGTATCTTAGGTGAGCAGCCGGGTACCGGCCTTCAGGTCTCGGTGAGCATCGGTCGCTACGGCCCCATGGCACAGCTAGGCACGGCAGAGGATGAGCAGAAGCCACGCTTCGCCTCCCTACAGTCTGGGCAGTCGCTCGAGACCATTACACTAGAGGAAGCTCTATCCCTCTTCGACCTACCCAAGGTAATCGGAGAGTACGAGGGTGAGCCCCTTACCGTGGCAAACGGACGCTTTGGCCCCTATGTGCGTCACAAGGCCAAGTACTATAGCCTGCCCAAGGATATGGATCCCCTCTCCTGCACCCAGGAGCAGGCCATCCAGCTCATTCAGGAAAAGCATGCCAGCGAGGAGAAGAGTCTCCTCAAGACCTTCGCTGAGGACGCTGAACTCCAGATACGTGATGGGCGCTTCGGCCCCTACATGAAGTACAAGGGGGGGAACTACAAGCTCCCCAAGGATGTCGATCCCCAAAGCCTCTCCTATGAGGACTGCATGAAGATCGTCTCCGAAGCTCCCGCCAAGCCTGCTCGCAAGAGTTCGGCAAGCAAGGGTACGACGACCCGAGGACGTAAGTCCAAGGCCTAGCCTCCACCTCGTCCTCCCGATATGCGCTACTTCATCACCCTTAGCTACGATGGTACGGCCTATAGTGGCTGGCAGACGCAGCCCAGTGCCGTGACTGTACAGGAGACGATCGAGCAAGCTCTAGGCACGATCCTTCGCTCACCCACACCGATCCCTATCGTAGGGGCAGGGAGGACAGATGCAGGGGTGCATGCTCGGGGAATGGTCGCCCATGTAGACCTACCTTTGGAGCTAGAGGAGGTGCGAGAGCTTGTCTTCCGTGCCGACCGCTTCCTGCCCAAGGACATCGCACTACACGGAGTGCAGGCAGTACGTGAGGAGGCGCATGCTCGATTCAGTGCTACCTACCGCACCTACCGATACTATGTGACGCTGAGGAAGAACCCCTTCGCAGAGGGGCGTATGCTCCGCTTGTACTTCCCTATGGACTTCGAGCGGATGAATGAGGCTGCACAAAGGCTGATGGACTACGAGGACTTTACCAGCTTCAGTAAGCTCCATACAGATGTAAAGACGAATGATTGCCGTGTCCTAGAGGCCTATTGGCAGATAGGAGCAGAGGAGGGGATGTGGATCTTCACCATCACGGCTGACCGCTTCCTGCGTAATATGGTACGTGCCATTGTAGGGACACTCTTCGCCGTCGGTAAGTCTCGTCTCTCTGTTGAGGACTTTGCTGCGATCATCGCTGCCAAGGATCGAGCTCTAGCAGGAGCCTCTGCCCCTGCTCACGCACTCTACCTAGAGGCAGTTGGCTATCCAGAGGAGCTCTACCTCTAGTCTCTTTGGCTCCCATCGTTAGCAGTATTCATTGCTTACTCTAGGCTTGACTCGTGGGCTACTACTCTCGTTGGGTAGTAGCCTTTCTTTTTTCGATAATACTTCCTAGCTGGTAATTACCAAGATTACGCTCTAGGGCTCTCCTTCGTCTGCTTTGATTTTAGGTTAGTATTTCAATACCGAAATAAAAGACTTCGCCCCCCAAGGTCTAGCTAGACCTTGGGGGGCGAAGTTCCTTTTAGCTCCTCTCGTGTATGCTACGGAGAGCATACACGAGAGGATGATAGCTTAGGGCTGGGTGCAGGTACGTGTTGGCTCGGTGCACTGCTCCTGCTCGAGGGCGGTGATCACACTGCGTAGCTGACGACCGAGACCGATCGTGTAGCCCTGTGAGACGAAGACGACACGATTGAAGGTATCTGCGATAACAAAGACAGGCAGGTCGCCACTACGTAGCTTCATCGAGGTGCGTAGCTCATCTAGTATCTTGCCCGTGGCATCGATGCCGAAGACAGTACCCTTCGGTAGACCTTGGAAGTCCTCACTGCGGTAGCGTGAGCGACTTGTCTCGTCCTTGAAGAGGAGCACAAGGCTACGCCCCCAGTGCTCGAAGACTTCACGCTCGGCGATGATGTCCTTGAGGGCATGATTTGTAGGCTCTTCGCCAGCTCCGAGAATACCTAGGATGTAGTAGCCTCGGCCTGTGGTAGAGAGGAGCGAGCGCTCCTGAGGCTGTGCTGCCGTGATGTCGGAGGTCTTAGTCAAGGACTGAGCCTCTCCGAGGTAGCCGTAGAGGTTCTCCGAGTTGAAGCTCCCGAGGACAGCTACAGCGGTGGTGTCTCTACGCATCACGAGAGCTTCGTCTGTGGTCTTGCCTGCAGAGATCGATAGGGTCTTGACATTGACGAGTACGCTACCACTAGCAAGTCTGGAGCCAGAGACGAGGAGGTAGTGCCCTGCATCCATGGGGGCGCCATCCTTGAAGGTCTTTGCCCACGAAGTGCCTTGCTCTAGGCCATTGTCTCCTTCGTCATAGCTCAGTAGGTCGAGTGAGCCATCCTTCCCGAACTTAGATAGGGTGAACTGATAGTAGTACTTCGGATTGTCGATGATACCATTGTCCTTGTAGCTTAGGCGAAGTGTCCCCTGCTGGGCAGTAGCCTTGTGTGCGCTAGCCTCGAAGGTCACATCGTGCCAAGCCTTGCCCTCGTAGTACTGTACCTTACCCGTGACACCATCAATGCGGGCAGGCCAGCCCATGGTACGAGCGAGTGATACGAAGAAGATGCCCAGTGAGTGGCGGTCAGCTCGTCTCGTGCGCCATACGCCGAGTGGCTCGATGGGATAGGAGAGCGGGTTGTTTGCCTCATCTATCGTGATGGAGCGGATGCACCACTGACGTAGCGCCTCGGGGCTACTGCGGAAGGCCTTCTGTAGCTCCTGAGGTACGGCAGAGAGGAATAGGCTCTTGTAGCTGGTCAGGGGCTCGGTAGATACTCTAGGGTTGTAGATATAGTTCATCACGAGCGCAGCATCGGAGGCGAAGGCTTCGAGGGGCTGGGTATTCGTGAGGTGATCCCTCAGTACCTCTAGCTCTACGTCTCGTAGGTCCTTGGCGGAGATCACACGTAGGAGCGCTAGAGCCTGCTCCTTATCCTTAGCTGTGTCTACGAAGGTACGTATCGTCTGCCAGTTGCCTCGTGCATCGAGACCATCAAGCTGCTTCGTGAGGAAGGTCGATACATAGCGCACTCGTATGGAGTCCTCCTCAGCCATACGGCGATCATTCTCGGCACGCTGCTCCTTGGTCACCTCGGGGTAGCGAGCATCTTCTCTAGGAGGGGTGATGGTGAAGTCTAGGTCCAGCTTCTCCTCGGGGCTATGGTTAAGGGTGAGGCGCACAAGGCTATCTTTGCCAAAGGTCACCTGCTGCAGTCCGTAGCGGAAGCTATTGCCCACAGCCCGACTAGCGTACAGGATCATGTCCCCTCTACCGGCTATGAAGGTCGTACGTCCCTTGGCATCTGTCTTCTGGCGAGCTACGGTGTGGAATTCTCCGTAGTTGTACACCTTGAAGTCTACCGAGGTGTGGGGCAGAGCTTGTCCCTTAGCGTCTACGACCTCTACGATGATCTTGCCCGTGTGGGCATAGTTATCTATGACATTGATCTCCGTATAGGTCGGGGTACGACTGATGACAGCCTCGGGGCCATCATAGCGTCCGAAGGCCTTGGTATGTACGAGCATAGCACGAGAGACGGGTGCGTTGAACCAAGCTAGGTTGAGCACAGGCTCGGGCTCACATGCCCCGAGGAAGTACCACTGCCCATCTACCCAAGCCTCTACCCAGGCATGGTTATCATCCGTATGTGCCCAGCGTGGGGTATAGACCTGACGGGCTGGGATGCCTATGGTACGTAGGGCTGCGACGAGGAGCGTGGACTCCTCTCCACAACGCCCGTAGGCAGTACGGATGGTCGCTAGAGGTGAGGAGGTGCGGGAGTCACTTGGTGTATAGACTACGTGCTCGTGACACCAGTGGTTGACCTCCAGTACAGCCTCCTTCAGGGATAGCCCCTTCACCCGATCCTTCAGCTCATCGTAGAGGACGAGGCGAGCCGAGTCGAGGGCTTCGTTATTGACTCGTGGCGGGAGCACGAAGTGTAGCCACTCAAGCTGGGGTACACTCTTACCCCAGGGAAGCTCCTGTCGAGCCCTGAGAGAGCTACGTACGTGGTCGAGGAAGAACTGACCCGAGCGGTTGATGAGGTCGTTGCTCGGCATGTAGGCGTAGAGGAAGGTGAGGGCATCACGCTCCTCTGGAGTCATTTTGCTCTGGAAGATGTCGAAGATCTTGCCTTCCTTGAAGGCAGCCCTTCGCTTCGCTAGGTCACTCTGGACCTGTATGGTCTGCCGACTGGGCTTCTTTACCTCCTTCGCCTGCCCTAGGGTCGGTAGGAGGGCAAGGGCGAGGGTAAATATCATCCGTGTGCGCATATTGTCTGTATGAAGGTACTTTATGTTGCTATGAGTGTAGTTGCTTGAGTGCAGAGAGTGCAGAGCGTATCAGCTCGGGGTCGGTCTCTAGGAGGCTGTACTCGTCTATGGTGACTGTCCCGCCCATGGAGACCCCTGCGTGTCGGTAGAGCATACCACTAGGGGTAGGGTGACGAGCCGAGAAGTGGAACTCGCTAGCTCCCGTACGCTCAGCTAGCTGAGCTATGTTTGTCGGGTTCACACCACTACCTGGCATGATGACGATACGGCCTGCAGCCTGCCGGACCATACGAGCGAGCTCATCGGCTCCCTCTAGGGCGGTATTGTGTCCGCCTGAGGTCAGTACGTGCGAGCAGCCGAGGTCTATGATGGTCTCCAGCGCAGCCTCCCTATCCCGGCACATATCGATCGCTCTATGGAAGGTCACGCTCATCCCACCAGCTGCCTCGATGAGCCGAGCCATGAGCGGTCTATCGACCTCCCCCTCAGGGGTAAGGCAGCCGATGACCACTCCATCTACGCCGATGCGCTTAGCCTGCTCGATGTCGTGGAGCATGATCTCCTGCTCGATCGGGGTGTAGAGGAAGTCCCCTCCACGGGGGCGAATGATGACGTTGAGCTTGATGTCTAGGAGGCGACGAGCGGTACAGATCTCGCCATAGCTCGGGGTCGTGCCTCCCTCAGGTAGGGCTGCACAGAGCTCTACTCGGTAGGCACCTCCCTGCTGTGCCCTGAGGGCACTGGTGGCAGAGGAAGCACAGTTCTCTATACGATAGTCCATGTGCGCCCTTACTTGAGTGTAACCTCGACGATATAGTCGATGGCATTGAGCTCGTGTGGAGCCTTGTCGAAGGTCAGGGTCAGCCCCGCCTTGGTCTGGGTGTAGGGGATGGGACGCTGAGTGTCGAAGGAGACAACACGCTGTACTCGATCCGTCAGAGGTAGGGAGAGCATGCGGCTCTTCCAGTCGAGGATGTGTAGGTAGAGCGTCTTGCCTCGCTGGGTGGTCACACCCCATTCCAGAGGGGGCAGGATTCCCTCACGTACACCATCCTTGACGGTCTTGCCATAGACCTTCATCCAGGAGCCGATCTTGGCTAGGCGGTCTAGTGCGAGGGCAGGGAGGGCACCCGAGGGTTCAGGGCCGATGTTCAGTAGGAGGTTAGCATTGCGTCCTGCTGTCTGTACAAGTAGGCGGATGAGGGTGGTGTCGGACTTGTAGTTCTGGTCGATGATCTTGTAGCCCCACATACCATTCATCGTCTGACAAGTCTCTAGGGGGAGCTTACTGATGTCTTGACCTGATAGCCCTGCGGTGTTAGCTCCGGGGACGTCTCGCTCAAACATCTGGAAGTCCTCGCCTTGATGTGGTGCGCTATGGTGGTTGTTCCCGATCAGGCAGGCTGGGTTGATCTTATGGATATTGGCGTACATCTTGTCATATCGCCAGTCGAAGCCTGGGTTCTCATCCTGATCCCACTCTCCGTCCAGCCAGATAGCCTCTGCTCCGTAGTCTCGTACGAGCTCGGCAAGCTGTGCGTTCATGAAGGCATCGTAAGTGTCCCAGCTACCGTGGCTCTTGCGACCCGTACCTCGTCCTGTACGTCCGATGGGGTAGTAGTCCTCACGATGCCAGTCAAGGATGGAGTAATAGATATGGAAGCCCAAGCCCTGCTTGCGGCACTCATCCCTCAGCTCTGCGAGGATGTCTCGGCGGAAGGGGGTAGCCTTGACGATGTTGTAGTCGCTCTGTTTCGTGTCCCACATAGAGAAGCTATCGTGGTGGCGCGAGGTGATGGTTAGGTAGCCTGCTCCCGAGGCCTTGATGGCACTTACCCAAGCTGCGGCATCGAAGTGAGAGGGATAGAAGCCAGCGGCGGCCTTGGCATACTCGGCATGGTCGATATTGGCATTGGTCATATACCACTCGCCTTGAGCGAAGGTGCTGTAGAGTCCCCAGTGGAGGAAGATCCCAAAGCCCTTGTCACGGAAGGCCTCACGTGCCTGGAGGTTCTCCTTCGTAGGCTTGTAGTCCTGCTGGGCTGAGGCATGCGGAGAGGAGGCAAGGAGCCCAAGAGCTATCCCTGCAGCATAGAGCGTAGTACGTACACTATTCATATCAAATCAAGCAAAAGAAGTTAATTGTATGCTATATAGTTTGTATACCAAAGATAACGAATTCCTTAGATAACCAGCCCTCCAATTGAGCAAAATGACACATGTATGCTCTCCCCCTTCGCAAAGGGGACGACGCATGATCTCGCTCACACACTCCAGCCTTTAGATCTTTGGGGGTATCATTTCATATCCTAGGGAGCCCTAGCTCATCCCTAGAGATCCTAGACATTATCTCTAAGAAACAGATATACAAGCGAGCCCTACAGAGGATATACTTAGAGCGTACTTGTGTACACGCGTGTATACAGTTGTGTACACGTGGGTATACAGTTGTGTACACACGTGTATACTCATCCCTCCTAGGTAGGAGGTATTCGCTTGGCATATCTACACCTAGCGGACACTTCTATCTTTTCGGCCTATGCTCCTTGAGAACCTTGCCCTCGCACTATGGTGATTTCATGCGTCAGCCCTACCCATTTTATTGAGCCAAAAGACAAGAGAGTGTTGTCTCCCTCTGTGTGGGGGGATGTATAAAAGTGGCTAAACCCATCCTATCCTCCTACGGGGGATGGCTCTAGCCATCCTAAGAAGGAGGGAAGTGGAGGGAAAATGCTCCTTGATATAGGGAGTAAGTGGGGATCCCAGTGCAGGTAACAATGGATGAGTCCTAAGCCGTTCATACCTCCTATGTGTTGGGCTTTTCCAGAGGGTTGGAGAGGAGATACTGAGAGGGGTAAATCGGTCTCGGTATGTTCGCACTCGTCATCTTACATAGGTGATGGGTGCGAACATACCGAGTCCTCTAGTGCGAACATACCGAGTCCTCTCCAGCCCTCTCGGAATGGTCGTTTTACCTGCATTATGGAGGGGTATTCGTGGGGATTGGAAAAGGCGGGTAGGGAGCTGTTTGTGGTAGGTTGGGCTAAGGGTTAGAGGGGGAATTTGATTTAAGGGCAGGCTTGCTGGAGCCCTCATTACAGAGGTGTGCTCTCATAATAGAACGGAGACGCCCCTCGGTAGCTATCGCCTTGAGGCGAGAGTCTACCGAGGGGCTTCGGTGCTTCCTACCCTAGAGGTAGGTCAGCTCTGTGACGGGATAGCCTGCAGGTGGTATCCCTTGGGTCGGGCGAGGCTATTTGTCCTCTACGGTCATGATGCGAGCTAGATCAGTAAGGAGCTTCAGTAGGTTCTCCTTCGTGTTTAGCTTGAGCTCCATGTGTCCGTTCACTCCATCGTTGGTTGCTGAGAGGTAGGAGAGAGCCTTCAGGCGGTCTGATACCTTCTTGGGGACAAAGCTCATAACAAAGGATCCGACAGGGGTGCTTGTGAGGAGGTAGTTGAGGTCGAGTACCATCGAGGCGGAGTGTCCCTTGAGGATGGAGGAGTAGGTAGCTTCGCTGACATTAGGCTTCTGTTCCTTGAAGAGAGTAGCCTTGGCCTCATCTCCTAGAGCAAAGTAGGTGGAGCCGTCCTTATAGCCGAAGTATAGGGATGGATTTCCCTCCTTATGAGCGACATACTGGTGGTCCCCCTCGCTCTGTAGGGTGTATGGCTGGTCATAGCTCCATACTTCGATTGTTGAGTCAGTGGACTGCTTGCTCTTCTCCTCGATCGCTTGGGCGATTGCATCGACTCCTTGAGGGTTCTTACTCTCAGCATAGATGGTGACTGGAACGCCAGCGCTCCTAAGTGGGTTAAGCGAGGAGATGGATAGAGCGAACTCACCATCGACTAGGCTGAAGAGCGATGAGGGCTCAATACCCATTTCTCCTAGGGCCTCAAAGACCCTGGTGAATGCAGGGTTATCCTTGTAGACATTGACAATCTCAGGACCGCTGCAATAGCCATTCATGACGAAGAGGTTGTCCTTAGTGAGGAACTTACCATACTTGTTCTCACTCTTCTTTGGAGAGATGGTCTGGCTGAGCTTTGTGAACTTCTCTAGGGTTGCCTTGTCTTCGGATATGTACTTGATATCGGTGGTAGTCACTCCGCTCTCGAAGTTGATATGTAGCGCTATCTGCATCTTGCTCATATCTATCCCTTGGGCAGCGAGCTGGTCGGGGTTGAGTTGGCCATATGCATAGTATGAGTAGAGTGAGAAGAGCTTCTTGTAGTCAAGGATAAGGGATAGGTCTGACTTCTTGGACTTGAGTTCCTTGAAGGATGAGGTTTCGTGGTAACGCTTGCCCTCCTTGAGCTTGAGTAGCTGGATAGCTTCCACACGCATATCCTTCTTGGTCTGGGTGGTGGGGATGAGGATGAGGAGTGCATCCTTGGTGAAGGCGACGGCGTTATCTCCCGTATCGTTTAGGATCGAGATACCATCCTTCAGCTCCATGGTGGCCTGAGGATTCTTGATTTGGTTCAGGTCGGTGAGGAACTTCTTGAGCTTTCCCTCGTCAGATACGCGAGCCAGGAATGCACCCTGGAGGTCAGGTGTAGTGAAGAGATAGACAGGGCTCTTGAAGTCGATACCTGCCTTCGAGGGATCTTCGAGGAGAGGTCTTAGGACCTTGGCCTCTGGGGCATTGGAGTTGGGGAAGAGCTGATCACGGAGTGCCTTGTTCTCCTTGGATAGAATTTCCGACTTCTTGACGAGCTGGTCTACAGATACTGAGAGGACGAAGTCCGCTTCAGCGGGGATGACTTGCTCGTAGACCTGACTCTTGCTACAGCTGGCAAGGGTGAGGGCAGCTAGAGCAAGTATACCTAGATAGTAACGAAGCTTGGTGCACATGCTATGGAGTGATTAGGATGAATAATAGGCAGGGAGGCGATGCTCTCCCTACGTTAGTTTATGGGGTAAAGGTACTGATTTTTTCAACGGGTGCTACTAGAGACTAGCCCCATCAGATCGCCTTCGTAGATCTGATGGGGCTAGTATGGGAGAGTGCTCTCTCTCCTCGCTCTGATGGAAGGGGCTCTGTGTGTCTTACTCGAGGGTCATCAGTAGGAAGGCATACTCGAATGCTGTATCTCGTATCCCGTCATAGCGTCCTGTGGCACCTCCGTGTCCAGAGGTCATATCCATATGTAGGAGCAGGAGGTGGTCATCGGTCTTGAGGGTACGTAGCTTGGCGACATACTTCGTGGGCTCGTGGAAGAGTACCTGCGAGTCGTTGAGTCCACCGGTGACGAGGAGGTGCGGGTAGGGCCCTGAGTGGAGGTTGTCATAGGGGGAGTAGCTGAGCATATACTGCAGATACTCGGGATCATTGGGGTTGCCCCACTCCTCATATTCGCCCGTGGTGAGGGGAAGGGTCTCATCAAGCATCGTCGTCACGACATCTACGAAGGGGACTTGTGCGATGACTGCGTGGAAGAGCTCAGGGCGCATATTCACCACAGCACCCATGAGTAGCCCACCTGCACTACCTCCCATAGCTGTGAGTCGCTCGGATGAGGTATATCCCTCCTGGATGAGGTGCTCGGCGCAGGCGATGAAGTCGGTGAAGGTATTACGCTTCTTCAGGAACTTGCCCTCCTCGTACCAAGCTTCACCTAGGTCGCTCCCCCCACGTACCTGTGCGAGGGCATAGACAAAGCCCCTATCGACCAAGCTGAATATAGATACCCCGAAGTGGGCATCCATCGCTATCCCATAGCTCCCATAGCCATAGAGGAGAGCGGGGGCAGAGCCATCCCGTACGAGGTCTCGACGATAGAGTAGAGCCATCGGGACACGTGCCCCATCAGGTGCTGTCGCCCATCTGCGCTCCACGATGTAGCGCTCGGGGGAGAAGCCTCCGCCGACCTCTTGCTCCTTCAGTAGGCGACTCTCGCCTGTCGTGAGGTCGTACTCGTAGAGGGAGGAGGGGCGATTGAGCGAGGAATAGACATAGCGTATCGTCGTGGCCTCATACTGGCTATTGCCACGTAGACTGATCGTGTAGACGGGTTCGGGGAAGTGGATCTTGCCCTGCTCCTGACCTTGGCTGGTGAGGATACGTATCTCGGTCAGTCCTTCTCGTCGCTCTTCTAGGGCGATATAGTCCTGGTAGACACCGATGCTATCAAGGCGTACATCCTCTCGGTGGGGAATGAGGAGCGTCCAGCTTAGACGTTCAGAGACCTCTGCCTGTGGGGCGGTATAGACCATGCCATTTAGGTGCTCCTTATCCTTGTAGTAGATGTAGAAGCGGTCTCTGTGCGAGAGGATTGAGTAGCGTACGTCAGCCTCTCTTGGCAGGAAGAGCTTGGGGTCTCTATCCTCGCCCGAGCTCCAGAGGTAGTACTCCTCGCTGGTCGTGCTGCTGGAGGTAGAGATGAAGATGAACTCACGTGTCTTCGTCTCGCTGACACTGCAGGAGAAGCGTCCGTCTAGCTCCTCATATAGGAGCTCAGCCCCGGGCTCCGATAGGTGCTGGACATAGATGCGCGAGGACCTCAGAGTGTCGTCTATGAGGCTGTAGTAGATGGTCTCGCTGTCCTCTGCCCAAGCCAACGAAGAGACACCCTGCAGGCAGAAGTCGAGGTCTTCGCCCCGCACGAGGTCCCGGATGCGTAGCTCAAACTCCGCGTAGGAGCCCGTATCGTTGGAGAAATAAGCTGCTAGACGATTGTCTGGGCTAATGGCATAGCCTGCAAAGATGAAGGCAGGCTTGCCCTCGGCCAAGGCATTGACATCGAAGAGGAGCTCTCCGCCTGTGACAGCCTCTGGATGCTCGCCCCATTCGGCCTCGAAGGCCTTAGCCTCGTAGCGGTAGTGTGTCGGGTACTGCTTCCCCTTCTCCGTGCAGGTGTAGTAATAGTAGCCTCGGCGTAGGGTAGGGTAGCTCTGGTCATCCTCCTTGATACGCCCGAGGATCTCCTGATAGATCGTCTCCTGCAGCTCCTTTGTCCCCTGCATGACCTCCTCGGTGTAGGCATTCTCTGCCTGTAGATAAGAGAGCACCTCGGGGGAGGACTTATCTCGCATGTAGTAGAAGGGGTCTGTGCGCTCTGTGTCTAGGTGACGTAGTAGCTCGGGTCTAGCCTCTGCCTGAGGGGGAGTAGGGAAGTGGGATTGCTTGTACACGCTTACTTTCGTTTAGGGGATTGTGGGACAGACGTAGCTGTCCCGAAGGATGAGTAGAGCCTCCGGGCCCATATCAAAGAGTAGATCGAGGATGCTGAGATCAGGGACGAAGCCAAAGCGGTCTCGGTAGACCTGATGATAGGGACGGGGCACGAAGGTCGGGTTAGGCTCGGGATGCTTGGGACGTAAGCCATACCGCCAATCCTCTGGATGTGAGCCCAGAGGTGTGAAGGCCTCCGTCTCCTGCCAGGACACCTCTAGGTGTAGGAGTTGTAGGAGCTGTGTGAAGAGGGCTTCGTTGAAGTCCCATAGATACCTATACCCCCGCTCATAGATCGGCAGTAGATCATCTATGTAATACTCATAGAAAGGACTAGAGCCGTATGCCGTGCTCAATGCCTGTAGGTGAAGGTGTCGCCACGAGCCATGCTCCGAGATACGTACCTCACGGATAGGAGTCTTGAGACTCGGGGACTGCTCCACGGGGATCGTCAGCGCCTGCAGTCCGTTGGGACTAAGTATATGACAGCGGTTGCGGTAGGTCTGCTTGATATAGTTCTCCTCAGCCTCGATCCCCACGAGCCCTTCACCTATATGATAGAGCTTGGTGAAGTAGCTCACAGGTGGAGCGTAGGCCGTAGAGAGGAGGAGCGAGAAGGGAGACTGCACGTACTAGGGCTTAGAGGGCAAAGAGGACGACTCCCTCGATGGCTTCGCTTGGGATGATCCCTAGATGACGTGAGTCTGGGGCTTGACTTGGCTGATCAATGAGCACCCAGTAGTAGTCTCGGTAGAAGGTGCGACGAGGGTCACGTCGTAGCTTCTCGATCCAGGTACTGGTATCTGTCCCTAGTCGCTCTCGGCGGTCACGAGCCAGTCCTAGGCGTTCCTCACTGAGGAGTGCCGTGCGATAGGCTACGAGGCTACGGGGAGAGATCGTATATACACCCTTGCGTCGGGGTACACGAAGAGCGTAGCTCTCATCGGTGCGCTTGGCTCGATAGTCCTTCTGTGGTCGTGCATTGACGTAGAGTTTGCCTTTAAGGAGCTCTATCGAGTCTCCTGGTAGGCCAATGACCCGACCTAGAGCCAGCTGATGATGACGCTTGTCTCCAGTGACCTGCTGCACCTGCAGTAGGACGACATCCCCTCTATGTGGTGTCTTCCCCCTCAAGGCAAGAGCCCATGCTCCCTGCCGTATCTTAGGCTCCATCGTACGTGTATGTGCCCTAAACGGAATTAGGACGAAGAGGCGAAGTACGACTACGAGGACGAGAATCCCCAGCGGTAGTGCCCCGTATAGGAGCCAGTTCCGAACCTTATTATCCTTACTTGCCATGGATCAGTCTCATCATCCTGCCCCAACGGATACCTCCGCTCAGCAGTGGGCGTTCGTTATTGATCGATAGCCAGAGGAAGGCAGGCTTACCGACGATATGATCCTCGGGTACGAAGCCCCAGTAACGGCTATCAGCTGACATGTGTCTGTTGTCCCCGAGCATGAAGTAATAGTTCATGCCGAAGGTATAGGTCGTCTGTGGAGTCCCATCCACTAGGTAGGTGCCGTCTGCCCTCTGCTCTAGGCTGTGGCCCTCATAGTTCCGGATACAACGGCTATAGGCAGCCACAGTCGTGGGAGTGAGGTTGATCTTCATGCCTCGACGGGGGATGAAGAGAGGACCATAATTATCACGTGTCCAACCGGTCTTGAGTCCAAGGGGATAGACGTCTCCAGTGCTCTCCCGAGGAGCTATCTCCACATCTATTGTACGGACATAGGGCTCGCCCTGTAGTCGTCCCTTCATCTCCTCGGTCAGAGGCAGGTGATAGATGAGTCCATAGCCACGCCCTTCGATCGGAGTCATCGAGAGGCGCATCTGGCGGATGAATCCCGATAGATCTGCCTGATCGCCTGCCTGATAGGTGTAGAGGAGCTGTACATCACGGTCGTTGATCTCGAGCTCGTCAAGTAGGCTTTGGGGGAGCGGGGTGCCATCGGTCTGGACGAAGTAGTTCAGCTGCATATTCTTCGGGTTCTCGATCGCCTTGTCATTGATGTAGACTTGGTTGTTCTTGATAGCGAAGAATTCCCCAGGTAGCCCTATACACCGCTTGACGTAGTGGTCACGACGGTCTACGGGGCGGTAGACGATCTCCCCAAACTGTGCCCTGTCTGCCCACACGGCATCACGCCCGTAGGCAGCGCAGAGGGTGTAGTAATCGGGGTTGGGCATGTTGAGGGCAACGGTGTCTCCAGCAGGGAAGTTGAAGACCACGAGGTCGTTGCGCTCTACCTGTCCTAGGCCACGAAGTCTGCGATAGGGCAGTGAAGGCTTGTCCAGATAGGACTTTCGCCCAAAGGCTGTATTGTGTGCCAGCGGTAGGGCGATCGGTGTCATCGGGACACGAGGCCCATAGCTTAGCTTATTGACGAAGAGGTAGTCTCCGATAAGGAGTGTCTTCTCCAGCGAGGAAGAGGGGATAGCGAAGTTCTGGAAGAAGTAGGTGAAGATGAGGGTCACCATCAGCACGACGAAGACCACATCCTCCAGCAGAGCCCCTAGGGTACGTACCAGAGGATTGGGGTGCTTGCGCAGGTAACGCCAATTGATAAACCTCGTGAAGTAGAAGTCGATGAGTAGGGGCAGGAGCAGAAGCCACCATAGCCCAGCCCATAGGGCAAAGATGATGAAGAGGACGATGATAATCCCGCCCTTGATGCGGGTCCATAGTTGTCGGCGTGCACTCTGTCCTTCGATCGGGTATCTTTTCATTCCTTGGGTGCTTTGATTAGTGTACGTTCAGCATATCCTCCATAGTGAGCCAGCCGGTGTGCTTGGTGGCGTACTCTGCAGCTAGGATCGCTCCTAGGGCAAAGCCTTCACGTCCAAAGGCCTCATGAGTCAAGCTAATCCTATCTACCTCTGACGTATAGTGTACGGTATGGATGCCAGCGATCTCGCCCTCACGGTGTGCCTTGATGGGCAGGACATGTGGGCTGGGTTCATCGGTGAGCTCCCACTTCCTGAGCTCGTGACGCTCGTCTAGGATCGTCTCAGCTAGTGTGATGGCTGTGCCACTAGGGGCATCGAGCTTGTGTATGTGGTGGGTCTCCTCTAGGCTTAGCTGATAGCTAGGGGCAGCCTTCATGAGCTCTGCTACTCTACGGTTGATCTGGAGGAAGAGGTTCACTCCGATACTGAAGTTCGAAGCCCAGAAGAAGGTCTTACCCCCTTCCTTGCATAGCTTCCTTAGCTTCGGCAGATCCTCGCTCCAGCCAGTCGTGCCAGAGACAGTGGGGATGCCACGCTCTAGGGCTCTGAGGCAATTGGCATAGGCCATCTGTGGGGCAGTGAACTCTATCGCTACATCTGCCGTGAGGAAACGCAGGTCGTCAAAGCGATCTTCGTCTCCCTTATCTATCGTTAGTACGATCTCGTGTCCTCGCCTCTGGGCTACTTGCTCTAGGACATGTCCCATCTTGCCGTAGCCGATGAGTACGATCTTTAGCTTCTTCATCTTATTTGTTGGGTGTGGGGGCTGCATGGAGCTTCCCTTAGTGCCAGCCCTTCACGCTTAGCGCATTCGTATTACTCGCAAAGATAACGAAAACAGCCTACTCACACCCCCCGTCCACCGAGACAGAGTGTCTGGTGAAGGCCTTCACCTCTGACCCCTCACCCTCATCTCCTCTGCCTGTAGCCAGCCCTCTCTACAGTGCTCGGGTACGCTCCTCCTCAGCCAGGGGGGAGCCCCCCTAATTACCCCGCCTCAGTCCCTATAACGAGGAGACAAATGTGTACACGCGTGTACACATTTGTATACAGGCGTGTACACTACTGTATACACACGTGTACACAAGTGCGCTCTCGGTATGTCCTAGGGGAGGCTTATCTCACACCCGTAGAAAAGGCGTCACCACACTAGCCACAGGGCACAGCTAGGGGGGCTGGAGCTCCATAGCCCGAGTCGCTGTTGGGCTTGCCCCGATCCCTTGACCATGAGTCGTACAGTGGAGTGGAATGTAAAGATGAGGTGTGGAGCAGGAGGATAGTATGTGAGCGGGGAAAAAAGTGTAATTTTACGGCAGGTAGGTGGGACGACTCCATGTAGTACATCGTCACTGTCCTGCCGATGAACCTTTTAATTAGGATATAGATATGAAGATCTTCCTCAGCATCTGCACTCTTGCCCTCGGACTCAGTCTGACCTCTTGCGATCTGTCTATGCTCACTAATCGAAGTGAGACGAACCGCATTGAGCGTGGTATGACCAAGCGTGAGGTAACCAATATTCTTGGCACACCCTCCTATCGTCGTCTCGCCACAGACGGCTCTGAGGACTGGGAGTATCGCCGTACCAACATCCTAGGGGAGACCTCGGTCGTGGTCGTCACCTTCTATGACAACCGTGTCGTACGTATGGACTCCTACAACGGAGACGACTGGGAGCGTCGCCGCTCACAGAGGGACTACCCAAGCTACCCATCTAACCCTACTTACCCCTCTAACCCTCGCTACCCAAGCTATCCACAGGATCCTCGCTATGAGGACGAGCGTGATAGAGAATCCTTTGAGGACTTCCTAAGGGCGATCGCAGATAAGCACTTCACTAAGGATAAGATACGCTTCATCCGTGATGCTGCTCGTCGCAACGTCTTCACTGTGGCGCAGACTGCCCGCATTCTGCGCCTCTTCACCTGGGATAGCGAGAAGCTCGAGGTGCTGGAAGCCCTTGCTCCACGTCTGAGGGATGGCTACAATGCGTATAAGCTCGTAGACCTATTCACCTTCTCTAGCAATCAGGAGAAGGCTAGGCGCATCCTCGGCCTGACACGTTAAAGAAACCCCCAACATAATACTACCAATGAAGAAATATGCATGGGCTCTCGTATGCCTAGTCCTCGCCCTCACGACCTCCTGTGGGGGTGTGGGGAAGGCTCGGAGCAAAGTCAATCAGATCGAACGAGGAATGACCAAGGGGCAGATCACAGCTCTGCTGGGTGCACCTAAGAACAAGAGTGTCCAGGATGATGGCACCGAGACCTGGGAGTACGTCTACACAGACATCCTATCTAGGCAGTTAGATGTGACGGTGACCTTCGCTCAGGATCGTGTCTCCAAGTATGACAGCCGTCAGAGTGTAGTGGAGCAAGATCGTCATGTGAGCTCGGGTCCCGTAGTACCCATTCCTAGCCCCGTCCCAACCCCAGTACCAGGAGGCTATCCAGACCCGAGGGTGCTGGAGGAGGAGGCTCGAGCCTTCGAGGACTTCTACGGTGAGGTACGTCGTATCCCCTTCGAAGAGGAGCGTATAGGCTTCATCCAGAGTGTGGCTCGGCGCAGCCTCTTCACGGTCGATCAGGCTGGACGGCTTATTACCCTCTTCCACTGGGACGAACAGCGTCTCGCTCTACTAGAGGCACTTGCTCCACGACTGAGGAATGGCTACAATGCCTTCCGTCTGCTGGAGCTCTTCTCCTATGGACCAGCCCAGGATCGGGCTCGCCAGATCCTAGAGCGTGTGCCTCCCGTACCGAGGGAGTATGATCCCCGCTATGGCGGTCAGGTCGAGCCAAGGGAGAGCTTCGAGGAATTCCTAAGCGTAGTAGAGCGACAGACCTGGGACAAGGACAAGATCCGCTATATCCAAGATGCCGCACGATACAACTCGTTCACTGTCGCTCAGGTAGCTCGCTTACTCAAGCTCTTTACCTGGGATAAGGAGAAGCTACAGGTACTAGAGGCGGTCGCCCTACGTATACGGGATGGCTATAATGCCTATCGCCTCATAGACCTCTTCGACTTCGACAACGCCCAGCAGCAGGCTCGCCGTATCCTAGGTCTCACAGAATAAGCCCAACAAGATAGACCCTATGAAGAGACATGCAATGAAGGTCCTAGCTCTCGTGGTGGGGGTGCTTGCTCTCTCCTCTTCGTGCGCTACGATAGCTCGCCAGCGTACGGCGGTGCATAAGATGGCTCAGGGGATGACTCGGCAGCAGGTCTTAACACTGCTTGGATCACCAAGAGGGAAAGAGGTGGCAGCGGGAGGAAAGGAGATTTGGTCCTATTACTTCCTTGATACCTATCGCAACTCACTGACGATCGAGGCAGCCTTCCTTCAGGATAGCCTGGTTCGTTACAGCTTCGTCGAGGGGAAGGGGGCTGACTACTTCTCTAATCAGCGTATGCCACGTACCCTCACTGTCCAGCCCGGACAGACTCCTACACCTCGGCCTGTACCACCCGCATCACGGCAGCAGAGGAGGCTTAACGAAGAGGAGCAGGACTTCAATGACTTCCTTCGTCAGCTACGAGAGGAGGCTTTCCCCGAGGAGCAGCTAGCCCTCCTACGACAGACATCGCTACGCTGCACCTACTCCGTGAAGCAAGCGATACAGATTCTTGGGGTCTTCGACTTCGAGGAGGAGCAGCTAGATGCCCTGCGGATTATAGCACCACGGCTAAGGAGGGGCTACAACATCGGTCGCCTACTTGAGTTCTTTGACGAAGGTATGGAACGAGACGAAGCTCGGAAGATCTTAGAGCGGAGGTCTACTTCCTCCCCCTCTTCAGAGTGGTAGGTATGATCCCCACAGATATGCAGAGCCCCCTATCGACCGAGGTCGATAGGGGGCTCTGCTATTTAGGCTGGGGCTGCCTAGCGAATGGCGAAGGTCTTCCGGTGAATGGGGGTGAGGCCAAGCCTACGGATAGCTGCCTTGTGTGCCGGGGTCGGGTACCCCTTGTGCACCTCTAGTCCATAGCCAGGGTATTCGGTAGCTAGGCGAAGCATTAGGGCATCTCGGTGGGTCTTGGCTAGTACCGAGGCCGCAGCGATACTCATATACTTGCCGTCTCCCCCTACGATACACTCATGGAGAATATCTGGATAGGGGGTGAAGCGATTACCATCAATGAGTAGGAGCTGGGGACGGAGGATAAGGTCATCGATCGCTCGGTGCATCGCTAGGAAGGAAGCCCGTAGGATATTGATCTGGTCGATCTCCTCGGGGGATACACTTCCTACTCCCCATGCTAGAGCCTCCTGCTCGATAATGGGGCGTAGGAGCTCTCGCTGTCGCTCTGTCAGCTGCTTGGAGTCGTTGAGTAGGGGATGAGAGAAGCCCTCGGGGAGGATTACTGCAGCAGCCACCACGGGCCCTGCCAGACAGCCACGACCAGCTTCGTCACAGCCACACTCGATGAGTCCTTCGTGGCCGAAGGTAGGGAGTAGGGGCGTGTGTACCTTTGCTTGCCTAGCCATACACCTAGAGGAGCATCGGGACGACCCGATGGAGTGCTTCGAAGAAGTAATCTACTTCCTCCCGAGTGTTATACAGCCCAAACGAAGCACGTGCCACAGCCTCGTACCCGTAGCTGTGCAGGAGGGGCTCGGCGCAGTGATGCCCCGTGCGAATAGCTACTCCCATGTGATCAAGGAGCGTACCTAGATCGAAGGGGTGTATCTTCCCGATCCCAAAGGATAGTATCCCCCCCTTGTGGGGAGCAGTGCCAAGGATGTAGCTCTCTGGGAACTCACTCAGTAGTCGCTCTGTCGCATAGGCTAGGAGCTCCTCCTCGTGATGTGCGATGGCCTCTATCCCTAGCCGTTCGACGAAGTCTAGGGCAACGGAGAAGGCAGTAGACCCGACATAGTCAGGTGTGCCTGCCTCGAACTTGAAGGGGAGTACATTGTATGTCGTCTTCTCGAAGCTTACTTTTTCGATCATCTCTCCCCCTCCCATATATGGGGGCATCTGCTCCAGTACCTCGGGACGACCCCAGAGGGCACCGATGCCTACAGGCCCATAGATCTTGTGCGCACTGAATGCGTAGAAGTCCGCCCCGATCTCCTCTACATTCACCCGAGTATGTGCCACAGCCTGTGCCCCATCGATGAGGACAAGTGCGCCCACCTCGTGGGCTAGACGTGTGACCTCCTCTACGGGATTGACCGTGCCGAGGACATTGCTGACATGGGCGACTGAGACGAGGCGTGTGCGTGGGGAGAGTAGGCTTCGGTAGGCGGACATATCGAGCTCTCCATCGGGAGTCAGCGGGATGACCCTGAGCTTGGCGCCACGACGAGCTGCGAGGAGTTGCCAAGGGACGATGTTGGAGTGATGCTCCATCGTGCTGATGAGGATCTCATCACCTTCGTTCAGGAAGAAGGCTTCACCTGCGGAGTAGGCTACGAGGTTGATGGCCTCGGTCGTGCCTCGTGTGAAGATGAGGCCTTCAGGTGAAGGTGCTCCGATGAAACGAGCGACACGCCGACGAGCCTCCTCGTGGTGCTCAGTAGCGAGCTGGCTGAGATAGTGTACCCCTCGATGCACATTGGCGTTGGCCGAGTAGTAGGCTTCGTTGATGGCCTCTACTACGCATAGGGGCTTTTGGGTTGTAGCTGCATTGTCGAGGTAGATAAGGGGCTTACCGTGTACCTCCTTACTCAGTATGGGGAACTCTTTTCTTATATCTTCTAAGCTGTACATAGCTTGATTTATCCTAGTCTGTTATACCATTAAAAGCACGACAAAAGTACGGAAAACAAGACTTCTCCTCCCCCAGCGTCCGTCTTTGGCTGTGGATGGGTATATATCTAGGGAGAAGTAAGAGCGTGTAGGGGAGGTGTGTAGGGGTGGTAATAGAGGTCTCGGGAGAGAGGCGCAATAGCTTATCCCGACAGATTAGGAAAGGCTATCCTTTATTCAGTAAGAGCCTATCCCTTAGGCTAGAGGGTCTTCATCCGTGGAGGGAGAGTAGTCGCTATAGTCGAGTTTAGGGGAGTCTGCCGTCGTCTCCTGATCGGGGGGGGAAGGTGTAGAGGGCGAGACTTTGGTCTGCTGAGCTGGGATAGCTTCCTCCCGCAGCTGTACATGCTGACAGACGATCTCGGTGATGTGGGAGAGATTACCAGCACGATCACTCTCTGTCGCATACTCGATTCGCCCAGCGACAGAGATAGTATCCCCCTCATGCACGTGGGTCTCTACGTACTTCCCTGCCTCGCCACGCAGCACTATCCGGTGCCAGTACCTCTGCTCATAGGTCTTGCCTACGAGACGCTGGGATAGCTGCTCGCTGGTCATGAGCCTTAGACGTACCTCGGGGTAATCAGGGGCAAGGTAACGGACGATAGGTTCGTCCGTTACCACCCCCGTTAGGATGACTTGGTTAATCGGAATGTTGGAGGTACTCACAAGGAGATAGGCTAGCGGCCCAGTACTTTATTCTTGGCAATGACCGCAACGTACTCCTTGAGGTAGTTGGGCGTCCAGTAGGCTGTATCCACGAAGTCCTTAGCCTCATAGTGAGCAGTGGCAAGTGGGATCATTACCGAGGCTTCGGGTGCAAAGCCTTCGTCCCAGACCTCGTAGTCCCGCTCGGGCCATAGGCCTCGTGCTTTGGTCGCTCCATTACCGACGAGGATGTACTTGCCTTGTTTTAGCGGGGATGCTTGCTCGTCTAGTACCAGAGGAGCATCCTCGGTGAGACGTCTGCCCTCTGCTGTGAACTGTGCGGTATAGACCTCCATACGTCGAGCATCGAGCATGGGGACAATCGTCACAGGGCTTCCCTCTGGAAGCTGGACAATAGCCCCTCGAGCTAAGAGCTCAAGGGTATCGACTGCTATAAGAGGGAGCCGTAGCCCGAGACAGAGTCCCTTAGCTAGGGAGGTCGCTATACGTAGCCCTGTGTAGCTGCCTGGGCCAGCACTGACGGCGATGGCACTGAGAGAGAGGTCTCTAGCCTTCATCTCCTGAAGTACCTCTTCTACCATTGGTGCGAGAGCTGAGGCGTGTCCGCCCTCGGGAGCCTCGATAGCACGCTGGGCAATGACCTCTGTCCCCCAGCCTATGGCGACACTACAGCGAGTAGTAGAGGTCTCTATGCAAAGTATCATATCCGTATGAATGTATGTGGTGAGGTCTGACACGTCTTACTCTAGGATGAGCTCTACAGGGCAATGGTCAGAGCCATAGATCTCAGTATGTATGCTAGCTGAGCGGAGACGAGGAGCCAGTCGCTCGGAGGCTACAAAGTAGTCAATGCGCCAGCCTGAGTTACGTTCGCGAGCCTTGAATCGGTACGACCACCAGGAGTAGATGTCTACCTGATCAGGATGAAAGAAGCGGAAGGTGTCGATGAAGCCTGAGCCAAGAAGCTCGGTAAACTTCCCTCGTTCCTCGTCGGTGAAGCCTGCATTGCGTCGATTGCTCTTGGGGTTCTTTAGGTCAATCTCCTTGTGCGCCACATTGAGGTCTCCGCAGATGATCACAGGCTTCTTTTGGTCAAGCTCCATCAGATAGGCTCGGAAGTCATCCTCCCACGTCATACGATAGCCGAGACGGCGAAGGTCATCCTGAGAGTTAGGCACATACACGGTGACGAGGTAGTAGTCTGGGTATTCGAGTGTGATTACTCTACCCTCCGTGTCGTGGTGCTCGATGCCTATGCCGTAGGAGACACTCAGAGGCTCATGTCGGGTATAGATAGCCGTACCAGAATAGCCCTTCTTCTCGGCATAGTTCCAGTAGCTCATATAGCTGGGTAGATCAGCATCTAGCTGTCCAGCCTGCATCTTTGTCTCTTGTAGGCAGACGAAGTCAGCATCTAAGTCCTTGATGATATCTGGGAAGCCCTTGCCGAAGACAGCACGTAGGCCATTCACATTCCACGAAATAAACTTCATTGATTGTCTTGAATTGTTTGTCCTCGGCTTAGATCATTTGTTCGCCCGAGGCTATTATGCTATTCTTTGTACTGTGTTGGGTCTATAATCCCTGCTTCCTGCATAGCTTCTCTGCGCTCGATGCAGGTGCCACAGGTGCCACACTGGATCGTATCCCCTTCGTAGCAGCTCCAGGTCTCTGCGTAGTCGATACCGAGCTTCTTGCCATGAGCGGCTATCTCACCCTTTGTTAGATCAGTGTAGGGTGCAGAGATAGAGACATGATTTCCCGTGCCTTCATGAATAGCTTCATGCATAGGACGGATGAAGGAGCTACGGCAGTCGGGGTAGATGGCATGATCGCCGAAGTGGTTAGCGATATATACTCGGTCAAGTCCTCTGGATTCGGCCAGCCCAGCAGCGATGGAGAGCATGATGCCATTGCGGAAGGGAACGACTGTCGAGGCCATATTATCCTCATCGTACCTTCCCTTAGGGATGGCTCCTCCACTAGAGAGGAGAGCACTATGGAAGTATTGACCGATGAAGCCAAGTGGGATCACGAGATATTCTATGCCGAGTCGCTCACAGTGTAGGCGAGCGAAGGGGAGCTCCCGTGCATTATGCTTAGAGCCGTAGTCGAAGGAGACTGCCAGCGCAATATCCTTTTGATATTCGTAGAGAAGGGTCACACTATCCATCCCACCAGAGAGGACGATGAGCCCATGCTTGTTATTCATTCTTCGAGTGATTGGGGGCTTAGACAAAGAAGCTAAGGAGAATCTGAGCAGAGATGATGCGTACGAACATCGCTACTGGATAGACGATGGCGTATGCTACAGAGCTGGAGCGAGACTCATTGATACTCATTGCATACTCTAGCGCCATAGAGTTCGCCATAGCTCCACATAGTACTCCTACGGTCTCTGCGTGTGTCTTGCGATAGCCAAAGAGGGAGAGGAGACCGACGAGTATTGTAGGTAGGACTGTGATCAAGAAGCCAAGCCCTATCCACAGGAATCCATCACCATGTATAATCGTATCAAAGAAATGCTCTCCACTAGCTAGTCCCAGCCCCGCTAGGTAGATGATGATACCAAACTGCTTGAGGAGCTGAGTGGCACTATTACTCATGTAGGTCGCTAGACGTAAGCGAGGGCCAAAGGCTCCCATCAGGATTCCTACAATGATAGGCCCACCAGCTAACCCCAGCTTGATGGGCATACTTAGCCCTGGGATGGCAATGGGGATAGAGCCGATGATACACCCTAGGGTAAGCCCAGCAAAGAAGCTCACGAGCTTGGGCTTGTCGAGGGTATTGATGGAGTCTCCGAGGTAGGAGGCTACTTTGGTTAGCTGCTGTAGCTCCCCGACGACAGTCAGGCGGTCACCTAGCTGTAGACGTAGGTCGGGTGTAGCTAGGATCTCGATACCTGCTCGGTCGATACGTGTGATGTTGATTCCATACTCATTGCGTAGGCGAAGAGCTCCGAGCTTGACTCCATTGACCTTGGAGTTGGTGATAATGATACGCTTGGATACGAGTTGGGCATCGATGGCATCCCAGTCGATGTCAGGCTTATTCCAGTCTCTGGACTCAGCTCGATGTCCGAAGAAGACCTCTAGGACACGTAGATCATCCTTGTGGATCAAGACCAGTAGGTGGTCTCCCTGCTCAAGGATGGTCTGAGAGGAGGGTATGATTAGGTTGTTCCCCCGCCAAATACGGGAGATGATGAACTTCTTCTCTATCAGTCCTACTGCCTCTAGGACACTTCGGCCGAAGAGGGCTGGGTTCGTCAGTTCTAGCTCTGTGATGTAGGTGGTCTTCGACTCTGACTGCTGTGTATCCTTTCCTCGGTTAGGATCTATGTAATGTAGGAAGATGAGTGCAAGGATTACCCCAACGACACCAAGGGGGTAAGTTAGGGCACAGGCTAGAGCAAGGTCTGCTACCTGTCGGGCCCCACCTGAGCCCAAGATATCTTGTAGGGTACTCTGTACAGCGGCTAGCATTGGGGTGTTGGTCACTGCTCCTGACATAATCCCGAGCATGTTCGGCATGGAGACATTGCAGACATAATGCAGGATGATGACGAGCATCAGTGCTAGTGCAATCAAGAGTAGTCCCAGCCCATTGTAGAGTAAGCCCTGCCTCTTCAGTGAGGGGAAGAACGAGGGGCCGACCTCCACTCCTAGGGCATAGACGAAGAGCGTCAAGCCAAGTGTCTGTGCAAAGCTATTCATCCCTGCGTTCACCTTCACACCGAAGTGTGCCCCTAGGATCCCCACAAAGAATACGAATGTGATCCCAAGGGAGAACTTCCCGACTCGTAGCTTGCCAAGTATCAAGCCAATAGCCGAGACCAATGTGAGCATCACGAGGGTCTGTAGGACGGAGGGAGTGACGAAGACATCACGTAGCCAAGCATTGATTGTATCCATTCTGTCTACTATCTACACGAGCTAGACCCGCAAGTAAGGTCTCAGCATCGACAAAATTACCACTTTTTGGCTAAGGCTGGTTACTTATCGCCTTGTTCTACAGCGTGACTATTGATATACGCTGTGCCAGGATCTATCTGTACTTGATAGCCACTTATACAACTGTATAGATCCCCTAGGCTACTTGATACCATTTGTTGGCAGGAAGTCACTCGCTAGCCTATTGTATCATAGAGATAGCCCTTAGCATCTTGCACTGGGGGAGATGAAGGGGAGGTAGCTATTCGGGGAGGATCATCTTCACAAGCACAATCTTCGTAGAGGTGCAACGAAGGATCTCGAAGCGAATGCCGTTGATCTCTAGGATCTCGCCCTGCGAAGGTATGCTTGAGTGGTGATGTAGGATGAAGCCTGCTATCGTCATGAAGTCTTCATCCTCGGGTAGCGAGAGTTCAAACTGCTCGTTGATGTCGTCTATCTCCATACGCCCACTGAAGATATAGGTGCGGTCGTCCACTCGCTTAGCGATACGCTTCTTGTGGTCGTGCTCATCCTCAATATCTCCGAAGATCTCCTCTACGACATCCTCTAAGGTGACCATGCCTGCTGTCCCGCCGAGCTCGTCGATGACGATGGCGATGCTCTTCTTGCGTTGCATGAGGAGCTTCATCAGCGTGCTGGCCTGCATACTCTCAGGGACAAAGATGCTGGGGACAATGCGCTCCCTCCAGTCCCCACTACGGAACATCTCGCTGGAGTGTATATAGCCGATGATATCGTCAATATTCTCTCGATAAACAATGATCTTCGAGAGTCCAGTGCGGACAAAGAGCTCCTCTAGGTGAGCCTCCGTCACGCCGTACTCTACCCCAACGATCTCATTGCGGGGAAGTAAGCAGTCTCGTACCTGAAGGCCAGAGAAGGAGATGGCATTCTGAATGATCTTGACCTCGGTCTCTATGCCAGAGGCCTGCCCATCATCGGAGCTGTGGGTGAGGTAGTACTCGAGGTCGAGGGCGGACAAGGCTGGGCGGATAGCGACACTGCTCGTCTTTTGACCTGCTAGTAGGAGTACTCCACGGGTGATGAGCCCGATGATCAGTACAAAGGGGTAGAGTAAGATATAGATAAGGAATACCAGCCCCGAGAAGAATCGCATCGTCCGGTTGGGGTTGGCTCGGAAGGTAACCTTTGGGAGGAACTCTCCTACGAAGAGGATGAGTAGTGTACTTAGTATGGACTGTGCTAGGAGGATGATCCCATCATTGTCTCCCAGGATAGATATAAGCCAAGGCTCCATGAGCTCTGCCATCAGGAGTCCATAGATGACTAGGGCTACATTGTTCCCTAGGAGCATCGTCGTGATGAAGCGGTCAGGGCGACTATATATGAGCCCTAGGATCTTGGCGGAGAGTCCACCCTTGTTCCTATCCAGCTCCAGACGTAGCTTGTCCGAGGAGAGGAAGGCGATCTCCATCCCCGAGAAGAGGGCGGAGGCAACGAGGGTAAGTAGGATATATAGATACAGCATTGCCAAGAGTGACTACTTAGATGGAACCTTCTTCGGAAGGCTGTCAGGCTTCGGAGTGGGGACAGTGGTGGGAGTCGGAGTAGGACTTGGTGTAGTGGTTGTAGCCTCTTCATCGTACTCGATGACTCCCTTATTATTGAGGATTTGATACCAGCTGAGGTCATCTGTGGCCTCGAAGCTGGAGCCACGTAGTTCTCTCCCCTCTGTGAAGAAATAGGTCGTGTCGTGCGAGAATAGACGCCGCTGATCTCGCTGCCAGAAGAGGCGATGAGTGTGTAGGCGCTGTCCTTGGGGGCCTTGTACCTGGACATTGCCGATCAGTTCCCATTCCTCGTTAGCGGTGCTTCGTATAGCCGAGTCGGCCTTGATGAAGACCTTGCTACCGCTGATCGTGTCATAGGGGCGCAGGAGTAGTCCCTTAGGGAATACCCACTCATTACGCTCGGGACGCTCATAGATCAGTAGGACGGGAGCAGTCATACGATAGCGTATCAGCCCCGAGTCAGAGATGAGCGTATTGAGCTTGATCATACGGGCTGTGTAGAGAGAGTCTATATTGACGTTGAGACTCTTCGTCTCCACACGTTCCTTGGAGCAGGCTGCCATGAAGAGGATAGCCAGCAGGGTGAGTGCTGTCTGAGCTAATGGAGCCAGAGGGGAACGAAAGAGACCCCCTACCAAGGGCAGAATGTCCTTGGTAGGGAGTCCTAATAGCTTCCCTTTCGCTCTCGGCGAAGGAAGGTCAAGCATAGTCTAAGCTATGAGATTAAGGGATGACGACAGACTCGCCACCGATGTTGAGCGTGCTACCCTTCTTGATCTCTGGGTGCATGAAGATGTCCTGAGCCGAGGGGAGGAAGCGAGAGTAGGTGGCGATGAGGCGGTTTGCCTGGCCTGCTACCTTGGGGTCTACGCTAGCTGCACGGCGGAGCTTGTTGATGACGAGGTAGTAGACACAGCGCTGCTTGATCTTGTCATCAGGGAAGTAGCTTGATGCAGCATTAGCCGTCATCTGTGCTAGTACGATGAGAGCCTGACCTGAGTTGGGGTTCTCTGCTAGTACCTTATTGGCATAGTTACGAGCCTGCGCCATGTTGTTCTGCTTCATCGATAGCTGGATCAGTACTTCGTAGCACTTGATACGCTCGCTGGAGGACTTAGCTAGCTCGATAGCCTTGTTGAGGTACTCAGAGGCCTCAGAGAGCTTGTTCCCTTCGATCGCTGCACCTGCTAGCTGCATAGCGGCTGTAGCAGAGGGCTCGATGTCGAAGAGGTACTTGCTGGCGTGGAGAGACTCGTTGCTGTTACATCCTGCACGGCTGAAGAGCGATACGGCGGTCGTCAGATAGGACTTATCCTTCTTGTGCGCTTCGATCTTAGCAGTAGTGTATATCTTCGTCAGCATCTCACAGCCAGCGAGACCACTCTGGGCGAACTCAGCATCCATACCATTCTTGAAGGTATCGACAGCCTTACGAGCCTCTGGGTTGTTAGCCGTTGCTTCTACTGAAGCCTCGACATATTCAGCTGCATCTAGGTAGTCCTTGATGTACTGCTCAGCCTTGGTCTTGTCACGTAGGGCTACTGCACGAGATGAGTAAGCGAAGTAGTAGAGGAGCTCAGCAGGAGTCTGTCCCTTGTAGCGAGCTACGACGGGCTTGAGCCAGGTATAGACCTCGGTGAAGTCAGCCTTGTCACCCATAACTGTTACATACTCCTTCGTCTTGGTAAGCATGATCTGATCTGCGCCCATCTTGGGATCATCGCCGAAGTAGGTAGCACGATCATCGTAGAGCTTCATTAGGGCAGAGACAGCCTTCTTCTTGCTGGCATCGTCCTTGGCCTGCTTGAGCTTCCACTGTAGGATCTTAGCCCCGATGATGTATATGTTCTTAGAGGACGCAGGGCACTCGTCATAAGCTCTCTTCCAGTGTTCGTAGGCATCTTGGTAGTTACCTGTCTTCCCGAGACTGGTGAATAGGCTGATGCTTTGGCGGCAACGGATACTGTCCTGTCCTGAGCCAAAAGGAGTCCCTGAAGCCTTACCCGTCTGGGCATAAGCAGCCGTGGAGAAGAGTCCAAGGGCTGCTACCAGGATCATTCTGTTCAGTTTCATTGTGTCTAGTTTTCTATTTAGTTACATCGATATAGATCGATACTGTGTTTGATTATTCTTTGCCTAGTGAGTTTAATTGATTCGCGCCTTGCGGAACCATCCTTCATTGAAGGTTATCCCCACGGTGAGACCGATCATGTGCTCGCTCACCATGCCTGAGACACGAGGCTTCAGGTAACTGTAGTCGAGCGTTAGGCTGACTAGAGAGCGACGATCAATGAGTGGCATCCCGATACCGAGTGAAGCGCCGTACTGGTTGTAGCTAGCTAGCTCCCCATTAGGAGCAGGCACCTTCACATAGGAGTTGGAGCCATTGAGTCCAAAGCGGTAGTAGGAGCGACTGAATACGCTTCGTCCACGATAGTCTGGGATCCAAGAGCCACCTAGGGCGATACGATAGCGGTCAGTGAACTGTGCACCGGCACCAGCTTCGCCTGCTCGACTCCACTTCATATAGGAGACGTCAGCTCCTACACTGAAGACATCCTGATAGCGATAGGTGAGCCCTGCGGAGAGACTCATGGGGCTCAGATGCTGTGCGCTAGAGGTCAGCGTGTCAGCCTTGATGAGCGTACTACGCTGTGTCTTGGTGTCGTACTGATACTGCATAGAGACAGCCTCGGAGCGGAGCTTCGTCTCTGGAGCGAAGGTCGCCCCTAGGACGAGACTACGCCCACGCTTGGCATCTAGGGTCAGCTCATACTGTGCACCGATGTCGAACTTGAAGCCCTTTAGGTGTAGCTGGGACTGGTCGATCGGGTTGATCGCATTTTTCCCTGAGCTGTAGACCACCTGATGCTGCTGGGTCGTGTAGCCGAAGAGGTACGAGGCATTCACCCCAAGGGAGAACTGCCCGATACGTCCACCGATCCCGAGGTAGAGGTCATTGAAGCTACCACTACCTGAGTAGGCTCGCTGATAGAGACTCTGGTTCTCATCACCCTGGAGCTTCTCTGTGCTACCGAAGCGATAGCCAACGGTAGAGTAGGGGGTGATCCCTGCGCTGATGGCGAGGTGCTTGCTCACGGGGAAGAGGATCGTGAGGTAGTCGATATTCCCTAGGATACGGCTATCCTTCTTGCTCCCCTCTGCTAGGTAGGAGCCTCGCAGAGATACGGCTAGATCCATGATGAAGGTCAGGGAGTCTACAGCCGTGTAGGATGCGGGGTTGGCAGGGTTGGTGATGTTGGGGTCTCGTAGCCCAGCACCTAGTCCTCCCATAGCACGGGCACCAGCGGTCTGGCGTTCGCCTAGTCGCCCATAGCCGTAGCGGCTGTAGGGGGAGCGTTCGCTATTGCCCTGTCCGTATAGAGAGGATGCACTGAGTGCTCCGATGAGCCCAGCCCAGACGAGCTGGTGGATGATCTTCTTCCTTGTTATCATTTGTCTCTATTGTACTCCAATATCTTGTTTAGCCCATAGAGGACTAGGTCGGGCTCCACACAGACCTCTTCGCTGAGGAGCTCTTGTATCATTTGGGCATCGCCTCCCGTCAGGAAGACTACTGCCTCGGGGTTGGTCTGACGAAGAGCTTTGATGTAGCCCTCTACTTCGTAGATGAGCCCCTGTAGGACACCTCTACTGATGGCCTCCTGCGTCGTGACTCCGAAGCCTAGGGTCGTATCCTCTAGGTCGGAGAGCAGGGGGAGGCGAGAGGTGAAGTGGTTCAGCGCCTTGAGCCTCGTGTAGAGGCCTGGGGAGATATTCCCCCCGAGGTACACTCCCAGCTGGGTAATGCGCTCAAAGGTGATCGCAGTCCCCGAATCTATGACCAGTAAGTCACTTCCCTTTGGTGCTAGGGAATATGCTCCGACGACAGCTGCTAGGCGGTCACTACCCAGTCGCTTGCGGTCGTAGGCCACCTCCAGAGGGATGGCAGTCTTCTCGTCCACCTTGACCATTGTGTGCAGACGCTCCGAGAGGAGTCCTAGTAGAGGCTTGTCCACTCTCGCTACGGAGCTGTAGATCGCTGCTTCTAGGCCTGGGTGAGCAGAGAGCACTTGTCCGGCTTCGCGTAGGGATAGGTGTGGGTAGGTATAGTGCTGTATGAGCCTTCCTTCGGCTGCTACAGCTACCTTGCACACGGTATTCCCTTGGTCAATGATTAAGTTCACTTAGAATGGTAGAGTCAATTAGACCACAAAGAAACGCTTTTTCCTTGGAATAACCCCCTTCTCTGAGCTCTGGCACTATAATTCATTGTCCCATCTCTCCCTGCATATACCTCACTATGCCTAGTCGAGGAGAGACTCTCCCTCCCCGAGCTCTGCTCTCAGGAGGGATAGGGCTGACTCCTCAGCCTGGCGCATGCGTTCCTCGTCCTCATCCGTCTTATCGTTGAGTCCGCAGAGGTGCAGTACACCGTGGATGATCACTCTATGTAGCTCCTCGGCGTAGTCCGTCCCGATCTGCTCGGCATTGCTCCTGACCGTATCTAGGCTGATGAGCATATCGCCTGCTATCCTATCCCCCTCACTCTCATCGAAGGTGATGATGTCTGTGTAGTAGTCGTGGTCTAGGAAGTCTTGATTCGTCTGGAGGATACGCTCATCCCCGCAGAACTGGTAGCAGAGCTCGCCTACCTTGCGGTCATAGCTACGTGCTACCTCTTCGATCCAGCTACGGACGAGCTTCTTGCGGAGTCTCGGCTCCTCGACGTCTTCATCCGAATAAAAGGCTATCATGATGATATCTATCTCTATGGCTTAATATTCCTTCTTCAATAATGGCTCTTCGTCCGCTAGGCGACCATGTCCCATACGGAGCACCTCGAAGGGCTCCTCTGTACAATCAACGACCGTAGAGGGGGCGAGTGGTATATCTCCAGCGTCAAAGACTCCTGCTACCTGTGCCCCGAAACGTTCGTCGATGAGCTCGGGGTTGGTCGCATACTCTGGCTCCTCACTATCCTCTATGGGGAGTGAGGCTGTGATCAGAGGGTTGCCTAGGTGCTCACTGAGTAGCTGCCCGATCGGGTGTTGGGCTAGGCGTACACCCACCTCCCGACGATGCTTGAAGATCTTGGGGAGAGCTCCCGAGGCTGGGAGGATGAAGGTGTAGTTCACCTCATGATCCTTGATGAACTTGAAGGCACGATCATTCATCTTGCAGTACTCGGAGACCTGACTCAGCGAGTTGCAGGCGATGGAGAGGGCCTTCTTCTTCACATCTATCCCCTTGAGCCTACAGATCTCTTCGATGGCTCTTGCATTCAGGGCATCGCAGCAGTAGGCATAGCCCGAGGCTGTGGGATAGATGAAGATCTCCCCATCACGTAGCCGATCGATGAGCTGGCTAAGTAGCCTATAGTCGGGGTTGTCGGCGTAGAGCTTGATGAGCATGGTCTAAATAGGTCTTAGGGCAAGGGGGATTACTTCTACTTCTTCGCTTGGCGTACGACCTCGTAGATGAGGATACCACCAGCGACGGAGACATTCAGCGAACCGATAGCTCCTACCTGGGGGATACGTACTATGTGGTCTACCATACGCAGTACGTCTGTCGATACCCCATGATCCTCGGCTCCGAGCACGAGACCCAGAGGAAGGCGTAGATCCGTCTCCGTGTAGAGGTCACTCGCCTTCTCTGAGGCTGCGACCACCTGGAGTCCGCTCTGCTGCAGTAGAGCTACTGCGGAGGCAATAGAGCTGACACGACATACGGGCAGGCGGTGCAGAGCACCAGCCGAGGTCTTGATGGCATCGGCTGTCACACTCACGCTCCCACGCTCGGGGATGATGATGGCATCGACGCCTGCGCACTCTGCAGTACGTGCTATCGCCCCGAAGTTCCTCACATCGGTCAAGCCGTCCAGCAGCACAACGAACGGGGATCGTCCCTGCTCGTAGATCATAGGGATGAGCTGCTCTAGTGACGTGTACTCGATCTCGCTGACGAAGGCGATGACCCCCTGATGCTGTCCACGAGTCAGACGTGATAGACGCTCCTCGGGTACCATCTGTAGGGGGATGATACGCTCACGTGCCAGAGCCATGATACGATTTACTTCGTCGCTTCTTAGCCCTCGCTTTAGTAGTATTTTGTCGATTTCACGCCCTGCTTCTAGTGCTTCGAGCAGGGGGTGCATACCGAAGATCAAGTTATTTCTTCCCATTAAGTACAGTCCTAGAGTTTCTAATCTCTATAAGACAAAGGTAACAAAAGATTAGCTCTCCCGCATTTCCCTCCCCCCGAAGAGGGTAGTTCCGATGCTTGTTCTCATTGGGGATGCTCTGCCCTTTGGCTCTATGGGTGGCTAGTCCATGTCCGAGGAAGCCATAGGTCCATATATGGAATGTCTAGGCGTTATCCCCGAGGAATGAACATACGGGAGAGCTCTACAGAGGACATACTTAGAGCGATGTTGTGTACACGTGTGTATACAGTTGTGTACACGCAGGTACACTATTGTGTACACACGTGTATACTTACCCCTCCTAGGTAGTAGGTATATGCTTGGTGTGTATACTCCTAGGATACAGATATTTCTGTCTTGAGTATATGCTGCTTGACCACATTGCACTCCCCCCTCTCCAGACTTCATGAGTCAGCTCTATCCCGAGGAGCCGAACATCCACCTGCTTTAGGTGGCTAGAGAGCGTAAGGCGTGAATTATTCCACTCTAATTCGCCCTATATCGAACACTCCGAGAGAGGGAGGCTAGAGGACATACCGAGAGGGGGATATGGATATATAACGTTCGCCCCCATCGCCTCTGTAAGGTGACGGGGGCGAACATACTGTGTCCTCAGATGAGGTGAGTATAGGCTCTATGAGGGGCACTTGAGATGAGCTCTACATCGCTAGTGTGATCGGGGCTTTGGGGGAGGATAATACCTTCGTAGCTATGCCCCGCTTGCCATCCCTCCTCTTGTTTATAGTATATGGGAGGATAGGTCAGGAGTAACCTAGAGGCTAGAGCCCGAGGCGGTAAAGGTGTAGGCCTCGTATCTGGGTGCTCCCTCCTTCGCTGAAGAGCTCCAGAGAGGTGTAGGGGGTACGGGGGAAGATGAGGTTGGACATAGCGATCCGCCCTCCCTCAACAAAGAGCTCCGCTAGGCTACGATCAATGAATAGACGTAGACGGTAGGTCTTGCGTGCACAGAGCCCGAGTGGAGCCCAAGTGGAGAGGGCGAAGTCGTTCTGGTAGTTCAGTCCATCCCCCTTGCGCCAGTCTGCGCTCTCCCGCTCGTGCGGGGTAGCTTGCTCTCCGAAGGCGATCAGCCCACTCTGTGTCCGATCCATCACGACACGTCCCTTGGACAGGTCAAGGAAGATAGGCAGGCGATCCCCCTGCTTATTCGTCAGGACAACCCCTGCCTGAGTAACCCCTGCCTCAGGGGTTAGCTCAAGCTCGAGCTCAAAGGCGTCACTGTACGGAGCAAGCAGATCCTCATGGCGCACTCGCTCGGAGAGACGAGCCTCGGGGAGGGTGATGCTATCCTTACGGAGCTTGGTCACCTCTGAGGCAGGACGTGCCCCGACATAGGAGCGTCCTCCAGCCTCGAAGAGGAAGAGTTCACGGGGTAGGCCGTTGACACCTCGGCTCTGCTTATAGGGGGTGACATTGGCATACTGCCAGTTGCTTGCCCAGGGGATGCCGAGTACACGACCTGGCGTGCCGTGGAAGGTGACAAAGGCATAATGATCCTTGCCGAAGTCCAACCAGCGAGCGACCTCGGGTGCGGTGTCGGGTGTAAAGGTCTTCCCATCAAAGTTCCCGACGAAGTACTCCGTAGCACTTCCTCCGAAGGCTCCCCCGGGGTTGATATTGACCAGCATGACCCACTTACGTATCCCCGTGCCCTCCATAGGGAGCTCGAAGAAGTCTGGGCACTCAAACTGACAGGGACGTGCTCCATATCCATCACCGAAGGCACTGACATAGTCCCACTGCCGTAGGTCAGTCGAGCGATAGAAGCGCATCTCCTTGTCCGCAGAGACGATCATATACCAGCTCTTGTTCGGAGCATACCAGAAGACCTTGGGATCACGGAAGTCGCTGATACCATCGTGGGGGCTGAGGATGGGATTACCCGTGTACTTGGTGAAGCTCATCCCCTGATCCATGCTGTAGGCTAGGCACTGAGCCTGCCACTGCTTGCCCTGACGCATCTTATGCGCCGTGTAGAAGGCAAGCAGAGCACCTTTCCCAAAGCCTGCCTGTCCCTCTCGGTCTATGATCGCACTGCCCGAGAAGATATGCCCTAGCGTATCACGTGCTAGGGCAGGCTCATGTGTCTGCCAGTGTAGGAGATCCTCTGAGGACGTATGCCCCCAGTACATATTGCCCCACTTAGCTCCGTAGGGATTGTACTGGTAGTAGAGATGATAGCGACCATCCAGATAGACGAGTCCATTGGGATCATTCATCCATCCATAGGGTGGGGTATAGTGTAGGGTAGGGCGGTAGTAGTCTGCAGGTGCAGGAGTGAAGGTGTCACTTAGGCGGATCGAGTCCCAGGCAATAGCCTTGGCCCCTAGTCCGATGATCTCGACTTCACTCTCCCGATCCATAGGCAGAGCGAGGGGGACAAAGTAATCGATACTATCTACCGCTAGGCGTATATCAAGCTCCGTATCCTCAGGACGATCACCGATGAGGCGAACGAGGACCTCGGGCTGGCTCTCCTGTATGGGGAGTAGGAGGTATCGCTGTGGGGTACGTATCTGTACGAGGGCTGTCGTGTCACTCGTGCGCTGGATATGCATAGGCTGGGTGGTGTGGCTACAGCTCGCCATCAGCAGTAGGAGGGTGGTGAGGGCGAGGGTGAGTGAGAGTTGCTTGTAGGACATAGTAGAGAGAGGGGCTATGAGACCTTATACAACACGGCTAATATCTGTGCGCCCCTCTAGGAAGCGTAGTACGTTCTCCGTCATCTCCGCTGTCATCATCAGACGGCTGTCACGTGTCTGCGTCCCGACATGTGGAGTCATCACTACGTTGTCTAGCTCTGAGAGTGCAGGCAGGGGGAGGTCGTTATGCTCGAAGACATCCAGCCCAGCGGCTGCTATCTGCCCACTGCGAAGAGCCTCGACGAGGGCGGCTTCGTCTACGACTGCTCCACGAGCGGTGTTGATGAGGATAGCATGCTGAGGCATGAGTGCCAGCTCACGTGCCCCGATCAGGTGGTGTGTCGCAGGGCTATAGGGGGTATGTAGGGAGATCACATCACTCTCACGGAGTATATCCTCCAGTGGACGGTAGGTGAGTTCTTTGGCTTGCTCGACCTCGGGAGCTAGGCGGTGTCGCTTGTAGTAGAGGACTTGCATACCGAAGGCACGACAACGCTCTGCTACGGCCTCCCCGATATTACCATAGCCCACGATCCCGATCCGCTTGCCCTGTAGGAGCCAGCCTAGGCGGTCGATACGTGAGAGACTAACCTTCACCCCAGGCTCACGACGTACGAGTCGGTCTAGCTCGCAGACACGGCGAGTGCAGTTCAGTAGGAGTGCTAGTGCTAGCTCAGCTGTAGGGACGATGACAGAGTAGGGGGTATTGGTGACGGTGATGCCGTGTGTACGGGCATACTCGATGTCGATGTTGTTGTAGCCGACAGCGTAGTTGGCGATGAGTCGTAGACGCTTGCCTAGGGCGATGAGCTCTGCTGGGATAGGGATGTCAAAGACACTACATAGCACATCTGCCTCGGGGATGAGCTCTCGTAACTCCTCGGGTGTGAAGTCCCGACCATGAGGGGGACGGATCAGCGTATGAGCTTGGGATAGTCGTTCGAAGCCTTCCTCTAGGGTGTCGAAGGCAATAAGTATGGTAGCCATAGGAGTGTAGGGGTTATAAGTATGAACTATAGGGGCGAAGTTACAATAAATATAGAGCTCATCCCCCACGTATGGCGGGATGAGCTCTAGTAGGAATGGGGATACCCCTATGGGCGGTAGGACGTCTCCCCCTCGATCGATGAGGCTACAGCGGAGGTAGAGTCAGCATACTATGCTCATCCCTCGTACTCGTGACCAGCGGATCTATTACGTAGGTGGGTGGGGTGCTACCTCCCCAGTAGGCTCTGCGCCCCTCTGGATAGAGTAGATAGAGACGCCGGATGCGGAGGAAGGCCTTGATGCCCTCTTGCCATGAGGCACGTATGGCCTCTTCGCTCTGTCCCGCTAGAATCTGCTCTCGTAGCCTCTTCGTCCCAGCTAGTAGGTCGAAGGTACGAGGACGATCAATGAGCTTGAGTCCAAGACGCATCGCTCGCTGGTGGAGTTCGATGAGCGGGGCTAGGCTAAGGCGTCCGCTAGGGAGCGAAGTCTCGGAGAAGTCCATGCCGTAGCATGCCTTCCCACGATGCTTGGGGTTGGAGTCTTCCCCTGGCTTGACTTGTGGCGTGAAGACATAGCTCCCAAGTTGCTTATTAGGATGGCCAATCGCCTGGAAGGGCTTATCTGTGCCTCGGCCTACACTTAGGATAGTGGCCTCGAAGAAGCAGAGCGAGGGGTAGAGGGCTATGGAACGATCGTTCGGGAGATTGGGACTAGGACGCACGGGGAGACTATAGGCATCACCATGCTGCCAGCCTAGTAGAGGGATGACCTTTAGCTGGCAGGCTTTTCCCGAGCGAAGCCACCGCTGTCCATTGATCATGAGTGCTAGTTCGCCGACAGTCATCCCATGGGCTACGGGTAGGGGATCGACTCCGATGAAGGAGCGACAGTCCGACTCTCGTATAGGCCCATCTACGAAGTCACAGGGGTTGGGACGGTCGCAGACGACGAAGGTCTTACCTGCCTCTTGGGCGGCCTCCATGAGGTAGTGCATGGAGGAGATATAGGTATAGAAGCGTACCCCCACATCCTGCAGATCAAAGATGAGGATATCTACATCGGAGAGCATCTCGGGTGTAGGGCGCTTGGTCTGTCCGTAGAGGCTGATCACGGGGAGCCCCGTACGTGGATCTGTACCACTAGATACATGCTTGCCTGCATCGACCTTGCCCCTTAGGCCATGCTCTGGGACGAAGATCTTCGAGATCTGGACACCACGGCTTAGGAGTGTATCGACTAGGTGAGTCTTTGCCTCACCGACGAGGGAGGATTGATTGACCATGAGCGCTACACGCTTCCCCTCCAGTAGGGGTAGGAGGAGCTCCATACGCTCTGCTCCCATGACGGGGCGAGTAGTACCCTCTGCCCATCCCTTCGTTATAAAGGAGAGGCAGAGAAGTAGGGTATAGCTTAGGCGGAGGAGGTGCTTCATCCCTTATCTATCTTGACACGTATAGCATCTACATTCGTTCCCATAAAGATAGAGGCTAGCTCCTCGAACTTCTCGGGGCACTCTGTCGTGCGGTAGGATACTTGTCCCCCTCGGCTTAGACGTTGCTTCATCTCTGGGTGGCGGAGCAGGTAATCTGCTAGTGAGGTAGCTACCAGCTCACCCTGTGCAATGAGCGAAACAGTGGGCGGTAGAGCCTCCTTGATCTTGGAGCGGAGGAGTGGGTAGTGAGTGCAGGCGAGCAGTACGGTATCGATCTCCGGATCCTTGGCCATCAGTTCTGTGATGTACTTACGGACGAAGTAGTCTGCTCCATCCCCTTGGCTCTCACCATACTCTACGAGAGGTACCCACATGGGGCAGGCCTGCTCACTTACCCGTACCTCGGGGAAGAGCTTGCCTACCTCTGTCGTATAGGAGCCCGAGGAGACTGTGCCTGGGGTCGCTACTACTCCCACATGACCTGTCTGGGTGAAGCTCGATATAGCCTCCACCGTAGGACGTATGATCCCGAGGATACGCCGTGTGGGGTCTGAGGTATAGGGGAGATAGTGTTGCTGAAGCTCCCTAAGAGCCTTGGCCGAGGCAGTGTTACAAGCCAAGATGACTAGTGGGCATCCCTCGGAGAAGAGGTATTCGACAGCCTCATGAGTGAAGCCTCTGATCACGTCAAAGGAGCGGGTACCGTAGGGGGAGCGAGCGTTGTCCCCGAGGTAGATATAGTCGTATTGTGGGAGTCTCTTTCGGATCTCCGAGAGTATTGTCAGGCCTCCATAGCCTGAGTCAAAGACCCCGATAGGTGCAGAAGTCATGATGAGGAGTGGAGTTGGGGTGATGCCTCGCCCTAGTGACTAGGCAGGGACAAAGCTATAGAAGATCATACCGAAGCCCCCAGCTAGGGCTAACAGCAGGAGAGGATTTGTCTTGAAGCGATAGGACGCAACGAAGGCAAGGGCAAAGAGCATAACACTCGCTACAAACTGTACAAGCGCCTCCCGAGGTGCCCCGAAGTTCTCCGCATTCATCAGCACTAGTGCTGCGGCAGCTACAAGGCCTACGATGGCAGGCCTTAGCCCAGAGAAGATGGAGCGTACCACGGGACTATCCTTGTGACGGAGGAGGTATCGACTGATGGCGATCATGAGGATGAAGGGTAGCCATAGGACGGAGAGTGTCGCTAGCAGTGAGCCTAGGATGGCAAGTAGTGGCGGATAGCCCTCGTTGATCACTGAGGTGTAGCCCACGTAGGTAGCGATGTTGATCCCTAGGGGGCCTGGGGTCATCTGGCTCACTGCGACCATATCCGTGAACTCACTGGAACTGACCCAGCCCTGCTTGCGTACGACTTCGTCCTGAATGAGGGAGAGCATGGCATAGCCCCCACCAAAGTTCACAATGCCTATCTTGGAGAAGACGAGAAAGAGCTTGAGGAAGATCATACACTATCCTTGCTACGAGAGATGCGACCATACAGCCAGCCACTGAGACCAGCTACGAGTATAACGTAGATAGGAGAGACATCTAGCAGATAGATGAGTCCTGCTGCTACGATGGGGATCCAGAGCGTATAGCGTGTGAGCCCTGCTGTACGTGCCATGGTGAAGACAGGGGCAGCGATCAAGGCTACGACCACAGGGCGTATTCCTCTGAAGGCATATTCGACGAGCCTATACTCCTTGAACTGGCGAAATATACCGGCTAGTAGAAGGATGATAAGGAACGAAGGTAGGATATTGCCCAATGCCGCTAGCAGGGCTACACGTAGCCCCCCGAGTTTGTAGCCAATATGTCCCGCCATATTCACAGCGAAGACTCCTGGGGTAGCCTGTGCGACGGCCATGATGTCGATGAACTCACCTTCGCTCAGCCAGCCCTCCTTCTGCACGATCTCGTGCTGCATCATGGGGATCATAGCATAGCCACCTCCGATCGTGCCTATCCCGATCCTAAAGAAGATCCCGAAGAGCCTTAGTTGCTCCCTTGGGTTCATCCCTTCGCTGGAGGATCTTCTCCCCTTGTATTCGTTCGTCATAGACAATAAATGATCCCGCACAGCCCCTACCTCTCGGCTGGGGCTGTGCGGGATAGGGTAGATATGAGCTACCAGACGACAATGCGATCCTTAGGTGCGATGTACATCTTGTCCTTAGGACGGATATTGAAGGCCTTGTAGAATGGGGTAATGTTCTTCAGTGCCTGATTGACACGGAGTATCCCGAGGCTGTGGGGATCGAGCTTCGTGAGGCGGCGTACCTCTTGCTCGGTGATGTTCTGTCCCCATAGACGGGCATAGGCGATGTAGAAGCGCTGTGCAGGGGTGAGCCCTTCGATCTTCTTGGCCGGGTTGTTTCCGCCAGCTATCTCTAGGGCGAGGTAAGCAATGGTCAGCCCGCCCTGGTCTGCGATGTTCTCCCCGAGGGTAAGCTCTCCGTTGGCATGCAGGCCTGGGGCAACGATGTTGCGAGAGAACTGCTTGGCTAGACGCTGTGTCGTCTCCTCGAACTTCTTGCGGTCCTCTGCGGTCCACCAGTTATTCATGTTACCATCCTTATCGAAGTTAGAGCCTTGGTCATCGAAGCCGTGCGTCATCTCGTGTCCAATGACCACACCAATCGCCCCATAGTTCACAGCATCATCCGCATCCATATTGAAGAATGGAGGCTGTAGGATACCTGCAGGGAAGCAGATCTCATTGGTGGTAGGCATGTAATAGGCATTGACATCCTGGACATTCATGAGCCAGCGAGTACGATCTACGGGTTTACCAAGATCCTTGAGGTTATCCTCCTGGAAGAAGCGTACGGCTGCCAGTAGGTTCTCATAGTAGGTCTTGTCGGCATCTATATCCATGGAGCTGTAGTCCTTCCACTTGTCGGGGTAGCCGATCTTCACCACGAAGCTACTGAGCTTCTCCTTAGCACGCTGCTTCGTCTCGGGGCTCATCCAGCTAAGGCCATCTACACGCTGCCCAAGGGCTGTCTGTAGGTTTCTCACCAGCTGGAGCATACGCTCCTTAGCCTCGGGAGAGAAGTATTGCTTCACATAGATCTCACCTAGAGCCTCTCCTAGTAGACTCTCTACGGTACTGAGGCTACGCTTCCAGCGTGGGTGCATCTCCTTCTTACCACTGAGCTGTTTGCCGAAGAAGTCAAACTTTGCTTCTACGAACTCATCGCTTAGGGCATCTGCTGCCCCACTGACGGATCGAGCTACGAGGAAGTCACGAAGCTCCTCAAAGGCGACACCTGCATACCACTTGTCGAAGGCCTTGAAGAAGTCTAGCTGCGAGAAGTTAGCACTCTCCAGTACGAGTCCTCGAGCCTGGAAATAGCCCATCCAGTCGAAGCCTGTGTTCTGCTGTGCGAACTCTTGTATGCGCTGTATATTATAGTTGCGCTCGGTGTCTCTCAGCTCGGTGTTGGAGTAGGAGAACTGTGCAAGCTCGGTCTCTAGCTTCAGCGTATTGCGTGCTATACGCTGTGCTTCGCTAGTGCTGTAGCCAGCTAGAGTGAGTACACGTACTAGGTAAGCCTCATAGCCAGAGCGGATCTTCTTCATCTCCTCGCTCTGCTCCACGTAATAGTCACGGGTATGTAGGCCGAGGGAGACCTGCCCTAGGGCAAGGATATTCATGGTGCTGTTCTTCTCGTCTGCTCCTACATAGGAGGAGAAGAGGGTACCTGCACCATAGGTCTGGTCGAGCTCGGCAGCGAGACGTATGACGTCAGCCTTGTCCTTGAGCTCGCTTAGGCGGGTAAGCTCGGGCTTGAGAGGAGCGGCACCAAGGCGATTGCGTGTGACGCTGTCCATAGCTTGGTTGTAGAGCGTGGCTACACGATAGTTGTTGGTACCCTTGACCTGCTCGTGAGTCGTGAGCTCTGTGATGATCCGGTGTACCTGTGCCGAGGTGGAGTCTCGGAGTACATCGAAGGTGCCGAAGCGGCTATAAGCGGGCTTGAGTGGGTTCTTACGTATCCATCCACCATTGACATAGTGGTAGAAGTCCGTCTGAGGGCGGACAGCCTTATCCATATCGGCGAAGTTGATGGCGGGGACTTTCGTTGTCCCAGCCTGCTGTGCGCTGGCAGTGCCGACTCCTCCTTGGGCTAGGAGAGCTCCTAGCCCGAGGGTGATGATCATTCTACTTATCTTCATTAGTCGTAAGTGTCTGAGGTGATACCTCTTCTTAGTGATTCGTTGTAGGGGCAAATGTACGCATTTTGAGCGTCCTATCCCCCCTTGTGCGTGTGAGACCACCTCTACGGCCTCCTCGTGGGGTGAGGGAGCTGTAGAGGTGGTAGGTGTGTATTAGGAGTGTCGTGTGCTAGAGCCCTGACTTAGAGTGGTAGGGTCTTAGCACGTAGCCAGCTGGCCTCCTCTGCTGTGAGGTCTGGGGAGAGGGTCTGATAGACACGCTCCTGGTAGGCCTTGTACCAAGCGATCTCCTCGGCGGTCAATAGTTCCTTCTTGACAAGTGTATTGTCGAGGTAGCAGAGGGTGACGGTTTCGAAGCCAAAGAAACGCCCGAACTCGGTCTCCTCTCTTAGCTCTGTGACCACGAGGTTCTCGATGCGGATGCCGTACTTACCTGAGCGGTAGATGCCAGGTTCATTGCTGGTGATCATCCCTATCTCGAGCTCGGTAGGATTGACCTCGGTACGGATGTTCTGTGGCCCTTCGTGCACGTTGAGGAAGTAGCCTACACCATGTCCCGTGCCGTGACCATAGTTCAGCCCACGATCCCAGAGAGCCTTACGGGCAAGGATGTCCAGCTGGCTACCACGTGTCCCCTCGGGGTACTGTGCTAGGGCGATCTGGATGTGTCCCTTCAGTACGAGAGTGTAGTCTGTGCGTAGCTCATCGCAGGGAGCACTGAGGGCTATGGTACGTGTGATGTCCGTAGTCCCGTCTAGGTATTGACCACCGCTGTCGAGCAAGAGTACTCCCTCGTTGCGTACGGTAGCCGATCCCTCAGCAGTAGCGTGGTAGTGGACGATAGCCCCGTTGCCTAGGTAACCACAGATGGTGGCGAAGCTGTCACCGTAGAAGTTCTTACCCTTAGCTCGGTACTCATTGAGTCGGATATCTAGCTCATGCTCGGTGTAGGTCTCACCTCGGGAGAGAGCCTCCTCGAGCCACTTGAAGAAGCGGGTCAGAGCTACTCCGTCACGTGCCATCACGGTACGTAGGTTGGAGATCTCGGTATCGTTCTTGATCGCCTTCAGCTGGGTGATCGCTGATACCCCGAGCACCTTACGGCAGTGAGCAGGGATCTCGTCATAGAGGCGATAGGTGATGCGCTTGGTATCTACGAGTAGACGTACATCATCGCCTAGAGAGCGGATGAAGCTATCGATCTGATAGTAGTCCTCGATGCGTACCCCATTCTCCGTCAGGGAGGCACGTACCTCTGGTGTAACCTTCTCGGGGAGGACGAAGAGGACTGCCTCCTTGGCTCCTATGTAGCCGAAGCCTACCCCGACGGGGTTGTAGGCTACGTCATAGCCACGGATATTGAAGACCCAAGCGAGCTCATCAATCATGGTGATGATCGTAGCGTTGGCACCCTGGCTGGCTAGACGAGTACGTACCTCAGCGATACGCTCTGCAGCACTGCGACCTGCATACTGAGTGGAATGAAGGAAGAGGGGCTTATTGGGGATGGAGGGGCGATCCTTCCACACGGCCTCTAGTAGGTCTTGGTCTAGGTGATACTCGATGCCATAGACCTCTAGGCGACGTCTCGTATCCTCGACCTCCTGTGCCGATAGGCAGGCTCCATCGGCTGCTACGACAGCCCCTGAGGGGAGCTCTGCAGCCAGGAAGCCTTCGATGCTAGGAGTACCTGGGACACCCATCTTGTAGAGGTCGATCGTCGAACCCTCGAGCTGGGTCGTTGCCTGCAGGAAGTATCGGGAGTCTGTCCATAGACCAGCCTTGTCTAGGGTCACGACGACAGAGCCAGCTGAACCATTGAAGCCACTGATCCAGCTCCTACCCTGCCAGCGAAGAGGGGTGTACTCGCTCAGGTGTGCATCTGACGAGGTGATGATGTAGGCGGAGATACCCTTAGCCTTCATTTCTTGGCGAAGGAGTGCCAAGCGTTCTGTGATTACACTCATAGTTATTGATGATATTTTAATGTACTGTATTTGCGATTTACTCTCCCTTGACGTCTAGCTCCTGCTCTGATGCTCGCTGCGTAGGAGGTCATTGACTTCCTTGACGGGGTTGAAGGTCTCGAGTGGAACCTCTACGAAGAGTGTGTTCCAGTCGTGCATAGCTCCGTTCCATAGCCCGGGCAGCTCTAGTGCGAGGAGTTCCTCTCCGCCGACGCTCTTGTGGGCGATGAAGGCAGTACGAGGATTGACGTACTTCGTGAGGTCAAAGGCATTGCCCTTGTAGTCTCTGATGGCACAGACGAGGTCTACGGGGTTGAAGTAGCTCCCAGCCTCGAAGTAGGCACGCTGTGTCTCGTCACTCATATTGATCTGACTGCTCTCGAGGATCTGTAGCGAGCTACTACCATCGACCTCTCGGATGATGAACGGGCCACCACCTGGCTCGCCCTCGTTGCGTACCATACCGCAGACTCGTATGGGGCGGTCAAGCTTGGCCTGTATCCAAGTCGTGAGGCTTAGGTCATCTCGCTCTAGGGTCTCGGGGGGAGTGATGCAGAGCTGGCTATCCATGAAGGAGAGGATCTCCTCAAGCAGTGCGTGTGAGGGCTTTCCCCGATCTAGCTGCCTCAGGTAGCTGAAGATCTGTCGGCGTACACCGATGAGGATACCCCCTAGGAACTTCTTGTAGATCACCGTGGCACTCTTGTGCTGGTCGAGGACTACATTGTCAATATTCTTGATGAAGACGATGTCTGAGGGTAAGACACCGAGGTTACGTATAAGTGCCCCATGCCCCCCGGGGCGGAAGAGCAGTCGTCCATCCTCCTTCCTGAAGAGTGATCCATCAGGGTGTAGGGCAAGGGTGTCGGTCGAGGGGAGCTGTTCGCTGAAGTCTATGTGGTAGAGCACCCCATAGTGCTCCTCGTAGCTCGTCTTGACACTAGAGAGGAGTGCCTCGAAGTCCCTGCGGTGCTCGGGCGAGACTGTGAAGTGTAGGTGGACATGCCCATCCCGATCCTTGGCATAGAGTGCGCCCTCGACGAGGTGCTCCTCGGCTGCAGTGCGGGTGTAGTCCTTGTATTTATGGAAGAGGAGTAGTCCCTTGGGCTTAGATCCGTAGCCTAGTCCCTTGGGCAGGAGGAGGTTCTCGACGATGGCCTTATAGTCCTCAGAGGTGATGAGCTTGGGGATGGTCTTCCAGTTGTTGCGTAGGCAGACTTCGTTGAGGCTCTCGTAGAAGGCAAAGCTACTGATGTGATCAAAGAAGTACTGTTCGGCGGGCTTCTGGGGCTTGGTGTAGGGCGCGTCGAGGAAGTTGTAGAGCATCTTGAACATGCGTGAGGCTGCCCCCGAGGCTGGGATCATCTTGTACACATGCGCTTCTCCAGAGAGGAGGTACTCCTCCCATAGGTCCATATATCGGGCTTGCTCGTCTGGCTCGACACGGATGATACCTCGCTCTAGCGAAGCAGAGGCGATTATACTGAGGTAGGGGAAGCCACTACGGATATCGTGTACCTGAGCCTCGGCTTCCTCCACGGCTATGCCACGTCCCTGGAGCTCCTCGATGTCCTCTGGGCTGAATAAAACACTGTCCATAATCATGAGTCCTAAATAAGCTGTGTAGCGGAGCCACTATCACCATCTCTCCTGACCCAACAGGGGCGGGGATGTGTGACGCACCACAGAATGGTTGCTGTAAAGTTAGTGAATAACTACGTATCTCGTTACCCGTTTGGCTCCTTGGGGTAGCTAGCTGGTCTAGGATCAAGGCCAACACATGAGATCACCATAGTGTGAGGGCAGAGTAGTCAAGGAGCATACACGCAAGATAGAAGCATCTGTGCCCCAGGTATAGATATACCCAGGGTATACCTACGACCTAGGAGGGGTAAGTATACACGTGTGTACACTATAGTGTACCTGCGTGTATACAAGAGTGTACACACGTGTACACAACCACGCTCTAAGTATCATCCCAGTAGGCTCTCATATTTAGCTCTCCTCGGGACTAACGTCTAGGCACCCTAGACTCCCTTGGACATGGAATAATACCTCAAAGAGAAAAGAACAGAGAGTCCCAAACAGATTATGTATAGCCTCTGCGGATAGGAGCCATAGCCAGATAAGTGACTATGAGGGCTTGCTTCCCTCCTCCCGGGCAAGTGCCAAGAAGGCTCCCAAGTGCCCCACGGAGAGTGCGCCCCTCCCTCAGCTAGAAGGGTAGACAATGGTACTACCCTTAGGAGGGAGTAGGGCATTTCTCCTAGCTAGGCAGAGAGGAGAAGGGAGGGCAATGAGCTCGTATCCATAAGGGAAAAGGTTGTAGCCACTCCTATCTAGGCATGGGGCGAAAGAGGAAGGTTAGTAGATGAGACGCGAGCTCAATAGAACTTCACTAACATTCTCTTTATCAAGTATTCTGAGAAGGGTCTAGGAGATATACCGAGAAGGCAGGAGGGGACATATAATGTTCGCCCCCATCACCTTACATAGGTGACGGGGGCGAACATTATATCTTCCCTCTAGGGAACATTACGTGTCCTCAAGTAGTGCTCATCGGAACGCTTTATTCGTGATGATAATAGGAGCGTACACCCTAATCGGTGTGCAAGGGAAAAGAGGAGCGACTGTCCCTGCGAAGTCCTTCGCTTGGTCAGCCGCTCCTCTCTATTAGAGTGTCAATGTGATTAGTCTCGAGCCATAAGCTCCCATGAAAGAGTATCGAGAGTGCTCCTAGAGCTCCCCTCCGTCCTCAAAGTCGTCGAAGCTCCCTTCAGCAGAGAAAGAAACAAGGAGAGACTGTTGTAGGTCCATGATGTGGATAATCTCCGCTCTAGGGCGGTCATAAGGTAGGTGTATCATAGTATAATCATGTGCTAGAGGTCCTTGAATAGGCGGACACAGGCATAGTTGGTTGGGGCTCCAAAGAGTGTACTTCCCCAAAACTCATATAGCCCAAAGATAGCATGGTGTCCGGGCCACTGATTAAGGGGAGTACTGGTCCAGTAGAAGCCTGATGCTCCTTGAAAAAAAGGGTCTTTGTGGGATGGATTTTGTGGAGCCCAGCGGCCAGCCATAGGTAGACGACGTTCTTCAGCTTTGCGATTCCTCCACCAGCTTTCAGAGTTTATGTCTTTCAGCTCTTCATGTGCCCCAGGTCCGAGGTAGCAGGATCTAATTACCGCTATGTAGCCTTCGGAGACGGGATTTTTCTCTATGCTATATCGCCATGCACTATAGCACCGACTATAGGCATTGGCTAAGAAGCGTACTGCATAGCAGATCTCCTGATCCTCAACTGTTTCATACTTGGAGACAACCGATCTTCGGGTATGGAACTCTTGTACCTCCTCGTTTATGTCTCTTTTTAGAGCTTTACCTTTAAGATTGCCCTTGAAGGCTAATCCGTCTCCAACAGCAGTTATCCAGTCTCTCTCGGTAGGTAGTCTCCATCCTGGGGCTCGGCTTGCGATCTCTCTAGCCTGCTGGAAGTAGTAGAGTTGACTAAGATTATTGGAGTGATTGGAGAGGCGCGTCGTGGTAGGGTATTCTCCTACGTAGTTTACCTCATCCATCTGTTCAAGGGGATTCCACCATGACTGTATCTGAGGACGTATGGTGAAGCATGCACCATTGCGTAGTGTCCTTTTGGGTGACGAGATCGTTGCACTGAGAGGTGTGAGGAGTGGCTTGGAACTAGGAGTTAGTCGCTCTGAAACACGGTCACGCACGTAGGCATGAGTGATGGAGAAGGCTTTTGATCCATACTCACCAATACCATTAGGCATCATCCAAAGATAGTAGAATCCACTATCCTCAGTCTGTGCTGGCATATCATCAGTGGGAGTTTCGAGGACATAATTGCGTATCCATCCCCCCTCTGGCATAGCCTCGGCGAAGTTCCATTGAGGCTTTTGCAAATAGGGGGTATTGAGGTCGAAATACCCTCTGGGATCACAGATGCGAGAACGGATTTGGTATTCATACACTTGGATATGGGACTGGGGAAGTGCATTGCGAGTACGTATCTTTAAGAGTACGCCCTGGGGGCTGAAGATGAGTTTTTCCATTGCCCCCGCATCATAGCCGCCGTTAGGGCGCTCTCGTAGCTCTAGGGGAATCCAATCAGAGATGTAGGGCATCTCTAGCCCGATGTTATCTCCTTTTTTTACACGTCTGAGGCGTATGGCATGAGAGTTAAAGTCTACTTTCCCCGTTTGGGTATTCAGTTCTCCGCCAATCATAGCCATGATATACCATTTACGGCTAGTGCTGGGACGGAAGTTCTGGATATTGGCTTGTAGGGGGATCTCGGTTAGGTCGAGCTTAATCTTATTATCACTTTTGACCTTAAACTCTAGGGTTGTGTAGGTGGCAGGGTCGCGGGGATCATCGCTTCGGATGACGCAGTGAACTTTTATGAAGGGAGATGTTAGATGGACCCTAGGGATACCAGAGTTATCTACCTTGTAGTCTAGGTAGCGAGGTTCATCTAGGTTCCCCTCTAGCGAGAGTCGTATCATACACGTATCGCTGGATAGGCGTGTGTTGTCCGTTGTCTTTGGCTCATCCACTAGACCCTTGCTACAGGCACTGAGTAGGCAGAGGGTAGTGAGCAAGGTTAGATAGAGCCTTACCTTTGTCTTCATTGTGATTAGTGAAATACGATGTGTTTATTATGATAGGTGGTTCTGTATGTCTGATGGTATAGTATCGTATGCTGAACGAGTGCGATATCGCAATGCTCGATGGAAGATTCCTAAATAGTGAGTGGCAGCAAAGATATGGGGAAGTATGGTATTCCCCTCATTTGCGGCTACATCACATCGGTACAATCCTCTCTAGGTGGAGAGAACTAATAACATGAAAAGCTACCAAATGGGAGCTGTGGCAAAGAAAATAGGAGCTGTGGGGAGTGTGTGTTCGTAGTGTGTTACCTCATGCATCCTAGCAAGACCCTCATCGGGAATGCGAGTGCAAATGTAGTAAATTTCCTTGGCTTTAGTACAATTGTCAAAACTACCTACCCCCAATACCCTTTGATAGGTATTAGGGATACGTAGATATGGCAACGAAAAAGAGGAATGGTAAGGCTTGGTAGAAACCGACTGCTACGTCTTTTCCTCTCGTGGAAGAGGAGTTAGTCCTCTCGCTTATCCGAGAGCTGTGCCATTAGGTCTGAGAGGCTACTATCCCCCTTGCTTGAGGCTAGCTGGGCATGTGTGTGGCAGAGATGGACGAGGAGGAGGTCTAGGATGGTGCGCTGCTCCTGCTCTAGGGGCTGAGAGACTAGAGCCGCGGCGATACGTAGCTCTGGCAAGACCTTGGCGAGCTCTGCACGCCCAAGGGGTGTGATGGAGACCAGTATGCTCCTACGATCACGTTCGTCGGGTGTCTCCTCGACAAGACCTTTCGTCGCTAGTCGTCGTATGACTTCTGCTCCGGTGGTCTTCTCGATCGCATTGAGGGTATTGAGAGCGGTCTTGGATAGTGGTCCTCCCATTAGGCTAACGAGGTAGGAATACTCCTCCTCGCTCTGTAGGAGCTGGGATACAGCTAGGGCTCGCTTGGTGTAGCTCCTAGAGAATCTCTGTAGGAGACTTAGGTGCCGAGCGATCGACACCTCATGGGATAGAGCGAAGGTAGAGGCCTGTGGGGTAGGACGATCGTGTAGGAGACTACTCGTGAAGGCAATGAAGCTCTGTAGGCTAAGCTCTTGCTCCAAAGGGAAGGCCTCCTCGAAGAGCTCAAGGTAGTCCAGGAGCTCAGCTAGTAGTCGCTTACTTCGCATTAGAGGGTCGGCTAGCGGGTGAAGCCCTTCTTCTTGATATTACGACGGGCTAGGTCAAGCTGAGCCTCTACCCGCTGGGCAGAGTCTACTCTACTGGAGTAAGAGAGCCAAGAGAGGACGATCTGATAGCTCATATCGTCATACAGGGGCGAGGAGCGGTCAGATAGTATAGCCTTGTACACGCGTAGCATCGTGGGGAGCTGCTCATCAGTGCACTGCTCTAGCGAGCGTACGAGGGCAGGGCTGACACGTGCTGTGTCAAGACCCGAGATGAAGCCACAGAAGTCATAGATTCTGTACTCGATGGCATCGGGCTTGGCATCTGCAGGGAGCTCATGATCCCAGTAGTGACCGATGATGTAGTCCAGCTGGTCAGTCAGGGAGGTGATGTGCTGCGGTACCTGTACCTGACCTGAGCTAATCGATTGCATCCTAGGACGACAAGCCGTGATCATCAGCCCCAAGATGACAACTAAAGGAAGGATGTGTCTACTAGTCATAGAAGTTGTTTCGAAAAGCGGTAAACTCTCTCCTGCGCAGGATGTGCTTCCCCCACCACGCTCTCACAAATCCCGAGCCATAACCCCAGAGCTGGATGAAGCATGCGGGGACGGCCCATAGTGCCACCTCGGTATCCTTGGTCTTCTGATAAGCGTCAATGAAGAAGAGTAGGGCGAGCAAGGCGAGCAGTGCCATCCCGATACCCGATAGGATGGCGATGGAGTAAACGAATGAGAGTAGAGCTGAGGAATGAAATACACATGAAATACACCGCAAGCGTAGGAATAGCCTCGTGCTCACCCATGCTGCGATCACAAGAGCGGAGAGGATGGTGAAGAGAGCTGGGAGGCAGTGTACAAGACGAGTACTGCCTGGGTGGCGAGTCTCCAGGTGAATACGTGCGATGCCGGAGTTATGCACCTGCTTGAAGAAGCGACGTAGGTCTACCCTGCGCTTGTGGTAGACATAGGCCTCAGGTATGAGTACTGTGCGTGCACCAGCCTCCTGTAGGCGTAGGCTAAAGTCGATGTCTTCGCCGAAGCGCATCCCGACATCAAAGCCCCCTAGCTGTAGGAAGAGTGCTCTACGACACCCGAGGTTGAAGCTCCTAGGCTTGAACTGCTCCATCGCATCTGCACTCCCTCCTCTGATTCCCCCTGTGGTGAGGGTTGAGGTCATGGCATAGTTGATAGCCTTCTGTATCGGAGTGAAGTCCTCGGAGGCTGTGTCGGGTCCTCCGAAGGCATCAATATCGCCATGCGACAAAGCCTTATCTACAGCCAGTAGGTAACCCTCTGGTAGGACGACGTCTGAGTCCAGGATGATGATGTAGTCGCCCTTGGCATAGTTCGCTCCGATGTTTCGTGCACGAGAGGGGCCACCATTAGGTATCTGATAATAGTAGAGGGAATAGATCTGCGGGATAAAGCGCTGGATGACCTCCTCAGAGGTGCGGGTAGACCCATCCTCTACTACGATGACCTCGTAGTCCCCTAGGCTCTGACGCATGATGCTCTCGAGGAGCTCCTGCAGTTCCTCGGGGCGGTTGTAGACCGGGATGATGAAGCTATAACGCATAGACTATCGAATGGCTATAGAGACCACTCGGTCCCCTCCTTGGTATCCTTGATGGTGAAGCCTAGAGCCTCCAGCTCCTTGCGTATGTGGTCTGAGGTAGCCCAGTCCTTCTTCCCCTTGGCCTCGGAGCGCACCGCAAGCAGTAGGTCTACAGCACCTGCGAAGGCCTCATGTGAAGCACTGTCCCCCATACGCTCATCACGTAGACCGAGTAGGTCGAAGAGGAAGAGACGATAGACCACCTTCAGCTCCTCTAGTTCTGTCTCGGTGATGGTGGCTTGGGCATTGTGCACGGCATTGATGGCTCGTGCTGCCTCGAAGAGCTCAGCGATGACGATCGGTGTATTCAGGTCATCACAGAGTGCTGTATGGCAACGCTCTGCTAGTCCCGTGATGGAGACGCTGGAGCTATCGGTCGGTCTCAGCGTGTCGAGGAGGCTCGCTGCATCCATCAGACGTGTGAGCCCCTTCTCTGCTGCCTGTAGAGCCTCATTGCTGAAGTCTACCGTCCCGCGATAGTGAGCACTTAGGATGAAGAAGCGTATGGTCATCGGGCTGTAAGCCTGAGAGAGTAGGGGATGATCGCCTGTGAAGAACTGATCAAGGGTGATGAAGTTCCCCAGGGACTTACCCATCTTCTGTCCCCCGATGGTGATCATATTGTTGTGCATCCAGTAGCGTACCATAGCTTCGCCTTGCTGGGAGGCTCTAGCCTGAGCGATCTCGCACTCATGGTGTGGGAAGACTAGATCCATCCCTCCTCCATGGATGTCGAACTGCTCCCCTAGGTACTTGCGCCCCATAGCCGTACACTCAGCGTGCCAGCCGGGGAAGCCTTCGCTCCATGGGCTAGGCCAGCGCATGATGTGCTCTGGCTGTGCCTTCTTCCAGAGAGCAAAGTCAAGTGGGTTCCGCTTCTCATCCTGTCCATCTAGAGCACGGGTATTGCTCTGCATATCCTCGATACGTCGCCCGCTAAGCTCTCCATAGTTGTAGCTCCTATTATACTTCTCTACATCGAAGTACACCGAGCCTTCGCTGACATAGGCGAAGCCTGCATCTAGGATCTGCTGTGTGAGCTGGATCTGCTCGATGATATGTCCCGAGGCCATGGGCTCAATACTTGGGGGCAGTACACCCAGGCGATCCATCGTATGGTGGTAGCGTGTCAGGTAGTACTGCACGACCTCCATGGGCTCTAGTTGCTCGAGCCTAGCCTTCTTAGCGATCTTGTCCTCACCCTCATCAGCGTCGTGCTCTAGGTGTCCCACGTCGGTGATGTTACGTACATAGCGCACCTTATAGCCCAAGTGCTGGAGGTATCGGAAGAGTATATCGAAGGTAATAGCAGGGCGAGCATGTCCTAGGTGAGCATCCCCATAGACCGTAGGGCCACAGACGTAGAGCCCGACATGGGGGGGATGGTTAGGTGTGAATTGCTCCTTTCTGCGATGTAGGGTATTATAGATAGACAGTGGATGCTCCATTGCTTGCTTCAAATCACTTATGTTGTATATCGTATCTGCAAAGGTAACACTTTACTAGGTCTTTACAGCGGCCTATTATTTATTCTCCACCTAGAGGCGTCCTAGGAGCCTCTCCACGGCCTTATGTCCCCTTACAGTGAGTCGCTCATGGTACTCCCTACAATAGTCGAGGGCTGCTCCCCTAGGCACGATGCCTATCGGGGAGCAGCCCTCTGTCGTTGTGTGACCACTCCTAGTGAAGGAGGATCAGCTAGGTGGATTACTTCGCTGCCTTAGCTGAGCGAGCTCTGCGGCGCTTAGCTACTTCGTAAGCAATAGGAGTAGCTACGAAGAGCGTGCAGTATGTGCCGAAGACGACACCGAGCAGGATAGCGAAGGTGAAGCTACGCATCGAAGCACCGCCGAACATGAATACGATAGCCATCACGAGGAAGGTTGTGAACGAGGTGTTCAGCGTACGGGATAGGGTAGAGTTCAGAGCGCCGTTGACGACCTCGAAACGGTCAGCCTGTGGATGATTGTTCACCTCCTCACGGATACGGTCAAAGACGATCACGACGTCATTGATGGCATACCCAATGATAGCTAGTAGGGCAGCGATGAAGTTCTGGTCTACCTCCATGGTGAAGGGCATCACCTTCCACAGCAGCACGTAGACAGCGATAATCATCAGGGTCGTCATCGTGACGGAGGCGAAGGCACCGATGGAGAAGGCTACGTTACGGAAGCGGATGAGGATGTAGATAGCCATGAAGAGCAGTGACAGACCTACGGCGATAAGAGCCTGACGGGTGATGTCGCTCGACATGCTTGCACTCACCTTCTGAGAGCTCACGATGTACTGATCAGCGAAGTCTGTCTGAGAGGGCTGGCTCTTGTAGAAGCTACCGAGTCCCTTGTAGAGCTTTTCTACGATCTTGTGCTCGACGTCTTCACCAGAGTCTTCGATGAGGTAGTTGGTCGAGATACGTACCTGGTCACCCTCTGTCCCGATGGCTGTGAGCACGAGCTTGCCATCGAGCTCGGGAGCGAGCTTCTCACGGACCTGCTGGTTGTCTACCTTCTGGTCAAACTTGACGATGTAGTTACGACCACCAGAGAACTCGATACCTTGGTTGAGACCTACCGTGAAGTAGCCTATGAGACCAGCCACGACGATGAGGACTGGGAGGGCATAGCCCTTGAGGCGTGCGCTGAGGAAGCTGTAGGTAGGATTCACCAGGAGGTTCTTGGTCATGACCGTAGTGTAGGTGACCTTGTCTAGCTTATGACGCTTGTCAAGTGCCTCGAAGATCATACGGGTAAGGAAGACCGCCGTGATGAAGGAGGAGATCAGACCGATGATAAGCGTCGTAGCAAATCCTCTGATAGGACCTGTACCGAAGTAGAAGAGTACTACCCCAGTGATGATCGTAGTGAGGTTAGAGTCGAAGATGGCGCTGAAGGCATTGCCATACCCATCAGCGATGGCACGGGTCATGCCCTTACCGTTGCGCAGCTCTTCCTTGATACGCTCATTGATAAGTACGTTAGCATCCACTGCCATACCTAGGGTGAGCACAAGACCAGCGATACCCGATAGGGTTAGTACGGCATTGAAGGAAGCTAGGATACCTAGCGTGAAGAAGCTGTTGATGACGAGTGCGAGGTTGGCGATCATACCAGGGATGAAGCCATAGGCCAGACACATATAGATCATCAGCAGTACGAGTGCGATAGCGAAGGAGATGATCCCAGACTGGATCGAAGCCTTCCCGAGGGTAGGCCCTACGACGTTCTCCTGCTCGATGACGATGCTGGTCTCCATCTTACCGGAGTTAAGCACGTTGGCGAGGTCGGTAGCCTCTTCGATGGTGAAGTTCCCCGAGATCGAGGAGTTTCCGCCCGTGATCTCTCCATTGACGTTTGGAGCGGAGTATACGACACCATCGAGGACGATGGCGATAGAGCGGTTGGTATTCTCCTTTGTTAGGCGAGCCCAGATCTGTGAGCCCTCCTGGTTCATGGACATCGAGACCTGAGTCTGGGCACCGCCTAGACCGTGATTATCGACGTCTGCTCTCGCCGTGGTGACGACGTCCCCAGAGAGGTCGGGCTTGCCAGAGCGATTGGTGCGGATAGCATAGAGCTCGTAGAGGTCGGTGACCTTACGTGTCTGTGGATCTTCGATGGCCTTTGCACCCCAGAGGAGCATAAGGTCTTCGGGCAGGAGCTGATACTCGTAGGCGATGGATAGGAGAGAATCGATACGATTACGATCTCTATCACGGGCGATAGCTACCGTTGCACCTCCACGACCACCGAGCATGAGGTAGTTGCTCAGCGTGTCACGTACAGCTACGGGAGCCTTAGCCACAGGGGCTGGCTCTTGTGTCTCTACGGCAGCGAGGCTGTCTTGTAGTGGCTGTTCAGAGATGGGGATGGGCTGGGCCTCGGGAGCAGAGAGTGCGAGTAGACGAGCGCTGAGTCCCTGGAGATCGTTAGCCACCTCTTCGTAGCGATAGGTGCGCCAGAACTGGAGGTTGGCACTACGCTGTAGAAGCTCACGTACGCGCTCAGGATCCTTGACACCAGGGAGCTCTACGAGGATACGTCCCTGACCCTCTAGGCGCTGTAGGTTAGGAGCTACGACACCGAAGCGGTCGATACGTGTACGCAGGACGTTGAACGAAGCCTCAACTGCACTGTTGTACTTCTCCTTGAGGAGCTCGATGACCTTAGCCTCCGAGGTCGAAGGGTTGATCTGATCACGCAGGTCACCAGCACCGAAGAGCACAGCTAGGTTAGCATTAGGCACTAACTTCTTGTACTCGGCGACGAACTGGTCGATGTAGTTGCTCTGCGAGGTGCTCTTCGAGGCAGCATCTATCGCCTTCTTGAAGTTAGGGTCTTCAGAGTTGTTGGCTAAATTCTTGACTAGGTCACCAGCATTGAGCTTGAGGACTACATTCATCCCGCCCTTTAGGTCGAGACCGAGACCGATCTGCTGGCGACGTGCTTCCTTGAGCGTGTAGCCTAGATAGACCTTCTCGTTAGCCATGGAGTCGAGATAAGCCTTCCCTGCGACTTCGCCCATCTTCTCCGCCTTACCATCGTAGTGGTTAGTAATGAGCGAGAAGGACAGGTAAAACGCACAGATCAAAGCCAAGCTCGCTGTGATGAAAGTCACAAATCCTTTGTTTTGCATCGTGTTTGTTACTTAGTTGTTATATCTTGAATTCTTTATGTCTAGGCACAATACGCCCACAAAAATAGCCGATTTTTCCGTAATATCCGCCACTTAGCACCTTCACGTTACGTTTCCCCGCCGTAGTATCGTACGGGGAAGGGAGCGAAAGAGGGCTGCATCCTCCTCCGCCATCCCCCTTCCACACGCGCAAATCTCCAGCTAAAGGAAGACGGTCAAGTCCCCCAGCACAGCATACTCCAGCTGATGTACTGATAGTTATACACGCCACCTCTTCCCCCAAGAGCCAACACTCTCGCAGGCGAAGAAGGAGGGCGGAGAGGCGGAGCTCCACAAGCACCTCTTATAAGCGCAAGCGTCACACCTCGCCACATCTGAGTTGACTCTCTATGGGAAGGCGACGGCAACCTATATTGGTCACTGGGTGAACCTATATGGGTCATCACGCCGACCTCTATGAGGTTGTTACCCCCGCTTAGGAATAAAAGTTGTGGACGAGTGGCAGATAAGTTTGGACTACGTACGTGGATCTAATATCTACGTACGTGGATATTTGGATTTACGTGCCTGGTCTTTAAGAC
>NZ_CAJZFJ010000002.1 GCF_915070105.1 uncultured Porphyromonas sp.
TATCCACCATGTCTGCCGAGGAGCAGAGCAAGCAGGCCATCGCCCTCATGGCCACGGGTATGTACCTCTCCAACACCTCGGGTGGTGCAGGCAACCTAAGTCTGAACTCTGCCCTCTCTAGCCTCCTGCAGTCCCAGATCAACAAGACCGCAGGCAAGCTCCTACAGGGCACTGACCTCAGCATCGGCATGGACCACTACGATGGCTCCTCTGGCGAATCGGCACATACCGACTACACCTACAGCTTCAGTCGTCGCTTCTACAATGACCGCATCCGTATCGTCGTCGGGGGTAAGGTACAGAGCGGAGCCAACCGTGGTAACCAAGGGCAGAACTTCCTCGACAACGTCTCCATCCAGTACCAGGTGGACAAGACGGGTGAGCAGTACTTCAGTCTCTATCACAAGCGTGTGACCGATAACATCCTCGAGGGTGAATACTCCGAGACGGGTGTAGGGTATGTCCTCAGGCGCAAGATGAATAGCCTGCTCGACGTCTTCAACTTCCTCAAGAAGAAGCCCAAGCTCACTCCTCAGAAGGTCATCGCCCAGCCCTGGCGTCTCGGCGGAGACACCACAAGCACCGCTGGCAGTGCCACCCTCCTTATCCCCAAGAAGTAGTGACACCACGTGGTCGCAACCCTATGACAAGCCCTATGCGCTCCCTCATCCCCACCTCAGTCACACCCCAGAGTCAGATGGCAAATAACCCCAGTCCCAAGCAATCTGGGAGACAGCGCCCAGCGAGACTCTATCCCCTACTCAGCCTGATCGCCCTACTAGCCGTCCTATCGGGGTGCTCTCTACATCGCTTCCAAGGTCCCGATGACCAGCTCTATATAGGGATCAAGGACATCAAGGTAACAGATACCATCAAGGGTAGCTATGCGGACAATGCAGTGGCCAAGGCCGAGGAGAAGCTCCAGTATGCCCCCAATAGTGCTATCTTCGGCAGTAGCTCGCTACGCTGGCCCTTCCCCCTAGTGCGCCCCTACCTATACAGTAGCCTAGCGGACAAGAAGACCCTACTAGCCAATGTCCTGCGTCGCTTCACCTCCAAGCCTGTCTGGATGCGTGAGGTCAGCCCCAGCCTACGAGCCAAGGTCGCCCAGCAGACCCTGCGTGAGCAGGGCTATATGAGTGCGAGTGTCCGCTCCACCATCCTTCCCCTACCCTCGGACTCTCTACAGGCTCGGGTCAGCTATCAGATGACCCTAGGCCCGCTCTACCTACTGGACACCGTGAGCTACTTCCCTCGGGTATATACCTCGAAGGGGCGTTACTTCAACCACGGCACCGAGAGTGAGCTCCAGCCAGGTACCCCCTTCTCCCTGGAGATCCTAGAGCGAGATCGTGAGGCCATCAGCAGGTACCTCCGCCAGTTCGGCTACTACTACCTCAAGCCTGACTATATCAGCTACCAAGCCGACACCCTACAGACCCCACAGCGGGTAGCCCTACGTACTGTCATCTCAGAGAGTGCTCCTATGGATGCTCTGAGACAGTGGAAGATCGGGCGCATACAGCTACGCCTCCTCCAGAGCTCGGACGAGGGGATGACGACTATGGCCAACGATAGCCTCCCCTTGAGTGACAGCATCATGCTCTACTATCGGGACAAGACCCTCGTGCGCCCTGCTGTCCTCAGGACACGTATTCGGATGAAGGAAGGAGAGATCTACCGCCACAAGGATGAGGAGAGGACACTAAGTGCGCTGACCAACCTCGGTGCCTTCTCCTCGGTGGAGTTCTACTTCGCCAAGCGAGAGACGGACGACAGCACCCGCACCGATAGCCTCATCACAGTACTCCCGAGTGACAGCGTAGGCGACACCCCGCATCCCGAGTTCACGATGCAGGCAGCCGATACCCTCGGGACGCTGGACCTCACGATCCTCCTTCGCCCCGACAAGCCGTGGAATGCTTACCTCGGGGCTGCCTTCATGAAGAAGTCCAATAACTACATCGGCCCTGGGCTCTCCGCCTCTATCGAGCGGAGCAACCTCTTCGGCGGAGGGGAGCGTCTCTCGGCGAATGTCTACGGCTCCTATGAGTGGCAGACGGGGCGGAGTCCCATAGAGGGGAACTCCATATCCATCAATAGCTACCAGCTCGGGGGAGACCTCGGGATTACCTTCCCCTTCATCCTCTTCCCGAAGTGGACAAATAGCTACTACAAGTACCCGACCTCCACGAGCTTCAAGGTCGGGATGCAGGCCATCAATCATGCCCGCTTCTATACCCTACGCTCGCTCTCCTTCACGATGGACTATAGCTTCCAGCCCTCCTCGAGATGGACGCACCGTATCACCCCGCTTAGTCTGAACTACACCCAGCTGACCCGTACCACAGCGGCCTTCGACAAGCTCCTCGTGGACAATCCTGCCCTTGGGCTCAGCCTTCGTAACCAGTTCATCCCTAAGGTCGGCTACTACTTCACCTACACACGACAGCGAGAGGAGAGCCCACACTTCTTCCAGCTCTTCGGCGAGGTCAGCGAGGCGGGCAACCTATCGAATGGGCTGATGACGGCCTTCGGACGACGCTACACCGAGACGAAGACGATGCTTGGGGTGCCCTTTGCCCAGTTCGTCAAGGCAGCCTTTGACCTACGTTACTCATGGCGGATCGACCGCAACCAGACCCTCGCCACACGCTTCGCCACTGGGGCGATCTATTCCTTCGGTAATGTCACTACTGCGCCCTATATCGAGCAGTTCTTCGTTGGCGGTGCGAATAGCATACGAGCCTTCACGGTGCGCAGTATCGGTCCTGGACGCTTCAGGACACAGCAGGAGAGTGCCTACTCCTTCATGGATCGTGTCGGCGAGATGAAGCTCGAGGCCAATGTGGAGTATCGTGGTCGCCTCTTCGGGGACTGCTATGGAGCGGTCTTCCTCGATGCGGGCAACGTCTGGCTCCTACGTCGGGATAGCTCCCGTGTCGGAGCCTCGCTCCCCGAGCTCTCCTCCATAGCTGACTTTGCTCGGCAGATAGCTGTAGGGACGGGAGTAGGTGTGCGCTATGACCTCTCCTTCCTCGTGGTACGCTTCGACGTCGGTGTGGGACTACACCTCCCCTACGAGACCTCTCGCAAGGGGTGGTATAATATCCCCCGCTTCCGTGATGCCCTAGGCTTCCACCTCGCCATCGGTTATCCCTTCTAGGATAGGACTCCATACAGAATACGACATAGGCGAGGCACGTATGATACGTGCCTCGCCTATGTCGTATTCTAGGGGGTGGACTCCTGCCCTAGTTATGGTAGGGATCTGTCCTTGTCCCGACCTATCGCCTTCCTAGCTGGTGCTAGGGGTGAGGGATGAGGTCAAAGCCCGTGTAGGGACGAAGAGCCTCGGGGATGCGGATCCCTTCGGGTGTCTGATTATTCTCCAGCAGAGCCGCTACGATACGAGGTAGAGCCAGGGCGCTACCGTTGAGCGTGTGAGCTAGCTGTACACCCTCCTGATCACGGTAGCGTAGGCGCAGGCGGTTGGCCTGATAGCTCTCGAAGTTGGATACGGAGCTTACCTCCAGCCAACGCTCCTGAGCAGCCGAGAAGACCTCGAAGTCGTAGGTCAGTGCGCTGGTGAAGCTCATATCCCCCCCGCTGAGGCGAAGGATACGCCAGGGGAGCTCAAGCTTCGTCACGAGGGTCTCCACGTAGGCGATCATCTCGTCCAGACGCTGATAGCTACGCTCGGGCTTGTCGATGCAGACGATCTCGACCTTGTCGAACTGGTGTAGGCGGTTGAGCCCACGCACGTCCTTGCCATAGGAGCCAGCCTCACGACGGAAGCAAGCAGAGTAAGCAGTATTGCGTACGGGGAGATCCTTCTCATCGAGGATCACATCCCGATAGAGGTTGGTCACGGGCACCTCTGCCGTAGGGATGAGGTAGAGGTTGTCGACGCCGACGTGGTACATCTGTCCCTCCTTGTCGGGGAGCTGACCCGTGCCGTAGCCCGAATCCTCATTGACCACATAGGGGGGCTGTACCTCGAGATAGCCTGCTGCACGGGCATTGTCGAGGAAGAAATTGATGAGGGCACGCTGTAGTCGTGCACCGTAGCCCTTGTAGACGGGGAAGCCCGCACCTGTGATCTTCACTCCGAGCTCGAAGTCGATGAGGTCATAGCTCTTAGCTAGCTCCCAGTGTGGGGCAGCGTCGGCAGGTAGGGTGGGCACCTCACCTCCGGTCTTGATACAGAGGTTATCCTCGGCTGTCGAGCCCTCGGGGACGATCTCGTTGGGGAGGTTAGGGATGAGGAGGAGGATCTCACGGATCTTGGCCTCAGCCTCGGCCTTACGCTCTTCGAGTCCCTTGCTTAGGCTCTTGAGCTCGGCGACCTGTGCACGGATCGCCTCAGCCTGCTCCTTGAGTCCCTGCTTCATGAGTGCACCGATCTCCTTGGCGATGGCATTCTGCTTGGCGAGGGCTGCATCCAGCTCCTGCTGTGCATGGCGACGAACCTCATCTAGGCTTAGCACCTCGGTGATGTATTCACGTGCCTCAAAGTGCTTCTTCTGTAGCCGACGCAGGACGTCCTCGGTCTGTTCTTTTATTTGCTTTAGGGTAAGCATACGAGATGATATGTATGGGGTAGCATAAATAGGGAGAGAGGTCGCTCCAAGGAATAAATCCCTAGAAGCAACCTCTCTGAGATGAGTCCACCATATCTGCTTGCCCACTAGGGGCTGGAGTCAGGATGGGGACGGGTATCGTTGTGGTCGTTCTCCGAACTTCCCTTGTCTCGCTTAGGCCTCTGCCTGGATCGAGACGTAGGAGCGGTCGTTGCGCTTGCGTGTGAAGACGACCGTGCCATCGATCAGTGCATAGAGGGTATGGTCCTTACCGATACCGACCCCTACACCTGGGTGATGCTGCGTACCACGCTGGCGGACGATGATATTCCCAGCCTTAGCGTGCTGACCACCGAAGAGCTTTACCCCAAGTCGCTTACTTTCCGATTCGCGTCCGTTCTTGGAGCTACCTACACCTTTTTTATGTGCCATTGTCTTTGTCTAAACTAATGCGGTGATACAATCTGGTTATGCGATGACCTCCTTCACGATGACTTCGCTGAACTGCTGGCGGTGGCCATTGAGTTTGCGGTAGCCCTTACGACGCTTCTTATGGAAGACGAGCACCTTGTCGCCCTTAACGAGAGGAGTGAGGATCTCGCACACGACCTTAGCACCAGCCACAGTAGGCGTACCTACAGTCACGGCACCATCCTTATCGACGAGGAGTACCTTGTCAAACTCTACCTTAGCGCCACTCTCAGCGCCCTTAACGTGATGGATAAACAGGCGACGGCCCTGCTCTACGTTGAACTGCTGTCCCTGAATGTCTACGATTACGTACATTACGTATCTATAACTATTAAAAAGTTAGCCCCGTAGGGTGTCGTCGCCTTAGCTACGCACTTGATCCACAGACCCTACATAGGAAAATCGCACAAAGATACAAAAAATATCCATACCCTCCCTCCACACCTAGAGCGATGATGCATAAATGCCATCAGGGTCATTCCTATGCTTTAGAATGACCCTGATGGCTTCTATGCGTCGTGCTCCCGAGATGTACACATCTCGGAGAGGAGTCTAGTTATTTCTTCTTTCCAAATATCAGATTGATCACGAACAAAATAACGATAGCTCCAATAGCTCCAGTGAGGATAGAACCAATCCATCCTTCTCCGAAGGAGAGATTAAACACTCGCCGTAAAAGCCAAGAGCCAACACCACCACCAAGAATACCCACGATGATATTCCCGATCAGTCCTAGTCCACTACCCTTATAGATAGTTCCACCTAGCCATCCGGCGATGGCTCCAACGATAAGCGTTGCGATGATACCCATAGTCTTCAACATTTTAAGTTAGTACCCAAAGATAAACATTATCCTCCGAAAACAGACTAGAATGATCACTGCTGTCGGTGCATATTTCGCCTGCAAGCGATACGATAAACGCTCGGACAAAGAAACAGCTGAAGCCTCCTACCCTATCAGATCGCCCTAGGACGACAAGCATATCTTCCGAGCCATCCGAGATCATGGGGAGACAGAGTGCTGGCTATATCACATACGAGACATATACCCCAGGGAGGATGCTGGGAGTAAGCGTAGAGGTGCAGCTACCCAGACATGGAGCGTCTGGCGTTAGCCCGGAAGGCCAACATACGAGAGCCCTACGGAGGACATACTTAGAGCGATGTAGTGTACACGTGTGTATACCTTTGTGTACACGCGTGTACACTACTGTATACACGCGTGTACACTTTGCCCTCCTAGGTAGCAGGTATATGCTGGGTAAATCTATCCCTAGGGAAGAGATGCTTCTATCTTGAGTGTATACTCCTCTACGGTCTCGCCCTAGCCCTCTAGTACTCTCATGCCCAAGCCCCACTGCGCCCTCTGGATTACCCCCTCTCCTGCACCTCCGTCGTAGAGCGCTCTACTAGAGCGAAGGCTGCACACCCCTTGACTGCCCTAGAGAGCACCTATAGCGTTCGTCCCCGTCACCTTAGATAGGTGACGGGGACGAACATACTGAGTCCTATATCCCCTAGGAGTAAAGGGGAGGCTAACGCCAAGGGAGCGCTATGGTACTCTTCGGCGGGATAAGCAAGGCAATATCGGGGCGAAGGCGATGCACCTCCTCCCAATAGGCATTGAGGGCATCTGCTCCGCCTGCCTTTAGCTTGTCAGATAGCCGACCGAACAACTCTTCTGCTGTAATCCCGAGTTGCTCTAGCTGCCTAGAGTACTTCAGCTCATCATGCTTAGAGCCCCCTTTTTGTACAGCAAATATCCTTCGAGGCTCATCTGCTGCATTCTTTAGCTCGAAGAGTCCATCCGCCCGCTTGGGGCGATTACCTTTGTCAAACTCCACAAGAACACCTGTCCTAGTATTGCTCTTCAGGTTCAAACCCTCCTTGGAGAAGTGCGCACCATGAGGCACCTCTCCCCCAAAACTATTTGGAGAGAAGTGGCGAGATGGATAGACTGAGAGGTCACTACTGTTGATGGGATAGCAAGTAAGATAGTACGTCGTACCCATACCATAGGGCTCTGTCGGCATCATCCAGCATGCAGTGAGCAGTGGAATAAGGAACAAGCACCAGAATAGCCTCCTTGGGGCTACCCTAGTCCAAGTATAGCGTCTACTTCCAGACGAATTCACCCATCTTGACATACTTATTCTTGAAATTAAAGAAGTGAGGAATATGATAGTCGTGCAATAGCTAGGATCACTGATGGTAGCACCATCGTGGAGGAGGCGGAGCGGGCTCCGTGGACGGGTGGGTTAGCTTAGCTCACTCGGCGTAGCTAGAGCTAGAGAGCGTGGGGAGGTCTAGGCCAGCAGATAGCGAAGGAATGTGTGTGCCAGCAAAAGAGCCTTGGGGGCTGTAGCACGCTAGAGCACTTCCCTTGGAGCAAATATAGGCATTGCGAGACAAATGAAACCCACCAGAGGCATAGGCGCATCCCGTGGGGAGACGATGATAGCTGAAGGAAGGGTGCACAGCTCAGCGCCTCCCCCTCCCCCAAAAAGGAGAGGGGGTACACCCTAGACGAAGCTAGGATGTACCCCCTCTAATTCAGTGGGGAGTCTGGCGACAGGGGCGACGGGACTAACGGCTAAGGCTGAGTGGAGGCCAATCGCTAGGAAGGGTGACACTGCGCTCGGGCAAGGCAAGTGGACGGCGCTGGATCCGACCCGTGGTAGGATGGATCGTGATCTGCTCCTGCGACACCGAGTACAGCCCCTGCCCCTTGTCCGAGGGCTGATAGAGGGTAGCCTCTAGGAGATAGGGTGCGAGCGTCCCCAGTAGGAGCGTATGCCCCTCGTCACTATGCATCAGGAAGGTCGTATAGTCAATGAGTTTGCCTGCGGGGGTGAAGGTCGCTAGCACAGCCTTGTTGTAGGGGAGCGTCCCCGGGCTAGGTACGTCGCACGAGAGGTAGAAGTGTAGGACGACGTATCGCTCCGTCACCACCCGCCTACCATAGGAGAAGCGAAGGGACTCACCACAGGGGAGACTCTTCAGGATAGGCTTGAGCTGAGCGAGATTAGGGACATAGACGAAGGAGGCTTCTTGATCAGAGCTGTGGAAGAAAGTCTTGTCATCTATGCGTAGATCCTCCTGCACGGGGAAGGCTTCTGAGAACTTCTTGAAGTCCACACCCTGTGCCCTTACGCCTACTTGTGCTAGGAAGATGAGGGCCAGGAGAGATAGGATAAGCTTGCGGTTCATCGTAGAGCGGTATTAAAGTGATTGTATCGCCCCAGCCTGATCGCCCGTTAGCGATACTTCCTTAGGCTCTAGGTCATGGAGCTTCTCTCGCTGTATCTTCCCCTCCTTGGTGATACGGAGGCGTTCGTGCCGTACAGCGTACCGGCCGACATTGGGCTCCAGAGGGTGGTAAGCCGTTAGGTGTAGGCTATAGGGGAAGAGTGTCCCCTGAATGATCGTCTGCGGAGGGATCATCGCATAATCAATGAGCCCACCCTGCTGATCATAGACCGCAATGACTGATATCCGCCTGATGGGCGATGTACACATCGGAGGTAACTCACACGAGAGGGAGAAGTGCAAGACTCTAAATGCCCCATAGTTCCACTGACGTCCGTAGGCCATCCTAGGCTCATCATCACTCTGTAGGAGTCGTGCCATCTTCCGAACGGAGGGCATCTGAGGCAGGGCGGAGAAGAGCGAGTCTCGGCTCTGACTGTAGGCGAAGTCTTCGTTCGTAATGGTATTCTTGGTTAGGGAGGGGAAGCCTCGGAAGAAGGCCTCCGGGTCTGCTGTCTGTCCCCAGCTAAGAGTAGCGGATAGGGACAGCAGGAGCGGGAAAAGTATTCGCTTCATTGCTAGAATGATTAGATAGGGAGATTATTGCTCTTGTCACTGGATCAAAGAGGGAGAGATCCGTACCTTTGTGTCCCCATGAGATACACGAGGGATTCCTCTGTAGGCTCCACCACCTCGACCTTACGGGAGCAAATATAGACTATTCTATACATAAAAGGGGGTACACCCTAGCCGAAGCTAGGATGTACCCCCTTACCAGGATGGGATACTAGCGAGGGAGGCTGAGACCTCCGCTCGGACTAGAGGTTAGGATTGACGCTCTTCCAGTCTGCTACGGCAGGGATGACGCCCATCGAGATTACCTCGTCGCGCATCTTCACTAGGTGCTCGTAGCTCTTCTTCAGAGCAGCCTTCTCGGCTTCACTGCCCTTGATCTCGTGGCTGTAGTGTACACCGTCCTTATCGATCACGGTCTCCATCCCCATCACGACATGGTCAAGCCCTGGGATAGCGACATAGCAACCAGCTGGCCAACGGAAGGGAGCACCGCCCATAGCAGCACGGATCATCTCAATGGAGACATAGGCTGGGCTCTGGAAGGAAGAGCGACCACGGAGCTTGATGATGTTAGCACCACCCTTGGTGACACGCTCCTTGATCTCTGCCCACTTGTCCTCGGGGAGCTTATCGGTACCGATCAGCGAGGTCAGCGGAGTCCCAGCTACCGTAGCACCGCTGGAGAAGACAGCCATAGCCTCGCCGTGGCCACCGTAGGTACGAGCACCTACGACCTCGCTCTGAGCGACACCGAAGTGCTTAGCTAGCTCGCTCTGCAGACGAGTAGAGTCGAGTGCAGCGAGCGTAGTGACCTGCTCTGGACGAAGACCCGAGTGGATGAGGGTCACGAGCCCCGTGATGTCTGCGGGGTTGAAGATGATGACCACGTGACGTACGTCTGGGCAGTAGGCCTTGATGTCCTTGCCTAGCTGAGCAGCGATCTCGGCGTTGCCCTTGAGGAGGTCTTCGCGTGTCATCCCCTCCTTACGAGGAGCACCACCCGAGGAGACTACGTACTTAGCACCGGTGAGTGCCTCCTTGATGCAGGAGGTAAAGGTGAGGTTGAGACCCTCGAAGCCACAGTGACGGATTTCCTCGGCGACCCCTTCTAGACCAGATAGGAAGGGATCGTAGAGACAGATGTTAGGTGTTAGACCCATCATGGCAGCCGTCTGCACCATGTTTGACCCGATCATGCCAGCGGCACCGACGATCGTTAGCTTGTCTTGTGTGAGGAAGCTCATAATTGATTGAAGTGTATAATGAATTATGGTTGAGTTTTATTCTCTTCAGCAAATGTACGCTTTTTTCTCTTGTTACGTCCAGGAGCAAAGAGCTCAGTAAAGGAGTTGAAGCGACGCTGGAACATAAAGCCTAGCCCCTGTGTCGTGAGCGACTGACGCAGATACTGGTACATATTGTTGTAGTGGTTGTATCCCTTCAGACGTAGCGTACCAGCTGGATTGAGCTTATACTCAAGGTCAAACTCCCCGATGTACTTCCCCTGCAGGAAGGGGTTATCGTGGTAGCCGACATTGCCGTTGATGATAAGGCGGTCACCTAGCCAGCTACCTGAGAAGAGGAGCTCAATGTCCGTATCCTCAAAGGCGGTAGTACTCGTACGAATATTCGTCCCCAACTGGATATCCTTGGAGAAGTTGCCGAGTACGTGGGTGAGTTGCTCGGAGAGCGTAGAGGCCGCTAGTGAGGCCCAGCCATCAGACACCCCACGTGTATTACGCCTATTCTCTGGGGTGTAGAACTTACCGATCGTCATCAGATAGAGTACCTGCCTATTGCGCTCATCCTCCGTATTGACGAGGGACTGCACACGGCGATCCACCTCGGGCTCTGCCCCTGGGAGCTCTAGCCCGAGGTGAATATCAGGCTTGGAGATCTCTCCACTCAGATGTAGGGTACAGTTCACCGGCATGTGGGTACGCTTGGACTCGGTAGAGAGCCCTGCATCGAGGTCGGCAATATTGGCGGTGAGGCTGTAGATGGCCTTGAGGTCTATGGAGGCCTGCATAGGATCGCCACGGAAGTCCAGTCGTCCGCCCTCTAGGAGGGTGAAGCGACGGCGGGTGAGCTGCTCGAAGTTGAAGACATACGATCCCTCCCTCAGGGTAAGTCCTCCGTAGGTCGTGACAGGGCCTGTGTGAGGGACTTCGATCGTTAGGTCGCCTTCGCAGCGAGCCTTCACCTCGTTCGGGATATTGCTAGAGCCTAGGCGAAGGGCTATCCGTGCCTCAGGTGTAACACGGAAGGCCATACGCATCGTCAGCTCCGTCTCTCCCTCGTTAGTGGGGGCAGGAGCAGGTGCATGTAGGCTATCTTGGGGAGCTGTGGGGCGAAGGGGCTTGAAGACGATGAGTCGGTCTTCCTTGCGGATATCTGTCTTGTTGAAGTCTAGGGTAAGGTCTGTCCCCTCGGCACTACGCATATTGACCTCCAGCAGTAGACGAGGGAGGTGGCCACGGAGCTTAGCCGAGCCTGAGCCATAGGCTGTCCCGTAGAAGGGTAAGCGCTGCTTGCTCTTGGTCTGCAGTACCTTCATCTGCACCATATCCCGAGCCTCGAGATCAAGGTCAAAGTGGTCAAAGAAGCGGTGACGGATCACCCCATGGGCAATACCCGTGTGTCCCTCATCATCACGCACAGGGATATTATCCAGCTGTATCGAGGTGGGAGTAAAGGTCAGACGATGGTCGAAGTAGTAGCTCGTGCCAAGAAGGCGTACCCCTAGGCATCCTTCCTCGACATCCGCAGTCCCCTCGACCGTCACACCCTCATCGAAGACACCGAAGAGACGGACATGCCCAGAGGCCTTCCCATCGACTCGGTCAAAGAGAGTATCCATGAAACGCCCAACGAAGGTAGCCCTCAGACGTGTAGCGTCAAAGCTTAGGTCAAGCCCCGCACCTCCAGCGGGACGGATATAGCCCGACACATCTGCCATCCCTCCATCAGGCTGGGCAACATGCCCACGGATCATGAGCCGACCATCTCGGCTGTCGAAGGTCAGTCCCGCACGGAGTGTCCCCACATCGACCCCCTTGACGAAGAAGGCGGGCGAGGAGACATCTGCCGTAGCGACCACAGCACCATTACGCAGACTGGCCTTAGCTCGACCGGTAATCTCCGTATCGAGCATATCAAAGCCTACCCCTGCGGACTGGAGGATATAGAGGAGGTTGATCTTCTTGAGGGCGACATTGAGATGCTCATTAGGTTGGTTGCTCAGTGCACCGTCGATGCTGACACGTCGCTCAGCACTGGAGAGGTCAAGCCCTCGGACGTGCACCTCGTCCTGCTGCAGATGTACGTGTGCAGGAGCAATCGTCCAGTCCTCGCCATTGATACGTACGAGGGAGGGCGAGAGGTCAAAGGTCGTCCTAAGCACCCCAGCCTTTGTCCCTGCTAGAGGGACACGCTCTAGGCGGGTGCCGATGCCTACGAAGCCATTGGCGACACCATGCTGGTCACGACCTAGGCTGATACGGGTGTAGATACTATCCGTCTGGAGGTCACTATAGATACCGACATCCTTCACCTCCGTCCCCTTGGCGAGGCGAACATCCGAGGAGAGCTGAAGCCTACGGTCGGCAAAGGTCACATGGAGCCCCGAGAGGTGATGATCCCCTAGGCGAAGGTCTGGAGCCTCGGCATAGAGGGTCAGCTCGTGGTTACCACCCGTATAGAGAGCACGTAGAGAGCCACCCTGCTCGAGACGTATGGGCAGGCGAAGGTACTCCGCCCACTCCTCGGGGACCTTCTTGATCTTCACATCCAGCTCGTAGGAGGAGCGTGCAGGAGCTAGGAGAGGATGCTTGATGCCCTCCTCTCCCTGGAGCGAGGGGAGGTAGTGTCGGAGCGTTTGCTTGAGGTCGGGGAGGATTTGGCCTACGGTATAGTGGCCACTAAGCTGAGCCATAAGGTATGGCGAAGTGATATGTATGAGTCGTCCCGACTCTGGGCTACCGATGAGCTGGAGCTGGAGGTCATGCAGACTTAGGGTCTGCTTCGGCGTCGTGAGGCTTAGGCTCTGTAGCACGAGCATTCCATGCCCACGGTCGATATTGAGCACATCGAAGTTCGCAGAGCCCGTAGCCTTGATATTATACTTCCCGAGGAGCTGGCTTAGCCCAAGAGCCTCGGGATGGAGGTCGGTAGATAGGGAGAGATCCATATCCCGCACGACCTTCCCGTCAAAGGAGGCTGCACCACGCACACTAAGGCTTGCATTCGGGTCATTGACCGAGAGCTGTAGCTCATGTCGGTAGGGACGTAGTGGACGGATCGCCAGACTAAGGTCTCGGTAAGTGTAGCCCTGATAGGTCAGCTGGGGGCTGGTAATAGTTGCCCCAACCTGCCAGTCCTCTAGGCGGTCTGTCGAGCGCTGAGCCTCAAGCTTGATCGTCGCTCCTAGACGCTCTAGGGGCACCTTACCACCAAGGAGAGGGGTAAGGAGGAAGCTCTCCGTGCTGAGGTCGGCACGTACCTTCCTCAGGCTCTTATCCACAAGGTGTGCCTCTAGGTCATGCTGCCACTTCCCGAGGTCGGTACCGAGCGTCCCTCGTGCCTTGATCGCCCCAGCTACCTTGTAGTCTAGGTGACCATGATAGGAGAGAGCACCTAGCTGCTTCCCATAGTCTAGGGCAGAGTGGAGTGAAGCGGGGAGGTAGGGCTTGACGAGCTCAATCAGCCCCTGCCGCACCTCGAGGGTCTCGGTGTCAAGCTGTACGGAACTGAGTGCTCCATGCTGGTTCCAGCTCAGGGAGAGCTGTTCCTCTAGGTTCAGTAGTCCAGGTAGGCGGACAGAGAGGGAGCCTTGACCAGTCTCCATCGTCCGAGCTGTATAGAGCCCTCGTAGATAGAGACGCTCCTTGTGCTCCCCGAGCTGTGGGAAGAAAGGAGCAAAGTCAGATAGGGCAAGGTAGGTATCCGCCAGCTCGACCTCATGGAGGAGCTTTAGCCCCTTCCCTCCTAGATCCAAGCGGAGCAGGGGCAGGGCGAACTGGCTATTGGGGAGTGTGGCCTGTGCGTTACGTAGCGTGAGGTAGCGACCATGGTGGAGCTCCCCCTGAGCAGTGAGTGAGGAGAGAGTAAAGCCATTGGTGAGACCGAAGCTCAGCTCATCCACAGCCCCAGCGATGTAGTTTGGAGAGAAGCGAAGGCGTCGGATGCGTGTAGAGAGCTTCTGTAGCTCTAGGAGCTTGGTATCCCCCTGCTGGAGCGTGAGGCCCAGATCTCGGATGATGATACTATTGATATCTACGGGGATGGAAGCCTTGTCCCGCTTGGGCTTGCTCAGGTGGTCGATGACGTGCTGGACATTGAGCCGTCCAGTCACGGAGTCACGGTGTAGAGAGAGGTGTGCGGAGAAGAGTCGTGCCGAGGTGATCCGCACCTCCCCCTCGGTGATGAGGTCGGAGAGTGTGATACTACCCACTAGACGATTGGCTCGGAGCATCTCCCTGCCCACGGTATCGAGGACTGTCACCCCATGCACCTCGACATCTGTCCAGCCTACGAGCTTGACCTGATGGAGTGACACGGGGCTATCGAAGAGCTCCGTGAGGAACTTCCCTACTCGTGCTGCAGCCTCACGCTGCACAGCTGGTATACGGAAGAGCCCCAGTGGGAGGAGATAAAATAAAAGGAATAGGGTAGCAGCTATCCATGCCACCACCCGAAGCACCTTCAGGAAATGCTTATTTACCTGCCAATAGCGCATCTATCCTATCTTATCTCGTCTAAGCTCCCTAATCGCTCTCTTGCCCCTACCTCACACCTCGTAAACGTCTCCCTCGGGGCAAAAAGTGTGGACAAAGATACGACAATGTACCTAGACTATACCCCTAGCCACTCAACTATATATAAAGGTTGTGCGCCAGCTCTCTCCCGAGGACTGGCGCACCGATTGTCATTCTTATGAAAAAACTTTCTTCTATAAAGTCATGAAATGATTACACATAGGAGCCGAAAGCCGGACTCGAACCGGCGACCTATTCATTACGAATGAATTGCTCTACCAACTGAGCTATTTCGGCGTAACCTCTAGGGAAGGCGCTTTCCTAATGCATAGAAACTGCATACTCTCCCAAAAGGCGGTGCAAAGATAGGCATTTATTTTAGACCTGCCAAACAGCGATTACTTCTCCTCCCCAAGCAGGCTGTCCATGAATACGCCCAGCTCTTCATCGAGGTCCTCCATCAATGGCTTAGAGAGATTGAAGAGGTCTTCGTCTAGGAAGAGGAGCACCTCAATGAGGGAGAAATCTGGGCGCACAAGCTCCACGGAGAAGGGACGAGCAAAGACCTCCTTGCTCCAGAACCCCTTTTGCTCCAGACGTGTCACGAGCTCCCTCAGCGTCTCGATGGCCTCATGGGTAGGATCCTCACTCGAGCCCGTCTCTGCCCAAGAGAAGACCTCCTGATGGGCGATGAGCTCATCTTGATCATCATAGACACGCAGCTCCCCTACCTCACAGTCGATCTGGAGGAAGAGGTCGTTGATAGGCTTCGTGATGAGGGCGCTCCCCTCGGTCACTAGGGATAGGAAGAACTTACGCAGGAGCTGTAAGTCTCGCTCGTTGCTGTGGGACATAATATTCATTTGTTGATGCGGTATAGATTGTAGGCATAGAAGATTTTTGGATAGGGGATGGACTAAATCAGCATTGCACCTACCCCTACTGCCGAGGCAGCGGGGATAGGCGCAATGGATATAGTGGGGAGGTGGACTAGCTCTTCTTGTACTTCTTCCAGTCCACGTTACGCATATCGCCCGAGGCGGCGATCTCCTGGTGGAAGGCGAAGCAACACTCTAGATCCTGAGGAGTCTGACCCTTCACTCCGAGCTCGAGGTATTCACGTAGTAGAGGTCTGTAGTCTGGGTGGACACACTTCTCGATGATCTCCTCAGCTCTCTGACGTGGGCTCTTACCACGAAGGTCTGCGATACCATACTCCGTGATGATGATCTTCACCGAGTGCTCGCTGTGGTCGAGGTGGGAGACCATGGGCACGAAGGCAGAGATCTTGCCATCCTTAGCTGTCGAGGGAGTGGTGAAGATCGAGAGGTAACCATTACGTGCGAAGTCACCCGAGCCACCGATACCATTCATCATACGGGTACCATTGACGTGCGTGGAGTTGACGTTACCGAAGATGTCGGCCTCCAGAGCAGTATTGATCGTAATGATACCGAGACGGCGAACGATCTCAGGGTTATTCGAGTACTCCTGTGGACGCAGGAGGAGCTTATCCTTGAAGAAGTCTAGATTAGCATAGATATCCTGGATCACAGGGCGAGAGACGGAGAGCGAGCAGCCACTGGCAAACTTCACACGGCCCTTCTTCATCAGGGCGATCACAGCATCCTGGATGACCTCGGTGTAGACGTTGAAGGCGGGGATCTTATCGTTGTCACCGAGAGCACCGAGCACGGCATTGGCGACATTCCCCACACCACTCTGCAGGGGTAGGAATTCCTTAGGTAGGCGACCAGCCTCCATCTCGGAGACGAGGAACTGGGCGACGTTGTTCCCGATAGCCTGCGTCACCTCATCGAGGGGTGCGAAGCCACCATCATCGTTGGGCTCGCTCGTGCGTACGATGCCTACGATCTTAGCGGGATCGACCTTGATGCACGTATCACCGACACGATCGCTAGGGCTGTAGATAGCTATATCTCTGCGGTGAGGAGGATCGAGGGGCTCAGCTAGGTCATGCATCCCTCGGATCTCCTTGGGGTGCTTATCGTTCAGCTCGACGATGATCTTGTCAGCTAGACGGCAGATCGTAGGTAGGATACCCACACCGCAGGTAGGGACGATCTCCCCATCCTCGGTCACATCGGCAGCCTCGACGATAGCGACATCTACCTTGCCGAGGAAGCCATAGCGGAGCTCCTGAGCGACCATCGAGAGGTGCATGTCGAAGTAAGGGTTCGCTGCGGCATTGATCCCCGTACGCATATCCTTGTTGGACTGATAGGGGGTGCGGAACTTCACTGCCTCGGCACGTGCCAGCGCACCATCGAGGCGGTCACCCGTACTAGCACCTGTGAACATCCCGATCTTGAAGGGACGACCGGCAGCGTGCTCGGCCTCTGCCCTGCGGGCGATAGCTCCTGGGACGACCTTCGGACAGCCGGCGGGCGTAAAGCCACTGAAGCCGACATTGTCATTGTGCTGCACCAGCGCAGCCGCTTCATCTGCTGTGATAAACTTCAAAGCCATGATATTTATATATGTGGATATTTTATGTTCGTCAGTTCGTTCCTTGTTTCCTCTGTGTAACAGACTTCTTCGTGGCAAAAGTAAGAAATACTTAGCTATCTCCGCTTATGTCGCTCCATGAGATCAGGGCGCAGACGCTTCGTGCGCTCCACCGCCTCGTTCATCTTCCACTCCTCGATCTTCGCTGCGTGACCGCTCAGGAGCACCTCCGGCACACACCACCCCTTGTACTCTGCGGGACGTGTATAGATGGGGGGAGCGAGGAGGTCATCCTGGAAGGTATCGGAGAGTGCACTCTCGGCATCCCCGATCACCCCAGGGAGCAGGCGCACGATAGCATCCGTCATGATCGCAGCGGGGAGCTCCCCTCCAGTCAGGACGTAGTCCCCTACGGAGATCTCACGAGTGATGAGGTGCTCTCGGATACGATGGTCGATCCCCTTGTAGTGACCGCAGAGGATGATGAGGTTCTCCCGAAGGCTTAGCTCATTGGCCATCCCCTGATCGAAGGTCTCCCCATCGGGTGAGGTATAGATCACCTCATCGTAGTCACGCTGTGCCCTCAGATCACTGATCGCTCGATCAATGGGCTCGACCTGCAGCACCATACCCGCCTCTCCACCGAAGGGGTAGTCATCGACACGTCTCCACTTATTGGTGGAGTAGTCACGGATATTGTGTACATAGAGCTCTAGGAAGCCCTCTCGCTGGGCTCGCCCGATGATGGAGTGCTTCAGCGGGCTCTCTAGGAGCTCGGGCACGACGGTGAGGATATCTATACGCACGTGATGTTCGTTTCGCTTATCGCTGTTCCTTGGGTGAATAAATCGTTCTTCGGACAAAGGTAGTGCTTTCGCATGGCTCGTCCATACTCCCTAGGATGACCCTTAGAGCTTTCACCCATCCTGTAGGGAGCCACCACGCTCTACTCTGAATAGCACTCATCCGATCCCTCACACCCCATCGGAGGCAGAGTGGGACTGGTCGGAGCCTCCTAATAGCCCCCTTCGTAGCGGGCATTTCGCACCCCTCGAAATGAACTTACCGAGAACGCTCTTGCCCTCCTATAAAGAACGCTTCCATCACCTATGTAAGGTGACGAGGACGCTCTTACCGAGAGCGCACTTGCGCTCTCGGTAAGAGCGTTTTGCCCCTCTCGGCAAGACTGATACAGAGCATGTTAGTCGGGCTAAAAATCGACACACCTCCCCCTCCTCCACCCCACCCCGCTCTCCCCCCACATCCTCGAGGTATGCACGTGTGGGCACCCTGATGGAGAGCCTGAGCAGAGAGACACGCTTGGGCTTAGGGCTAGAGTATTCTAGGGAAGTGTGCCTTGGCCGTCCCGTCCTGATGAGCTGTGGAGCAAATTCCTCCTCTCAGAGAAGCTAGTCATCCCGCCCCCTATATTATATATATTATAATGTACGCGCGAGGCAAAGGCCTCTCCCCTCTGTAGGCACATGGGTAGGTATATAAATACGGCGAACAAGGAAAAAATACTCCCTATTAGGTATTTATTCGTACGCAAAAAGGTGAGATCTTTGCACCCGAATTGGCGAGTGTGCACCTAGTACTTCATTATCGAATACGCACCCCTTCCTCTTCCTCCCTCTACCCGATAGCCAGCAGATCGACCTACCGGAGGGAAAACAAAAAAGAACAGCAAAGTAAACCTATGGGAATATGTTAATACTACGCATGCGACCATACCCTCGGCGGACGCACCTCCGTCTCTGGTCGTTCCTTCTACTACTCGTTGGGGTGATCAGCACCCCAGCCTCTCCCCTATCAGCTACCATCACGACCACCGTGCATGAGGAGACTACCGAGCCCGCAGACCCTAGGCGAGTCTCCATCATAGTACTCAGTGGCTCAAGCCGTGACCCGATCGTCGGGGCTGTGGTACGCTGTACAGGTGCACTCAGCCCGGACATCACCGACCAGACTGGGAGGTGTGTCCTACGCTTCAAGCAACCCGTACGAGAGATCCAGGTGCATATCACCTATATCGGATTTAAGCCCGTCCGACGTACCATCGCCGTCACTCCAGGCAAGCCCATCACCCTACGGATGCAGGAGGATGTCAAGCAGTTCGGCGAAGTCCTCGTCTCAGGACAACAGCGACGCACCAACAAGCTCCAGCAGACTGCCCGCATTAGCTCCGAGACCCTCGAGAAGGGAGGTGCCACCTCGCTAGCCAAGATGCTCGAGACCATCCCCGGGGTCAGCTCCATCAGCTCGGGCAGCACTGTGGCCAAGCCTGTGATCCAGGGCATGCACAGCAGTCGTATCCTGCTGATGAATAATGGTGTCCGCCTAGAGAGCCAGAGCTGGGGCGCAGACCATGCCCCCGAGATCGACTACACGGGGGCAAGCATGGTCGAGGTCGTCAAGGGTGCAGAGTGTGTACGCTACGGCTTCGGAGCTATGGGGGGTGTCGTCCTGCTCAACGAAGCACCCCTGCCCTATGGGAACGATAAGCTCCAAGTGCACGGCAAAGCCAACCTCGGCTACGACACCAATGCCCGAGGAGGCAGTGGCTCGGGAAGCCTAGAGCTCGGCTACCGCAATGTCGGCCTGCGCCTACACGGCATGTACACCAAGGGCGGTGACTACCGCACCGCAGAGTATATCCTCAACAACACGGGCTACAACACCATCAGCCTCTCTGGTGTCCTCGGCTACAAGAGCCGACGGATAGAGATAGACCTCTCCTCCAGCCTCTACTACCAGCGTAGTGGTATCTACTATGCTAGCAAGATCTCCGACCTCGATCAGCTCATCAAGCGATTTGAGTACGGACGGCCAGACCCCAGTACCCTACATCCCTTCTCCTACGACATCAAGCCCCCCTTCCAGCAATCCCAGCACTTCACCCTCAAGGGAGAGTTCAAGTGGAACATCAACGATGACCACAAGCTCACCCTCACGGCTTCCTTCCAAGAGAACCTCCGACAGGAGTTCGAGAACCGCAAGAAGGTAGAGTGGAGCTGGGTGCCTATGCAGGACCTTATCCTCAAGACCTACAAGGTAGACGCCCAGTGGAATGCCAAGTGGAAGCTATGGAACATGTCCACCGACGTAGGTACGGCCAATACCTACCAGACCAACTATAACTACCCCGGTACGAAGCAGCCTGCCTTCGTCCCCAACTTCGCCGCCCTGACGATGGGGGGCTATGTCCTACACCGAGCACAGTTTGACCGTCTGCAGTGTGCCCTAGGGATGCGCTATGACTTCCGCGTGATGTCAGTCAATGGCTACACGAGCCTCAGCAACTACACCTACTACGACGACTTCAAGCTCTATAGCAACTTCACCTCTAGCCTAGCGGCACACTACACCCTCAATGACCACTGGGATGTCCGTGCCAATATCGGCTGGTCGTGGCGTCCACCCGACATCAATGAGCTCTATGCCATCGGGCTACAGGATGGCTCCTACTGGGTAGTGGGCAATAGCAAGCTAGAGAGTGAGCGGGGCTACAAGTCCGTCCTCGGGGGGCGCTACCGAGACACTTGGTTCTCCATCGAGCCTAGCCTCTTCTATCAGCGTATCAATAGCTATATCTATGACCACATAGGTACGGGTAAGGATCGCTTCCACAACCACCCCAGCGGTAAGTACCCTAAGTTCATCTACGACCAGGATGATGTACAGCTCTACGGGGGTGACCTAGAGGCTACGATGACTCCCCTAAAGGGGCTCACTGTGGTAGGTAAGGCCGAGTGGATGTTTGCCCGCAATATCACTCGTGGGGACTGGCTTCCCTTCATGCCCTCCGATCGCTACGGACTCACGGGTACCTACGAGCGGAGCTTAGGGGCGAAGGAGAAGTACCATGCCTCCCTCTCGCTCTCGGGACTCTACGTGACGAAGCAGCGTCGCTTCGACCCCGACAAAGACCTCGTCTCTGACTCTCCCGACCCGTACTTCCTCCTCGGCGGTACGGCGGAGTTTGCCATCCGCCTACCCCAGCGTAGGGAGGTACGCTTCATGATCGTAGGGGAGAATATCCTCAACAACCTCTACAAGGAGTACACCGACCGATTCAGGTACTACGCCCACGAGCGTGGGGTGAATGTATCCCTACGCACCCTCATCAAATTCTAGCTACGCACTATGAACCGCTTATATACCAGTCTCGTCCTCTCCGCCATGATGCTGGGCAGTCTACTCAGTAGCTGCTCCGCAGACCGAGTAGATGAGTTCTTCAAGAAGATCGTCCAGGCTCCCCCCTCCTCCATCGAGCGTGATGTCAAGGGGCATGAGCAGATCTATGCCGTGCACATCATACTGCGCATGGGGCACAAGGGAGATATGATCGGTGTAGGCCCCGACGGGAACGAGCAGGTAGAGACCTACCTGACCTACCACACTGTGGGCGACCCCAAGATGATCCCCCTCACTCAGGAGATCGATATCGCCAAGGACGATGAGGGGCAGATGACCATCACCACCGAACGTGACCACTTCGACGTCATCGCCTCGGAGGACATCTACTACGGACTAGAGCTCAAGTATTACGACCAGAACGGAATGCTCATCAACCACCAGTTCTCGGGCTACCCCTACAAGAAGAATAGCGAGGGTGTCAGCATCCCCGACGAAGCAAACGCCACGCTCCTGGTGCACCAGCACTTCTTCGGCATCGGCAATACCTCCCTCAACCAAGAGGTCAAGGGCGGCAAGGCCATACATCAGCGAGGAGTACAGCTCGCCTACCCACGCTCACTAGCCTCTCCCGCCACGTTCTACGACCGGTACACCTTCCGCCTCAAGGATGGTGCACCCGAGCCTGCCTCTAAGTATTCGCTCTCCAATATCTTCGCTCCCGATGGCTTCACCTTTGGCTCCAACCAAGTAGCCTACGACACTGAGCTAGCATGGAAGGCAATCGAACGCTCCGGCAAACCCGAGGCTACCGAGCTCCTACAGTGGAAGGACGGCCTCAGCTATCGCCTCTACAAGGTCATCGACATGATGCACCTCAATAAGATCACCCCCGAGATCTTCACCTACGAGTACCGAGATACAGACCCCGTAGAGGAGGAGCTGGGGAAGCTCTTCACCGACTCGTACAACGACGACTTCATCGACCCCGACACCGATGCCCCACGCCAACGCTACGGCGAGACCGTCGGCTTCCTACGACAGAATAGAAGTCTCGATAGTGGTACACCTAGGGATAGGCTGGGCTTCAAGGGTGTCCTACAGTTCAAGAAGGCAAACCTCGCCTTTCAGCTTCAGGTAAAGATCTGCCATATCCTCAACAAGGTACAGCAGCACGTGGGCGAGACCGAGAAGCCCGCTAAGTATGGTAATGCCAACAACGAAGCTAACGGCTACCTCTGGGACTTCAATCAGATCCAGCCCGGCTGGGATAGCTTCGACATCGACTACCCCATCCCTGTACGTGTCATCGCCAGTCCTAAGGATGGGATAGACAAGTGCTACGAAGATGTCAAGCGATTCTACCCCGAGGTGGACAAGGCACAGCTCTGGCAGCTCCTCTCGAACCCTAGAGGCTACCTACAGCAGCACTACAGACGCAGTGCCGTGGTGATGTAACCCCCCTATCAATCAGCGACTCAACATGAATAAGATACTCAGACTCGTACCCCTACTAGCCGCCTTCGTCGCCCTTGCCACCTCGTGTGAGAAGTTCGTCTTCGGAGACGTACACGTAGACTACAACGAGAACCCACTCCTAGCCAAACCCGTCCCCCGAAGTGGGGCAGACCACTACGTCGATAGCCTCAAGAAGGTCAAGGTAACAGACAGTGGCCTCTCGAACCCCGATGCCGGGGGAGCCTTCGGCGACTGGGCTACCTGCCTCGTGATGTTCAAGGAGGGGCACTCCCACGGAGACGGGATGATGCACGGGAACTTCGTCTATCAGAATGCCCCCTGGAGACAGGAGCAGTTCGCCATCATCCACAACACCTCGGGCCCTTGGCCTCGGGTGGAGATCCAACGTAACAGCACCGTCACACACCTCGAGCAGGGAGAGGGCAAGCAAGGCCCTAACTACATCCGCATCATCGGTGGAAGACTGAAGCGCTGGGGGCTCTGCCTCTACTTCTTCGACAAGGCAGGCAACCTCATCAACGACCGCATACTCAACCAGTCCGACCAGTATCAGATCTTCTTCACCGTGAGTGATGTGGATGACAAGGGCGCCCCCTACGAAGTTATGGACTGCCGGGGTACCTGGCGTGCCAAGCACGATAGGTACGGACAATGGATGAAGGGGGGGACAATCGACCCAACACCTGTCCCCTCACCTTTCTTTGCCGACAAGACCACGTGGAAGGCACGTGCCGATGTCTCCGACAAGGTCTTCAAGTACACCTACCGCGATACCTGGATCCATGACGCTATGGGCGATGGCGCACGTGAGCTCTTCAATCAGCGCCTCCTCCCTCCCCTTACTCGCCACGATGCCGACTGGGCTGTCGCTCCCTATGACCAGGATCGTGTCGGGTTGAAGGGACACTTCAACTTCGATATCGAGGCGGACGAGAGCGATGACCAGCGGGAGTGGCCTCTGGAGATCACCCAGCGTGTAGACCCCACGACGGGCAAGAGCGGGAAGTATACACGCCCGACCTACCTGCTCCCGAAGTTCTACCTATCGGTACGGATCATGAAGTGTCCTAAGGGCAAGAAGGCGCTTATCCCCCGTGACGAGTACCTCAGCAGGCACTCTACCTACCAGTTCATCAGTAAGTTCATCTGTGCCGAGGCACACCTACCCGATGAGGCGAAGGACTATGGTCAGGACTCTCAGTGGAAGGAAGTCTTCCGCTTCAACCTCCCCATCAAGGTCTACTGCAGTAGCTTCGACACCGACCCTACCGCCATCGACCCTAACGACCCCTACTACTACTTCCTAGGTCAGGAGATCGGACTCCCCTCTGCCGAAGCCCTCGAGGCCTCACAGAACCTCCAGACCCACGGCGTAGGTGGAGGCTCGGGACTAGGCAACTGGTTCCTCTAGCCCTCTTCCCCTACCCCCTCCATTCATGACTTTAGCATAGATCCAGCAATGAACCGCTATAGATCACCTTGGCTACTCATAGCCCTCTGCCTCATAGCCCTCTCGGCTAGCTGTACACGCAACGGCATGCCCAAGAAGCAGTCTACCTCCAAGAGCAAAGTCGATCACCTCATCATCAAGGAGGTCTTCTACTCAGGCCACTACTGGCGACGTGAGTTCAAGGGCTACAACTTCCCTGCTCGCAACCAAATGGTCAGCGACGACCAGTACATCATCATCTACAATCCCACCAATGAGGTGAAGTACCTCGACGGGCTCGCCCTCTGTATCCACGCTATAGACCCAACGATCTCGATCACCTTCGCCCCGGGTGACAACTTCGTCAATCGCTACTACGGCATCAGCTCCATCTCCTACTTCCCCGGCTCGGGGCACGACCACCCGATACAGCCCAAGCAGTCCATCACCATAGCGCAGTATGCAATCGACTACAAGGAGGACTTCATCCGTAGTATCCGAGAGGCCGCCAAGGAGGAGGGCGAGGCCGAGCCAGACCTCACGGAGTACAAGGGGCTAGATGCCCTGCTCGACCTCACCAAGGCAGACTTCGAGTGGAGCAACATCAAGTACGGCGGAGCAACTAAGAACAACCCCAATGTCCCCGACCTAGAGCCTATCCTCGTCGAGCCGGATGCCAAGGGACGTCAGACCCCCTACTTCGAGCTGAAGTACCTCCAGCAGGCCAACGGTATCGCCCTCGTTCGTCTCCCTTGGTCGCTCGAGGACTTCAAGAACAACTACCAGGAGACCAAGCAAAAGAAGGGCTACCGCCACTACATCAATGTCACGAGCAGTGCCTTCGCAGACTTCTATGCTATCGAGATCCCCTTCGCCAATGTGATCGACTGCATGACGGTCTGCCCCAAGCGTCGCTTCCAGATGCGCCCCAGCAAGCTTGACAAGGGTTACAATGCCGTGACCGACGTCCCCTTCTCTGAGCTTAGGCACAGCGACTACCCCAAATTCTCTGGCCTAGCCCTGACCCGTAGGTGGGACGGACGGAAGTTCGTCGATGACGACAATTCCACCACGGACTTCGAGATCAAGGCAGCCTCACTCTCCCGCAAGGACGCCAACGGCAATACCATCAAGTAGTCCCCAATCCCTCCACTGCGAGCAGGTGGCGAGATAATACAGCGAAGGCTGCATACACCCCTGTGTATGCAGCCTTCGCCTCTTCTAACAACTCACAAATAATACTCGTTACGCTGCGCTTAGCGGAAGAGTAGCTTGCCGTCCTCGGCATCTAGGGTGATCACACTGGAGCGATCGACCGAACCCGAAAGGATGCTCTTCGAGAGCTCATTGAGGACACTATGCTGGATCACACGACGTACCGGACGAGCACCGAACTCTGGATCATACCCAGCCTCTGCTATCCAGCTGACAGCGGCATCCGTGTAGTGCAGTTCTATGCCTGTAGAGGCCAAGACATGGGCGGTAGCGTCTAGCTGTAGACGGACGATACGCTCGATATCGGACTTGGTCAGAGGTGTGAAGACGATCGTCTCATCGATACGATTGAGGAACTCTGGGCGGATCGTCCGCTTCAGGAGATCCAGCACCAGCTCGCGGGTCTCATCGATCGTCTGCTGCATCTTGCCCTCGGGGACATTGGCGAAACGCTCACGTATGAGGTCAGAGCCCATATTGCTCGTCATGATGATGATCGTATTCTTGAAGTTCACCACCCGACCCTTATTGTCCGTCAGACGGCCGTCATCCAGCACCTGGAGGAGGACATTGAAGACATCGGGGTGTGCCTTCTCGATCTCATCGAAGAGGACGACCGAGTAGGGCTTGCGACGGATAGCCTCCGTCAGCTGTCCTCCTTCATCGTAGCCTACGTATCCCGGAGGAGCACCGATGAGACGAGTGGCGGAGAACTTCTCCTGATACTCGCTCATATCGATACGGGTGAGCATCGTCTCGTCATCGAAGAGCACCTCGGCCAGGGCCTTGGCGAGCTCCGTCTTCCCTACCCCCGTAGTACCGAGGAAGAGGAAGGAGCCTATCGGACGCTTGGGATCCTGCAGACCAGCACGTGAGCGACGGACAGCGTCAGCTACAGCCTCGATGGCAAGGTCCTGACCGACGACACGGCGATGGAGTTCGTCCTCCAGGTGAAGGAGCTTCTCACGCTCACTCTGGAGCATCTTCCCTACGGGAATGCCCGTCCAGCGAGAGACGATATCGGCGATATCCTCTGCCCCGACTTCCTCACGTATCATCGCTCCTTCCTCACCCTGCGCTTTGGCGAGCTCGGCCTGTGTGGCTGCGATCTCTGCCTCCTTCTCCTTGAGCTTGCCGTAGCGGATCTCTGCTACCTTGCCGTAGTCACCGACCTGCTCTGCACGCTCGGCCTCGAAGCGTAGACGCTCAATATCGATCTTGGCCTGCTGGATACGATTGATGAGCTCTTGCTCCCGCATCCACTTGGCCTTGTCGGTGGCCTCCTGCTCCTTGAGGGAAGCGATCTCCTTGTTCAGCTCATCGAGCTTGGCCTCATCGTTCTCTCTACGGATGGCCTCACGCTCGATCTCAAGCTGTGTAATTCTTCGCCCGATCTCATCGAGGTCCTCAGGGAGGGAGTCGATCTGCATCCTCAGACGGGCAGCAGCCTCATCCATGAGGTCAATAGCCTTGTCGGGAAGGAAGCGATCGGTGATATACCGGTCGGAGAGACGTACGGCAGCGATGATCGCATCATCCTTGATACGCACCTTGTGGTGGTTCTCATACTTCTCCTTCAGTCCACGAAGGATAGAGATGCTGCTTGCCTCATCGGGCTCCTCGACCATGACCATCTGGAAGCGTCGCTCCAGAGCCTTATCCTTCTCGAAGTACTTCTGATACTCGTCGAGGGTGGTAGCACCGATAGCACGCAGTTCACCACGAGCTAGTGCAGGCTTGAGGATATTAGCAGCGTCCATAGCCCCCTCGCCCTTACCGGCACCTACTAGGGTGTGGATCTCGTCGATGAAGAGGATGATCTCCCCTTCGCTCTTGGTGACTTCGCCGACGACGGCCTTCAGACGTTCCTCGAACTCACCCTTGTACTTTGCCCCAGCGATGAGGGCACCCATGTCGAGGGAATAGACCTGCTTGGAGCGAAGGTTCTCGGGGACGTCCCCACGAACGATACGATAGGCGAGCCCTTCGGCGATGGCGGTCTTCCCCACACCGGGTTCACCGATGAGGATTGGGTTGTTCTTCGTCCTACGGGATAGGATCTGCAAGACACGGCGGATCTCATCATCACGCCCGATGACCGGGTCAAGCTTGCCCTCACGAGCACGCTCGCAGAGGTTAATCGCATACTTACTAAGGGAGTTATACTGCTCCTCGGCATGCTGGCTGGTCACACGGTTGCCCTTGTGGAGCTCTTCTACGGCCTTCTTGAGGTCGGAGATATTCACTCCGAAGTCGGACTTCAGCATACGAGCCGTAGGGCTATCCACCATGACAAGCGCCATGAGGATGTGCTCGACGGCTACGTACTCGTCCTGCATCTCACGGGCAAGATCCTCCGCCTTGTTGAGTACCTCGTTGGCACTCTGGCTCAGGTAGGGTTCCCCACCGGAGACCTTGGGCAGGTGAGAGAGGGCGACGTTGTTGGCTTCCTCTACTCGGGCACGCTGTACAGCGAGCTTGGAGAAGAGGAAGTCCATCAGGCTATCTCCCGCCGAGAGCAAGCTCCCGAGCAGGTGCGCGGGCTCAATGGACTGGTTGCCATTCCTGCGAGCCAGATCGATGGCAGCCTGTAGAGCCTCCTGCGACTTGATTGTATACTTATTTATATTCATATTCTATTCTATTATGTGTAGATTTCGTTATCTACACCTACCCTCTTCCAAAGGCCGTGCCGCCCTAAGAACATGACAATAAGTCACATAAAACTGACTCCGCACCCCCTAAACCACCCTATTTGCGACATATTGTCAGCCCAGACACTACAACCTCCACTTAAAAAGAGGCTAGGTAGTGAGCACAAAGCCCACTACCTAGCCTAAAGAGATACGAAGAGGATAAGCCCCCCAAAGGAACGGGATTCCCCCGCTCGCTACAGGCGGTGGCAGAGGACCATGAGGGGGAGGGAGGGGGAGAGTGTGAGGGCGAAGAGCGTCTGGGCATCGCTATCCTTGATGCCGAGCTTAGCACGAAGGGCTTCGGGCGAGAGGGGGAAGTTGCGACACGAAATCTGTGCAGCCCCGAGCTCTCGCCCCAGCCGACGAAGGGTGGAGGAGGCAAAGGGATAGACAGCTCGTACCTCAAATACTCGCCCGGGGAACTCCACGACCCGATGGCTCGAGGTATAGAGATGGGTGCTGGGGTGGAGGGGCTGCAGAGCGAAAGTCTCCGCTAAGGTCTTGAAGAGCCCCGACTTCATGAGGGCAGCATTCGGCTCATAGAGATAGGTCGAGAGCTCAGTGGCGTAGCTCGCCGTGAGTTCTCCCTCATGAGCTAGTGCACGGGGCTGTGTGAAGGTCTGGGTAGGTCGCTCCGAGCCTAGGAGGTTCGCCGCCGTGATGGTGACTGTCCCTGCCTCGGGCATGCCCTCGCCTAGGCTTAGGTCAAGGGACAGCAGGAGCTCCTTCACCTCGCCCCGCACGGCTACGACATGTAGCTCGGTGACGCAGGGCACACTCTGCAGGGTATGGGTGATGTCCAGCATCGGGGAGAGCTTGACCAGAAGGCGAGGGAGCGGACAGCCAAGCGAAGCATAGAGCGAGCGTAGTCTCGGTAGGAGTTCCCGAAGGTCAGGCTCGCAGTCCTCGATGGCATAGACCCTACGATGCTGGTCGTGCCCTTCCCTACGTGCAGGGTCTAGGTAGATAAGGCTCGGGCGGTAACGCCCGAGGAGCTCTGGGAGGAGCTCTAGCGACTCCCCACAGATCACCTCACTCGGCTGAGTGGGGAGGAGGCGAGGGAGGTTATAGGCTGCGGCAGAGGATAGCTCCTCATGACGCTCCACATACACCCCGTGAGCCGTCACGGCCCTAAGTGCGGCGAAGTCTACCCCCATTCCTCCGGTGAGGTCAAGGAGGCGGTCATCCTCTCGTGCGAAGCGTCTCTTATACTCGGCAGCCTCCTCGCTGGAGCACTGCTCTAGAGCAAGAGCAGAGGGGACGAAGGCTCCGACCTCCGCCCACCGTGGTAGTCGCCTCGAGAGGGCTACACAAGCGCTTAGCTGGAGGGCGACGAGGGTTCGCTCCTCACGGCTCATCGCCCCCTTGCCGAGGAGGATACGTTCGGGGCTCGTCGTCTGATACTGCTGGGTGAGGGTGAGGATATGCTCAATCTCGCTCGGGGTGTAGTAGGGCATCGTGCGGGAGGGATAGGAAAGACCCTCCATCGCTCCCCTGCCTAGCAGTAGGCGGAGGGCGGTGGAGGGTCGCAAGTGTTATAGAGGCTACTTGATCTGAAGGCGCAGAGTAGCCGTAGGCAGACCCTTCGCCGAGACATGGAGAACAGCCTCGCCCGACTGCTCGGAGCTCTGAACGAGGGTCACAAGCTGACCACTGAAGGCGTGGTGACGAGGCAGGTGGAAGGCATCCAGAGAAGCAGGGTTACCCGAGGCAGCTGCACGGAAGGTAGCAGCACCCGTGACACGGAAGGTCAAGAGGCGAGCATCATCAGGGATCAAGTTGCCCTCCTTATCCACCACACGCACCGTCACGAAGGCTATATCCCGTCCGTCCGCCGTGAGTGTCGTACGGTCGGCTACGAGCTCGAGGTGATGGGGCTTGCCTGCGGTGCGGATGACCTTCTCCTCGGCTACCTCACCAGCGTCGTTGTAGGCGACAACCTTGACTTCTCCTGGCTCATACTTCGTGTCCATCCACATCAGGCGGTAACGCTTCTGACGAGTGAAGTTCTTGAAGCTCTCTTCATTCTCCGTAGCGTCGATCGTGATCGAGCGATCCTTGCGCTGACGCCCCTGACTCTTGCCGTTGATGAAGAGCTCCGCCTCGGGGTAGCTCGTATAGACGAAGATGGGGGTCACCTCACCTACTCGGTCAGGCCAAGTCCAGTGGGGTAGGATATGCAGCGTGGGCGAAGTCTTGTTCCAGTGGCTACGATAGAGATAGAAGCGATCCTTAGGGATACCTGCTAGGTCCACGGCACCGAAGAGCGAGGAGTGGCTGGGCCAGTCGCTGTAGTAGGGTGTGGGCTCACCGAGGTAGTCGATCCCCGTCCAGATGAACTCACCCATGCTCCAGCTGTGATCCTCCTGACGCATGAAGTCGTCCTCGGGGAGGTTGCTCCACCCACAGTGCTCGACGTCGTAGCTAGAGGACTGATGGTCGGGGTACTTGGCCATGGACTTACGCACGACGGGGAACTTGTATACTCCTCGTGAGCTGACCGTAGAGCAGGTCTCGGAGCCGAGGAGGAAGCCCTGTGGGAGGACACGATGTGCCGTATCATAGAGGAAGGGGCGGTAGTTGAAGCCCGGTATATCTAGTGTAGCTGCCATACCGGTCTTGAGCACTGCCTTGGGGTTATCCATCCCGTTGGTGACGGGGCGAGTGGGGTCCTCTCTGTGGCAGATCTGCTGGAGGCGATAGGCGAGCTTAGCACCCTCGGCAGAGGGCTGCTCGGGGACTTCGTTCCCGATGCTCCACATGATGACGGAGGGACTGTTGCGGAACTGGTGGATGAGGTTCACCAGATCACGCTCATGCCACTCGTTGAAGTCTAGGTTGTAGCCATTGGGCACCTTGGGCTGAGCCCAGGAGTCGAAGCTCTCGGCCATCAGCGGCATCCCCATCTCGTCACATAGACGGACGAACTCAGGGGCAGGCATATTATGAGAGGTACGGATAGCATTGACACCCATATCCTGCATCAGACGTATCTGACGGCGCATAGCAGCTTCGTTCACGGCAGCACCGAGGGGACCTAGGTCGTGGTGCAGACAAGCACCCTGGAACTTGATCTTGCGTCCGTTGAGGTAGAAGCCATCGCCAGCCTTCAGTTCGATCGAGCGTATCCCGAAGGTCGTCGTATCTCGGTCTAGGAGCTTGCCACCAGACGAAAGCTCCACGACATACTTATATAGGAAGGGATGACCGATGTCCCAGAGTAGAGGCCTCCGTACCTCGAAGCCCGAGCGCAGGATGCTGTCCTTAGCCCAGAAGGAAGCCTTAGTCTCTACGCTCTTGCTAGCGATCTTTGTGCCCAGAGGGGTGAGAATATGGGTCTTGATCGTCAGCACTTTATTCCCAAGCGTCTTCAGCCCAGCGAGCTTTGTCTCGACGTCTACATAGGCGAAGTCTTCCCGTACGACGGGTGTCTTGATCTGTGTCCCCCATGTAGGCACATGGACGGGGTCGGTGATGACCATGTAGACATTGCGGTAGAGGCCTGCACCGGGGTACCAGCGACTGCTCTCGTGCTTGTTCTCCAGTCGTACGGCTAGGGTATTATCCTTGCCGGGGCGAACGTAGGGAGTGACATCGAGGTGGAAGCTATTGTAGCCGTAGGGCCAATAGCCCGCCTCGTGCCCATTGACATACACACGAGCACGGCTCATCGCCCCATCGAAGCGTAGGACGACCCTACGCTGCCCAAGATCCTCGGGGATAGAAAGCGTACGGCGGTACCAGCCCACCCCGACGAAGGGGAGGCCACCCGTACGGCCTGCGTGCTCCATGGCCTCCTTCTGCCCATCCTGCGTGATGGCTAGATGCTGCTTGTCGTTGTCGAAGCTAAAGGGGCCGTAGATCGCCCAGTCATGGGGTACGACGACACGGCTCCACTTGCTGTCGTCGTACCCCTCGGCGGAGGCCTTGGGGTCATCTACTCGGGTAAATCGCCATCCCTTCTCCAGACGCTCTACCATGCGCTGGCCCGAGAGGTATTCACTAACCATCTTTTCAAGCTGGGCGATGCGCTTCTCCAGACGCTCTACCGTGCGCTGGCCCGAGAGGGGTAGACTAAGGAAGGGTAGGCTAAGGGCACAGCCCAGCGTGAGGGCCGATGCGACTAGTCTCTTCATAGGAAGCAAAATCTATATTTGGGTGTACTATACATCTACATCAGTAGAGCCCCCCTTAGGCGAGGGGCTCTGCTGGTCAAAGATACGAAAACACCCGTAGACCACAGCCCCCCATCCTCCCATACAGCCAGGGCTCACGCATGAAATCACCATAGTGCGAGGGCAAGGTCGTGGGGGAGCATACGCCCAAAGATAGAAGTATCTATGTCTCAGCATAGATATGCCAAGCGAACACTTCCTACCGAGGAGGGATAAGTATACACGTGTGTACACAACTGTATACCCACGTGTACACAACTGTATACACGCGTGTACACAAGTGCGCTCTAAGTATCTCCTCTCTAGGGCTCGCTTGTAGGTCTATTCCTTGGGGATAATGCCTAGGATCTTTAGTGATGGGCTAAGGCTCCTTGGGATACGAATGATACCCCCGAAGATCCAAAGGCAAGAGCATGCGAGCGAGATCATGCGTCAGCCCTAGCCTTAAGGTCTCTCAGAATGGCTAATTTACTACAAATATTACCGAGATTTTGTGTTTCTTTGCCCTTGAGGACTGCACATTCCTTTGCCCTCCCATAGCACCCTAAGGCTATATGGCTCAACCATTAGGGGCGCTTGAGAGTTTCTATAAATACATATCAATAGTACAAATATATGTCAGACGAAAACGAATACCTCCGTATAGAGGAAGATATAGTCTCCGCCCTACGTACGGTCTACGACCCTGAGATCCCAGTGAATGTCTATGACCTGGGACTCATCTATTGTGTCGAGCTCACCGACGATAAGCATGTGACCATCACGATGACCCTCACTGCCCCCAACTGTCCTGCCGCTGACTTCATCCTAGAGGATGTACGGCTCAAGGTGGAGGATGTCGAGGGTGTGACAGGGGTGGATATACAGCTGACCTTCGAGCCCGAGTGGAACAGGGATATGATGAGTGAGGAGGCTATGCTAGAGTTAGGCTTCCTATAGTAAAGAGGAGAGATGAAGCGTACAAAGATCTTCTTCACCAGTGACGCACACCTAGGGTCGGGCTATCACAAGGATCCCCGAGCCGTAGAGTGTCGGCTGGTGCGCTGGCTACAGAGTATAGAGTCCGAGGCTAAGGCGGTGTATTTCCTAGGGGATATGTTCGACTACTGGTTTGAGTACAAGGCTGTAGCTCCTCAGGGTCACGTACGCTTCCTAGGGCAGGTCGCTCTGATGCATGATAAGGGGGTAGAGATACACTTCTTCGCAGGCAACCACGATGTGTGGTTCAGAGACTATCTCACCCACGAGGTCGGGGCGATCATACACCACGATGCACTCACCGTAGAGCTCATGGGGAAGACCTTCCGTCTAGCACATGGGGATAAGGAGTACTGTGTGCAGAAGTTCTCCAACAAGTTCCTCTACAAGCTCTTCCGCAACCCCCTTGCTCGTATGCTCTATGCTGCTGTTCATCCACGCTGGACAGTAGGCTTTGCCCTTAGCTGCTCCCTACGTAGCCGCAAGCGAGGAATGGCAAGGCGTGCCCATGGGAAGATCCCCCATGCCTACCACAACGACTACTTCGAGGTGGAGAAGGAGCTACTCGTACTCTTCGCCAAGCACCACGCAGAGCGACACCCCGAGATCGACTACTACCTCTTTGGGCATCGGCACCTACTCCTAGACCTAGCCCTCCGAGGGGACAAACGTGTGCTCATCCTCGGCGACTGGCTACAATACAATTCCTATGCGGTCTGGGATGGGGAACATCTCTACCTAGATCAGTTCGAGGTAGACTAAGGACAGAGACTGCTAAGGTCTCACTCTGGCTATATAGTAAAAGGTAAGGTACACCACCCCATCATCTCTGTGGGTGGTGTGCCTTACCTTATTTATTATGTCGTATTAGGCTAGAGCATCCCTGCCCTATACTTGCCTAGAAACGTGGGTAGAACTCTACTTAACCTATGAGAAGAGCCTATCCTAAAGGCACACACGAAGCAACTACGTACTATGTCGAAGGATAGATAGCTCTTACCCTTACTCTTTCTCTTTCCCTTACTCCTTCTCTTACCCTTACTCTTTCCCTTACTCCTGCCCGGCTCGTATCCGAGCCTCTAGCGACTGGAAGTAGCGGATGATGTCGGGGTGGCGGTCAGCGACATTCACACGTTCCCTCGGATCACGCTTCATATCGTAGAGCTGAGGAGTCGGGAGGTAACCACTCTCGATCTTGGGTCCCCATGTGATCATCGGGCCATGTGATGAGGGGGCGATGTACTTCCAGCGCTCATTACGTAGGCTGAGGGTCTTGTCGGCTGCCTGCTGGAGGATCCACGGACGACTCTTAGACGAACGTCCCAACCAAGTCGCTAGCTGTACACGGCTATCGGGGGCTGCTCCCTCGGGGAGCTTAACCCCAAGGAGCTCGGCAAAGGAAGCGATCCAGTCCGTCTGACTCACAAGCGCCGAGGAGGTCTGTGCTCCACGCACGCGCCGAGGCCAACGGACGATAGCGGGGATGCGTGTTCCACCCTCGAAGGCACTATACTTATACCCACGATAGATCCCCGAGGGATTATGCCCCTTCAGCAGAGCCTCAGCCTGATCATCATAGCCATCATCGATCACACCGCCATTATCACTAGAGAGCAGGACGAGGGTATCGTCTGCTATCCCGAGGCTATCTAGGGCACGGAGCACCTCGCCCACCGTCCAGTCCAGCTGTACGATAGCATCTCCTCGCAGCCCCATACCGCTCTGACCTCGGAAGCGAGGGTGTGGGAAGCGGGGGACATGCACATCATTCGTAGCTAGATACACGAAGAAGGGTTGGTCTCGGTGCTCTGCCCGATGGGTCTGAATGAAGGAGATGGCACGTGTGGCGATGGAGTCGGCGATATTCTCATCCTTCCATAGAGCCTTTCCCCCACCCTTCATATAGCCGATACGTCCGATACCATTGACGATCGCCATATCGTGCCCGTGGCTTGAGCGAAGGTTATAGAGGAGCTCTGGGTGCGTCTTGCCTGTAGGCTCTCCCTCGAAGGGCTTGCGATAGCTGACCTCGATCGGAGCTGAAGGGTCATAGTTAGCCACCCGACCATTCTCGATGAAGACACAGGGTACTCGGTCTGCTGTTGCAGCCATGATATAGGAGTAGTCGAAGCCTAGATCACCGAGACTAGGAGAGACGAGCCCATTCCAGTCCTGTGTGCCGGTCTTGTCCCCTAGACCTAGGTGCCACTTGCCGAAGGCTGCTGTCGCATAGCCAGCCTGCTTGAAGAGGTCTGCCAACGTGTACTGCTCGGGGCGAATGATCATCCCAGCGTTCCCTGGGGCGACATCAGTCCCCTCCCTACGCCAGGCATACTGCCCCGTGAGCATCCCATAGCGTGAGGGGGTGCTCGTGGCGGCAGCGGCATAGGCATTGGTGAAGCGCACGCCTTGGCGAGCCAGGCGATCGATATTGGATGTCTGTACGTTCTTGGCTCCATAGCATCCGAGGTCGGCATAGCCGAGGTCATCTGCGTAGATGACGAGGACATTGGGGCGAGCGGGCTTGCCCTGCTGGGCATGGAGAAGTGTAGCCCCAGAAAGGAGGGCTAGAGCCGAATGGGAGAGTAGAAGTGGTCTCATACCGCAGATATTCGTATCAGAGTGCAGTCTATGGAGATACATTAGGGTACGGGGGGATACCCCCTAAATGGCAGGGCAAAGGTACACATTAGCCCCCTACAAGCCAAGCATATCCAGCTCATAGGGGACGAGTATTCCCCTCTGCCCACATCATCTATGAAGAAAGGCAGAGGCCACACATCCCTAGGGGATATGTAGCCTCTGTATAAGGTAGCTCCTAGTATAGCTAGGGAAGCATGGATGCGAAGGACTAGAGTCGCTCGATATCCTTGAAGTACCTATAGGTACCGACCTTTAGGTCGATGCAGGAGGCTTCATCGCAGACGATGATCCCCTTGGGGTGGAGCTGCAGGGCAGTGATGGTCCACATCTGGTTCACCGAGCCCTCGACAGCCTGCTGTAGGGCACGAGCCTTACCATGGCCATTGACGAGGACGAGTACCTCGCGAGCGGACATCACCGTACCGACACCTACTGTGAGAGCGGTCTTAGGCACCTTGTTCACATCCCCCTCGAAGAAGCGGCTATTGGCGATGATCGTATCTGTCGTGAGCGTCTTGATACGAGTGCGGGAGGAGAGTGAGGAGCCGGGTTCGTTGAAGGCGATATGCCCATCAGGGCCAATCCCCCCGAGGAAGAGGTCTATCCCTCCGACAGCCTGTATAGCGGCCTCATAGGCTGCACACTCGGCCTCTAGGTCGGGTGCATTACCATTGAGGATATGCACGTTCTCAGCCTTGATATCAATATGGCTGAAGAAGTTCGTCCACATGAACGTATGGTAGCTCTGTGGGTGATCCTTAGGGATACCTACATACTCGTCCATGTTGAAGGTGACGACGTGCTCGAAGGAGACACGTCCTGCACGGTAAGCCTCGACAAGAGCCTGATACATACCCAGAGGAGAGGAGCCCGTAGGCAGACCGAGGACGAAGGGCTTAGAGGCTGTAGGCTGAGCCTCGTTGATACGTCGGACTACATAGTCAGCAGCCCACTGCGAGATGCCACTATAGTCTGGTTGGATGATAAGACGCATTAGGTTAGTTGATATTATGAATTGCTAATAGATACATTAGTATGTGGGTCGCTAGCCCTTGATCCGCTCAGCCATAGCCTGACCGAGACTCCACCCAGCATCTAGGACAGAGGCTAGATCTGACATCTTCAGCTCGACAGCCTCGCCGACGAGCTCCCACTTCATCTCTTCGGCGAAGGGGACAAGACGCTTCACCGCACCTGGTGCCCAGGTATAGGAGCCGAAGGCAGCATAGAGACGATCCTTGACGTCACGGATGCGTATGAGCTGTAGGAGGTTCTCAATGGGAGAGAAGAGCTCCCCGCAGTAAGTGGGGCTACCGATGATGAGCCCACGACAGCTGAATATGTCGCAGAGGATATCGGAGGGGTCGGACTTGCTCACATTGTGGCAGACGACACGCTTCACCCCATGGGCGACGAGGCTCTGGGCGATCACGTCGGCTAGCTGCTCGGTATTGCCATACATCGAGCCGTAGAGGACTACGACACCCTCCTCACTTGTGAAGTGCGAGAGACGCTCATAGAGGTCTAGAGCTTCGCCGAAGCCCTCCTTCGTCCATACGACACCGTGTGTAGGACAGACGAAGTCTACGTCTAGTCCCTGGCGTTGCATATTGGCAAGAGCCTTCTGCACGAAGCCCCCATACTTCCCAATCACCGTAGCGTAGTAGCGGCGCATCTCTCTGAAGTAGGCTGTGCGGTCGGTGATCTGTGTATCGAAGAGGATACCATTGAGAGCACCAAATGACCCGAAGGCATCGGCTGTGAAGAGCGCCTTGCTCGTCTGCTCGTAGGTGAACATCACCTCGGGCCAGTGCACCATAGGAGCCATGAGGAAGGAGAACTCGTGGCGTCCGATACGCAGAGCATCTCCGCTCTTGACCTCATGCAGTCCCTCGGTGATGCCGTGGAAGCCACGGAGCATATCGAAGGTCTTCTTGTTCCCCACGATCTTCATCTGTGGGTAACGCTTACGGAGCAGGCCGATAGATCCACCATGGTCGGGCTCCATATGGTTCACGATGAGGTAGTCAAGAGGCCTGCCCTGTAGGACGAGATCCAGCTTGTGGAAGAAGATGTCGGAGTAGCAGACATCCACCGTATCGATGAGGGTCGTATGCTCATCGACGATCAGATAGGAGTTGTAGGCGACACCACTGGGTAGGCTCCACATATTCTCAAAGAGAGCCTTCATGCGGTCATTCACACCTACGTAGTAGATGGAGTCGCAGACCTGAGGGACTTGGTACATAGCGTGCGTATATATTTATAGATGTATGGCATGCTACACTTGGTGCGGCGCCAAGGCTTAGCCTAGCGTAGGATGCACGTTCATTTATTCTTGCTTGACGAGGTTCTCGTCAGCCCGATGGAGATAGGCATAGATGATGAGTGCCACCCCAGCCACAGCGAAGGGAATGCTGAGGAGCTGCCCCATGTTCAGCCCATAGTGCTGCACCATATCGATCTCCCAAGGCTCCTGTACATTCTTGATACTCTCAATGAAGTAGCGGAAGCCAAAGACACCCAGTAGGAAGTAACCGAGGATAAGGCCCGAGTAGCGACGGGCAGCGTCCTTTCTCCAGTAGAGATACATACAGACAGCGAATACCACGAGGTATGCCAGCGCCTCATAGATCTGCGTCGGATGGCAGGCGGGGATCGTCAGCCCCTTCTCAGCATAGCTTGCGAACTCTGAGGCACGAGGGAAGATGAAGCCCCAGGGCTGGTCGGTAGGCTTACCGAAGATCTCACTATTCATTAGGTTCCCTAGGCGAATGAGCGCAGCAGCCAGCCCTGTAGGCACGGCTAGACGGTCAAGTGTCCAGAGAATGGACTTCTTCGTGACCCGCTTGGAATAGATCCATACGGCGATGATGATACCTATTGTCCCACCGTGGCTAGCCAGTCCCCCCTCCCAGACGGCAAAGATCTTGGCAGGGTTCGCCAGATAGTAGGCAGGGTCATAGAAGAGCACATGCCCGAGGCGTGCTCCGATGACCGTCCCGAGGACGACATAGATGAAGAGGGAGTTCATCCACTCAGGGTTGAGCTTCTCCCGCTTCCAAATACGATCCTCGATCATCGGGCCAAGGATCAACAGCCCTAGGGCAAAGAGGAGCCCATACCAACGGATACCTCTGCCGAAGATCTCGAAGATCACAGGATCGACATCCCACGTAATAGCAGCCAGTGTCATGTGTCTCTAGTATGATATGATATTCTGAATTTGGTTAGCAGAGCTTCCCGATCCACCGCTCCCGATCACCGGGGAGGAGGTCGATCACAGGGATCTCCTGCATCGTATAGCATCCTGGACGCTGACGCATAGAGGCTCGTGCTACGGCTACGAGGATCTGTGCCGTCAGGGCAGGGTTATTGATCTTCATGTTGAAGGATAGGAGCTGATTCTGCGTCTTGCCCGAGACTCCCTTACGGATCATCTCTACCCCATGCCCCATATCGATGAGGGCATCCACATCATCCACGACAGTGACGTGGGTCTCGTCGTGGGCGAAGTAGTCATCGGCCTTGATAGCAGCGATGACCTCGGGGGCTTGATATCCCTCCTCCAGCTCGATGTAGACCATTCGGCGGTGAATACCTGTACCTGTGGGGATGGTCATCGAGAGTGCTCGCTTGACTCCAGCGATCGCCTTGACGGCTACTGTATGCCCCATGCTCATACCGGGGCCGAAGTTGGTATAGGTGATCCCACGGGGCACGATGGCCTCCATGAGAGTACGCACGACCGAGTCGCTCCCTGGATCCCAGCCCGAGGCGATCACCGAGACGGTGTCGTGCTGACGGGCAGCCTCCCCGAGAGTGCGACGTAGGGCAAGTATATCGGTATGAATATCGAAGCTATCCACGGTACGGATCCCCTGAGCCAAGATCCCGAGAGCCGTCTGCTCTACGAGTCGTGTAGGGGTACAGAGCAGGGCTACATCGACCTCCCCAAGCTCTCCGATAGAGCTCACCACAGGATAGGGGCGAAGCTCAGGAGGCACCTGTGTGGCATCTCTGCGTACAACGCCCACGAGTTCGAAGTCGGATGCCGCCTCGAGGGCCTCTACGGCATAGCGACCGATATTGCCGTAGCCAACGACTGCAGCCTTGATCTTATGTATCTCAGACATTCTTTTTTTCTGTTTCTTTTAGTCAAATCACATTGTACCGTGTAGTATATCTGTGCAAAGATAAGAAATACCCTCGGAGCTCGTGCTGGATACCCTTCCCCAGCCTACCCCATCTCTAGTCCCACCCTTAGCCCCCCATAGTTCATCCCCATGTGCCCCTTCCCCCGACACCAGCTATCCCCACCAAGGCCTGCGAAGGCGGGACGACTCCCCCCTCAGAAGAGCCGTCCATATAAGTCTGGAATCAAGCACATTACAAAGACCCCTCCAAGGACTCGGTATGAACGCCAAAATGGACTCGGTAAGAACGCTCATGCGAACTCGGTATGAACGCTAGGGCGAACTCAGTATGAACGCTAGGGCGAACTCAGTATGAACGCTAGGGCGGACTCGGTATGTTCGATACACCGCTCTCAGTATGTCCTCTCCACCCCTCTCTGAATGCCCGATACAGAGGGACTTAGCTCCGAGATCTGAAGGCGGTTTATTTTCCCCTACCCTAACCCCTTGTTTCTGCCTCATCCTACCCCCTATTCCATCCGACCTTAGTCCACGCTTTTGGCTCTGCTCTGATCCCACCTCAGTCCACACGGCCTCCGAGTTCAGAGGCTTGCTTGGTCTCTATTCCCTTCGACTCCAAGTACACCTTCCGACCCGCCCCAACTGCATACTCTTGCTCAAGACTCGGCACATCCCCCACCCTCCTCCACCCTCCCCATGCTCTATCTGCTAGCCTTGCGACTCGGGGGACTCCCACCTCCCCTTTATATCCAGTAGGATAAGCGACCAAGCCGAGGGTACGCAATCAGGAAGCCTTAGCACTCCAGGTGAGCGACGACACAAAAGCCCCGAGGCAGTGCACCACTTCACTGGGTGCACTGCCTCGGGGCTTTGACAATTGGGAAAGAGAGAGGGCTTACTTCTTAGCCTTCTTTATGCCGTCTAGGTAGTAGTTCATGAGCTTGTTGAGGGCGAGATGGCAGGCAGGACAGAAGTCTGGGTTGGCATTCGACCGCATACGACAGTCGAAGCTCGGGCGATACATCCCCTTCTTGCTGTAGGCTGCACCTTCGTATAGCCCCACGGGGTACTTCTTGGCTTGAGCAGGAGGTGTGGGAACGGGAGTACCCTTGCGGATCAGGTGTGACCACTTCTTACCCTCGAAGTCCTTGAGGTTCGTGACGTTCTGCTCCCAGGGCTCAACATCCCTAGAGTAACTCTCCGCTACCGCATCATCTTCGTAGAAGTATTCGTCGGTCAAGCCCCCGAAGCTGTGCCCGAACTCGTGTACGATCACAGGGAGGTAGTACTTGTGGTGTGTCGAGCTGATGAGGTAGGAGTTGTAGATACCGCCACCGCCATAGACATCACTATTGACAAGGATGATTAAGTGCTCATAGGGAATTCCCACGAGAGCATCATTGATGGCCTTGACCCGGCGGGTGGTTAGGTAGCGTTCGCTATAGAAGGTGTCGAAGTGGGAGCTAAAGGGCGTGCGGGGCCAGAAGTGCTCACGGGGGACAGCGACACCCGAGTCCTTGGATGTAGAGCGGACGGCAACGACATTGAAGTGCTCCCGATAGCTCTTGAAGGGCTCGTAGGAGAAGATGGCATCCACGGCAGCCCGAGCATCCTTGAGGAAGAGTGGCATCTCAGCCTCGGTATAGCCTTCGGCAAGGATGGCTAGGTCGATGCAGTCCTTCGCCGTACCCGACTTGATGAGGTACTCGTGGGGCAGGGCGGGCTCCTTCGTACGGTCGTGGATCAAGATGTCTGTAGGATCAATGCGCTGCACCTGTGTGGCGATGACCTCTGCATGCGCACCGCTTAGCTCCATCGTCACCGTGATAGGTGCCTTAGGGTAAGGGATGAGGAAGACATTCTCGTAGGCACGCTGTACCCGCTTGGCCTCATCGGTCAGTCGCCACTCTTGGTAAAGGGAGTTGAAGGACGTGCAGTAGATAACCTTCCCCGAGGCTTCGTCCCGTACATAGAGACGAGCGTTGCCCCGTAGAGCGAGGGTATCGAGGTGGTGCCTGCGACCTGCCCAACCCGTGAGCAGATGATGTTCCTCTGGGTAGATGGTCGTGTGCTCAGAGTCCCCGGAGAAGATGTAGTCCAGGCGCAGCGTGCTGTCTCGGAAGAAGGTGTCGAAGTGCTGTGCCGTAGCTCGCTCTGCCCATCCCATAAGGAGGCAGAGGGCAACGAGGAGAAGGGAGGTAGTCTTTCTTCGCATGATCATGAAGCGTTAATTGGGTCAAAGTAGCAGAGTAGTAGTACGTCACACACGGCTGTGTGGAGGGTAGAGTTCGTCTCTGAGAGCTCGGTACATACGATCATAGGTGGGCAGGATAATCCCGAGGTGATGTGCAGTACGCACGACGTAGCCCGTGAGGTTCTCCAGCTCCGTCCTTCCCCCAGCGAGGAAGTCCACGTGCATAGAGCTGGTGCTGGTAGGGGTCATGAAGGTCTGTCGCTCGATCGTTCGCTCTACCGCATCCTCCCCTAGGTCGTGCCCTAGGGCAGTGTAGAGCTGGCAGAGCTCCTCGATAAGCGCACGCATCCCTCTAGGGTGCTGGGCGAGGGCTTCGCCTACGGTGAGGTTGTAGTAGGAGGTTCCCGTAGCAGTGGCAGAGATCATGAGGTACTTCTTGCGGATATGATCCTCTATATCGTCTGGGTTGATCGCCTTCACACCTACAGAGGTAAGTAGGTCGGCTAGCTCCCGTTCCTCCTCGGTACGTGTAGCCCCACGGCTACCGAAGATGAAGATCTCACGCTCCGCCTCCAGTAGGATCTCTCCTGCCTCGGGCTTTCGCCCCGAGATATAGACACAGCCATCCCACACCCTATTATTAGGTAGGATGCGCTTCACCTGCTCGGTGATGTCAGCACCATTGAGCAGGGGAAGGATGATGGTCTCTGGGGTGATGATGGGTAAGAGCTGACGAAGATTAGCCTCTAGGTCGTAGCTCTTGGTGGCAAGGATCACGAGGTCAGACTTGGGGAGCTCGTGGGGGTCTTCCGCCACGAAGTCAGGCTCGACAGTGAAGTCACGCTCTGGAGTATGGACATGCAGCCCACGAGAGCGAATAGCCTCGAGGTGTGCGCCACGGGCGACGAAGGCGACCTGACGCCCCTTAGCCTCTCGGCGGGCAGCCTGGACGAGCATCGCCCCATAGTAGCCCCCGACACCGCCAAGACCCGAGATGGTGATATGATGCAGTAGCATAGAGATTAGTTCGTTTGAGTTAGTGTTGTTATTGTTATCCATGCTTCTTAATTCTGCCCTTACGATATTCTCTACGTCGCCAATAGCGCATGAAGGGCTCTGTGAAGTAGAGGAAGAGGAGATGACGACGATAGTACCGTGACTTCGTAAAGCAGTTTAGATAGCGACGCTTACGTGCTCTCACGAGGAAGGGCTTGTAGAGCTTTGTGTAGAGGTTATAGGCCTCTTCATCGTGTAGGTGGAGCATGTAATAGTTCCAGATATAGTTTACTAGGAGGGCATTGGCATAGGCAGCAAAACTGGGATTATGCTTTCCCTCCTTAATGAGCTGTTCTAAGTCCTCGAAGAGGGTTATGCCATTCTTCTGAGTAATCTTCTCCGTGATCGCCCCGGGTCTCTCCACTCTATAATGAAGCCCCGAAAAGGGTAAGATCCGATAGGCAGAGCATCGCCAAAAGACCTGAAACGTATAGCACACATCCTCCATGCTGTGCCCCTCCACGAAGCGTAGCCCCTCTATAACCTCCCGCCTATATACTCGTTGCCACACAGCAGGATATACATAGATGTCCAAACCAGAAACATATCGATTCAACACCTCTGCCCTCGTATAGCGTCCACTATGACTCTGTATATCACGTGCTGATATCCTATCAGAATAAACCTCCTCAAAGCCAAAGCCGACAAGGTCAAGATCAGGCTCACGCTCTAGGGCTTCAATACAACGCTCATAGGTATCAAGTTCTAGCCAGTCATCACTATCGAGGTAGGTCACATAGGGGCAGTCCCCGATATACTCTAGCCCATGATTACGAGCAGAGCTTAGTCCTCCGTTCTCCTTGTGTAGCACGAGGATACGATCATCCTCCCGAGCATACTCCTCACAGATCTCCCCGCAGGAGTCTGGGGAGCCATCATCGACAAGTATGATACGTAAGGAGGTAAAGGTCTGATGCTGGACAGACTCAATGCACTGTCGCAGATAAGGCTCTACCTTGTAGACAGGGATAATGACAGCTAGGCGAGGGCTAGACGGAGATGTAATAGACATAGAGCTTGTATTCTGATAGTAAGAGACAGGAAGAGTCGGGAGAACTAGTGGTGAGAAATGCGATAGAGCAAGGACTGAACCCCGAGGAAGGTGCTTGGCATCCGATGGAACAAACGATACTTCCACCACCTAGAGCGTGAACGGAAGGTGTTGAGGTAGGGACGCTGGCTTAGTCGCTGGGCGATCTTGAGGTACTTCTTCCCATGCTCTGCATAGGCTCCGGGGGACTTGACCAGGAGCTTCATGTGTCGCCAAAGGCAATTCACTGCCAAGGTATTGGCAAGGGCTGTGAAGGTCGTGTCGTTATACCGCTGGATAAGCACCTCCAGATCCTCAAAGAGCGTCTCCCGATCAGGTATGGTCACATCCGTGATGGCTCCTGGACGCTGGATGCGATAGTTCACCCCCACACGTGGTAGGAGGGCATAGGCTCTACTTCGCCAAAGAACCTCAAGGGTGTAGGGGACATCCTCCCACTTATGTCCCTTAAAGAACGTCAAGCCCTCTACGAGCTCTCTGCGATAGACTTTTGCCCAAACAGGGGGTGCTACGATCGGCGAAGTCATGGAGACATAATGCAGGAGAGCCTCCTCGTGGCTATAGGTACGAGCCTCGGGGACGACCTCCTCCACCTGCTCTGGAGACACCCTGCGATGCCCATAGCCGACTAAGTCAAGCTCTGGATGACGCTCTAGGGCGGAGATACAAGCCTCATAAATGCCTTCCTCTAACCAGTCATCACTGTCTACGAAGGTCACGTAGGGGCAGTCCCCGACAAGTGCTAGCCCTGCATTTCGAGCATCGCTAAGCCCACCATTCGCCTTGTGGATGACGTGCACCCGTGGGTCTACTGCTGCGTATTCCTCACAGATAGCACCACAGCTATCTGGGGAGCCGTCATCGACCAAAATAACCCGAAGAGCCCTGTAGCTCTGCGTCAAGATCGACTCAATACATGCCCTGAGGTAGGGCTCGACCTTGTAGACAGCTACAATGACTGCCAGAGTGGCATCTGTGGGGTGAAGGTTAGAGACCAAGAGCAATCCTATTTATGACGATGAAAAAGCTCCCGCACCAAGAGCCTTAGGCGAAGTAGGCTAAGGGGGTGGCGATAAAGCCAGCAATGACGAAGTCGCTCCCACCGAGAGCTAAAGACGCTGATATAGGGGCGGGACTGTACCTTCCTCAGAAAGGTTAGGTAGTCAGAGCTAAGAGTATCAAAGAGCACCCTCTCCCGAGTGATACGCTTGAACTGAAGCCAAAGATAGCTCAGCTCTAGCGTATTGGCATAAGTAAGAAAATCCCGATCCTCTCGCCGACGATCGATGAGACTCTCTAGGGAAAGGAAGAGGTCACGCTGGTCTAGCAGTCTACTCTCGGTAGCTGCGCCTGGTCTCTGGACTCGGTAGTTCAGCCCAGCGATAGGGAGAAGGGCATAGTTACCCAAGCTCTGACAGAGCACCTCTAGGGTGTAGCTCACATCCTCCCACAGCCTTCCCTCGGGGAAGCTAAGCCCTACTAAGGCAGAGAGGCGATAGACTCGGCTCCATACCAATGCTCCGACGATAGGCGATTTGCAAGAGAGGAAGAGGCGCAGAGCCTCCTCCCTTGTCAGCGTCTCCTGCGATGGGATGAGGGGGTGGACATGATCGGGGTAGACCATATTGTACCCGTAGCCTACAATGCTCACCTCGGGATGCTCCTCGAGGTGACGAATGCACCGCTCATAGGTATTCCCCTCGAGCCAATCATCCGAATCCAGAAAGGTGACATAGTCACAGCCGTCGATGTGCTTTAGTCCAAGGTTGCGTGCCGAACTCTGGCCTCCATTCTCCTTGTGTAGCACGATCACTCGCTCGTCTCGCTGGGCATACTCCTCACAGATCGCCCCCGAAGCATCAGGCGAGCCATCATCGACGAGTATGACTCGGAGATCTCGGTAGCTCTGCCCTAGGATAGACTCTATGCACTGACGGAGATAAGGTTCGACCCTATAGACGGGTACGATGACGGCTAGCTTCATCTTCGCTCTAATAGAGTGGTGTAAAGGTCTTGATACCCCCGAGCCATTGCCCGATAGTCAAAGAGAAGGGCACGCTCACGAAGTCTCTGCCCTCGCTCGGCCTCCCGCTCATGGAGCTCCAGTCCCTCTAAGACAAGGCTTGCCATAGCCTCGGGCTCGACGTCTCGGAAGTAATACGCTTCCGCTCCCCCTACCTCCGGAAGGCTAGTCATCGGGCGAAGGAAGAGAGGCTTGCCGAGGGACATGGCCTCTACGACTGGGAGCCCAAAGCCCTCCGCCATCGAGGGATGTACGAGTGCACGACAATGGTAGAGGAGCTGAGCCTTCTCCTCATCCCCCACTGCCTTCATCAGGTGTACCCGCCCCTGTAGTCCATAGCGAGCCACGAGCGAGGTAATGCGCTCTAGGTAATCGGCTTTGGCCTCCGAATAGATCAGGACGAGCTGTAGCTCCTCGGGTAGGGCTGCGAGCATGGGGATGAGTAGGTGCTGTTGCTTCTTCTCATGCAGTACCCCTAGAGCTAGTAGATAGGGAGCCCGAGGGATCAGTCTAGGTTTAGGGAGGGACGCTAGACGGGCTTCATCGGGAAGGAAGATCCCGTTGTGGATCACCCTCACTGGCAGATCCTCCGCCAGTTCAAAGCGCTCCCTATGCCTCATGAGATCCTCCTTCACATAGTGCGATATGCAGGCGATGCCCGTAGCCCGACGGAGGTTAGAGGCTACTAGGCGCAGGAGCTTCTCCCGCTTCTTCGGGGCAAGAGGCTCGGTGAGGAAGTTTAGGTCATGAAGGGTCACGAGACAGGGCTTCCCCCACAGCTGTGGGAAGTAATGCTGTCTCTGATGGGTCAAGTGTATGAGGTCAAATCCTCGGGGGCTTGGGTTGAAGAACGCATGAAGCGGCGAGAAGGCTACCCTCCCCTCCCCTCCGATCCCTCGGGGGGCATAGAAGTGGTACTCTAGCCCACTATCCCCTACCTCCCGTAGCCCCGTCTCTAGGGCACGGCAGTAATAGCCCAAACCAGAGTATGGGTAACGTCTACGCTCTAAGTCGATGAGCAGGCGAGGGCTACTTAGGGGCTTCATGAGGGTAAAGATACTCAGAGTTGGTCAAAGATCCCCTGCCAGCGTGGTATGTTTCGCTCGGGGAAGTATTCCTCGACACGTCGCATAGAGGCCTCAGCAAGGCTTTGGCGTAGCTCCTCCCGAAGGCATAGCTCACGTAGCTTCGTAGCGTATTCGTCTAAATCAAAGGGAGTAACGAGACGTCCATACTGCTCCCCTGTGCCTATAATCTCCTTGACCCCATCGGAGCATCCGAAGGCAATGGGTACGACTCCGTAGCTCTGAGCCTCGGTCAGTACGAGTCCCCAGCCTTCGTAGGTAGAGGTCATGGCTAGGACGGAGGACTGAGGATAAATCAGGCTAGGATCAGGGGCATAGCCTCGGAGGCTTATGCGGGGAAGTTGCTTACCCTCGATCAGTGCCCTTAGGTACTTCTCTTCTTTGCCCTGACCATAGATCTCTACCGACCACTCGGGGAGCTCTCGGTGTATCTGCTCCCAGATGTAGATGAGTCGATCAGCCCGCTTGTCGGCATAGCTTAGCCGCCCCATGAAGATAATCTTCTTCGGACGACCGAGGAGGGTTACCTCGCCCTTTGGGGGGCGCACCATATTGGGTAGAGAGACAAACTTCTTCTGCTCCCCCTCACTTAGTCCGAGGGAGTCTGCAAAGATCTTGATGTAGCCTGGTGCGAGGGTGATGAAGCAGTCTACCTCGCTCACCAGATGTCGGTACCACTTGATGAGCCGTGCACGATCGGGGACAAGGAGTCTTCGGGTGCGCCGTATAAGTAGGCTATAGATGTTCTTATGCCAGGGGTGATGAGGCTTATAGCCCGCACGCTCCCTACGGTCGATCAGCTCCCAGAGTGGCGAGCTATGGCACCAATAGATGAGCCGTAGACCTGCCGAGCGCAGGTAGGCAAGCTGGTCATTAGGTAGTGCTATAGGGATGATCACGACTTGTATCCCTCGTGCCTTGGACTCTCTGAGGATAACGTCTGCACTCTCCCGAGTCCAAAGCCTTACCCCCTCTGGGAAGAGTGTCAGACTGATCTCGGGGCAAGCGGGCAGTACCCATTCCTCGGCACGATGCTCCTCGGCAAAGAAGTGCGTACAGATACCCATCTGGCGAAAGATAAGGCTCGTCTCCCTAGAGACTTCCTCTGCTCCCCCCAGCGCAAGCCGGCGGTGTACAATCGCTACGTGCAAACCCTTTGTATCCATTCTAAAACAAGCTAAAAAGAAGCCCCTCGTGGGGGCAAAGTTAGAGACCTCAAGCGAGGTATCGGGGGAACCCCGTGGAAAGTACCCTCGGTACCTCTTAGCAGTTTCCCTCAGTACCTCTGGAGAGGTTTCCTCGGTACCTTCGTGAGATCATAGACTCCCCCCTCAATCTCTCAACGGGAAAAAGAAAGGATCGTGTACGAACTAAAGTCCATCAAGTGCCATGGCGAAGGCCTCTACATCCCGCCTCGGTGGTCAGATCGTATATAGACTAGAGACGCTTGAAGATCTCCTCCCATGCCTCACGGCTTCGCTCGGGGCTGTATTCCAAGCGTTTGCTTAGACACCCCTGCTGTAGCTTCGCTCTATAGTCTGTGTCACGACAGAGCCTAATCAGCCGCTGTGCATACTGGCTCAAGCTGAAGGGGCGAATCAGCACCCCAGCACGCTCATCCTCGCCAAGTACGGCACGCACCCCCGAGGAGCAGGCAAAAGCCATCGGCACAACACCATGGTTCTGTGCCTCGGCAAGTACCATCCCCCATCCCTCATGCGTCGAAGTCAGTAGGAGTACAGAGGCTCTTCGGTAGACCTCGCTTGGCTCAGCAGCATAGCCACAGAGACGTATACGAGGGAGTCCCTTCTGCTCTAGGTATGCCTTCAGTCGCTCCTCATCAGGACCTGTGCCGTGTATCTCCACACGCCAATCAGGCAAAGCCTCGTGAGCCCTTGCCCAGATGTCGATGACACGATCCACCCGCTTGTCCGCATAGCTCAGACGCCCAACGAAGATGATGAGCTTCTCCTTCTCCAGTGTTGGATGTGGCTCTACCTGTAGCGTATTGATTAGGGGAACGAGTTTGGAGGCTTGCTCGGCGGGTAAGTACAGTCGCTCGGCAAGCTCTCGAGCATACGCAGGGCAAAGTGTGAGGTAGAGATCCGTACCCTCTATGACACGTCGGTAGTAGTCCTCCCATTGCCGCTTATAAACACCCGTCCAATACTTGAAGGGCACACGTAGGAAGATCCACTCTAGGCGCCGACTAAGATTCTTCTTTACTAGGAAGCGACGATCGTCAATAGCAGCCCGATATTCCCAGAGGGGCATCCCGTGGTTCCAAAAGATTAGCTTTACCCCAGTGCTTCTGAGGGCATCTAGGTAAGGGAATGGGGAGATGTTGGGGATAAGGAGCACCGAGATCTGATGTAGATGTAGCTCTTGAATAAGGAAGTCTACTGCCTGCTGATTCCAGAGCTTTGCCCCCTCAGGGAATAGCGAGAGAGAACAGTACGTAGGGTCAGGTATCTGCCATTCCGCCTCTCGCCACTCTACAGTATAGTAGTGTAGGTGGATCCCCATGGAGGCAAAGAGCTTGCCCGTATCATGCACGATGACATCCAGCCCTCCACGGAAGAGGATCGGATGAACACTAGCGACATGTAGGCCTTCTATTTCCATTGATCAGTTTAGTTAGCTATCCTAAGGGCTGTATGGCTCACTGCGGTATGCTTCTAGGAGGGAAAGGGGATTTGTACAAACTAAAGTTCGGCAAGAGCAAAGACGGAAGTCTCGACCTCCCCGCCTCGGCAGTCAGATTGTATTTAGACTAGAGACGCTGGAAGATTTCCGCCCATGCCTCACGGCTTCGCTCGGGGCTGTACTCCAAGCGTTTGCTTAGACACCCCTGCTGTAGCTTCGCTCTATAGTCTGTGTCACGACAGAGCCTAACTAGACGACGGGCATACTGGCTCAAGCTGAAGGGGCGAACCAGCACCCCAGCACGATTATCCTCACCAAGTATGGTACGTACCCCCGAGGAGCAGGCAAAGGCCATCGGGACAACACCATGGTTCTGTGCCTCGATCAAGACCATTGGCCACCCCTCATGCGTCGAGGTCAATAGCAGTACAGAGGCTCTTCGGTAGACCTCGCTTGGCTCGGCGGTATAGCCACAGAAACGTATGCGAGGGAGTCCCTTCTGCTCTAGGTATGCCTTCACTCGCTGCTCATCTGGGCCTGCGCCGTATATCTCGACACGCCAATCAGGCAAAGCCTTGTGAGCCCTTGCCCAGATGTCGATGACACGATCCACCCGCTTGTCCGCATAACTCAGACGCCCGACGAAGACGATGAGCTTCTCCTTCTCCAGCGTCGGCTGTGGCTCTATCTGCAAGGTATTGATTAGGGGTACGACCTTGGAGGCTTGCTCGGAAGGTAAGCAAAGCTGCTCGGCAAGCTCCCGAGCATACGCAGGGCAAAGCGTGAGGTAGAGATCCATCCCCTCTATGACACGTCGGTAATAGTCCTCCCATGGTCGTCGATAGGCACCCGTCCAGAGCTTGAAGGGCACACGTAGGAAGATCCACTCTAGGTGCCGACTCAGCTTCTTCTTCACTACGAAGCGACGCGCCTCGATAGAGTCATGATATTCCCATAGGGGCATCCCATGGCTCCAAAAGACTAGCTTCACACCAGAGCTTCTGAGGAGATCTAGGTAAGGGCCAGGGAAATAGTTGGGGATAATGAGTACCGAGATTTGACGTAGACGTAGCTCTTGAAGGACGAAGTCTACAGCCTGCTGATTCCAGAGCTCTGCCCCATCAGGAAGCAAAGAGAGAGAGCAGTACGTAGGGGCTGGTAGCTGCCACTCCGCCTCTCGCCACTCGATAGTATAGTAATGCACGTGGATACCCATAGAGGCAAAGAGCTTGCCCGTATCACGAATAACCACATCTAGCCCACCTAGTCCAAGGACAGGATAGACAATGGCAACGTGTAAGCCTTCTATTTTCATAGATAGAATAAGTTTGAACTCCTGAGGGCTATATGGCTCACTGCAATGTGCCCCTAGTGAAAATTAGATGAGTGGCTCGAGGATGCCTCCCGATGGGGAGCATGGGAGAGACTCTCGTGGAGGCGAAGTAAAATCGGCGCCGTTGATGGCGTAAGTCGATCCCCATATCTAAGTTCTGCCTCGTGAAGGATCTGAGTGGCCTCACTCACCTGACGCTCCTCTAGTGCGAAGTACATACGAACACTTGCCTCGTAGAGGGAGAGAGCTAGCCTCAGCTCCTCCTTGCTCCCAAATCGTTGCTCGGGCAGGAAGAAACTCTCTAGCTGGAGTACCAGCTCCTCTCCATAAATATCCCGATCAAAGTCCAAGAGATGAGCCTCGATACTGCGAAGCATGGTCGCCTGATCAATGCTCGGACGTGTACCGATATAGAGCATTGCCTTGTACTCGGCCTCCTTACCCCCCTCTCGGAGGTAAGCTCGAGCAAGGTAGACGCCATCCTGAGGGAGGACTTGGGTGGCATAGCCGAGGTCGATATTGGCTGTCGGGTAGCCAAGTTTCCGTCCTAGCTGCTGTCCCTGCACGACTTTTCCCTTTAGGGAGTAGCGACGGCCAAGCAGCAGAGCCACATGAGCGACGTCACCCGACTTGATACTCTCTCTGATACGTGTTGAGCTCACGACCTCGCCATCGACTTGGTAGCTTCGTCCTCGGTGGATAGCGATACCGAGCCTCTGTCCTAGACGTTCATAGTCTTCGATAGTTAGACTAGCTCCTTTGCCAAAGTGGTGGTCGTAGCCAATGACAAGATCCGTCACACCGATCTGTCGGAGCAAAACGTCCTCCATAAAGGCTTCTGCGGACATCGAGGCAAGAGTCTCAGTAAAAGGTAGGTCATGCACCTTGACTCCACCTAACTCACGGAGCAACTGATTACGCTCCTCAGGTGCTACCAAGTGTTCGATCCTGAGATCAGGGCGAAGGACGTCGGATGGGTAAGGGGAAAAGGTCACGACATGTAGCTCTGCTTCGCCATAGTACTGAGCGAGGTCTCGCATCTGACCTAGGAGCATAGCATGCCCACGATGCACACCATCGAAGGAGCCGATGGTAGCAATTATCTTTTGACCCATGAGAGAGGATTTAACTTGGTTCGTTCGTGCCACAGCTGGAAGTGCAGTAGGCGTGTCCCACTGCCATCAGGAGCAGTACCTATCGTCCCGAGGGCTTGTCCCGTCTTGACCTTTGCGCCCTGTCCTACGGAGAGAGCGGCGAGGTTAGCATAGACGGTGAGGTAGTTCCCATGCCTCAAGATCACCGCCGTACCATACCCAGGGACGACGAAGACACGGCTAACCACTCCAGCGAATACAGCATAGGCACGACTATCGCCCTGCACCCCATAGTCTACCCCACTACTGCTGACCTGTACACGAGAGAGCTCGCTGTGTCGGTGCACGCCGAAGGTACGTAGTAGAGAATAAGAGCCTCTGATGGGAGCAGGGAGCTTACCCTTGTTCTGCGAGAAGGAGGAAGCTAGGGCACGCTCGCTGGCATCCATTGCATAGCCACCGGGGGAGGCTGCACGGCGTTCGTCAGCAGGCTCCTCGGGTGTCGGCGCGGGGGTGGAAGGGGAAGTGGGAGCAGAACCCTTCTGTCCCTTTGGAGCAGGGGTGGGTTTGGTCTTAGTGCGAGCTGCGAGTTGCTTCTTACGGAGCTCCTCGGATCGTCTCTGGGCAGCGACTATCTCAGCCTCCACCTGTCTCTGTATCTGCCTATCGAGAGCCTCGGCACGCTGCCTCTGGCGAGAAAGATCTTGGGCGACCTGCTTCTCTTGCCCCTTGAGGCTCTTTACCTCTGTGGCACGTGCAGCCTCTTCCTTCTCGAGCTTACGCTTCTCTTGCTCTCTCAGGGCTAGGAGCTGCTCCTTCTCGGAGTGTGTGCGCCCGACCTCGGCCTTAGTGACCTCTATCTCAGAGCGGGTACTTCGTAGAGCCCGAGAGGCCTGCTGCACGGCCTTGACATACTTACTTAGGAAGTGCTGTCGCTCCCGTGCTTGGGTCGGTGTGGAAGAGGAAAGGATGAAGACCAATGGGTCAATATGAGTATCTACACGCTGGAGCTGAAGGAGAGCCGCTTGGTAGCGCAGGAGCAGTGCACCCTCCTCTCGCCTTAGACGACCGATATGTCCCGAGAGGGTATCGATACGAGCCTGCAAGCCACTGACCTCATGCCCGAGGAGTGAGACGACCTCACGGCGCTGAGCGACCTGCTGCTGGACAGCACGCAGTGTCTGCTCGGAGCTCTGAGTGGTGGCACGTAGCTGCTGGAGCTTCTTGTCGCCTGCCTCAATCTTCTTAAGGAGCTGGCGACGCTCCTGCTCTAGCCTACGTAGTGTCCGAGACTTGCTCTGCGCCTGTGCGCTGTACGGGTGCGAGAGTCCCAGCGAGAGAAGTACAAGGAGGGTAAATAAGCTGATTGACCTCATGAGGCTCTGATTATTGCTCGGATGCCAGTACACGTAGTAGGGATGAGATGGAGATACGCTGGTAGCTAGGCTTGATCTGAGGCTTGAGGTTAGGAGGAGTACCCTCATAGGGCTGGACTCGGCTCCAGTCGATGACCAGACGAGGGGCAGCATTTCGATCTTGCCCCAGATAGAGCTCGGTACGCTCGGGTAGTAAGGAGGAGGGTGCTGTATAGCGAAGGGCAAAGATACGCCCACGAGCAGCCTCCTGATGCCAGACGTCGAAGACCTCAGCATATCCCGTACGACCAAAGCCCCAGCGGTAAGTATATCGCTGTGCACTCTGTGTCGCACCCGGACGTAGATGTCCCGAGAGCTCTGCCCCTCCCTCTGGATAGGCTCGATAGAGGAGCTCGTGTGCTCGACGCTCCTGAGCAGCCTTGGGGAGGAAGGGCCGGCCTATGAGCAAAGCCTCTACCTCTGGATAACTCAGTGGGAAGCCAAGATAGTCGGAGAGCTCGGCATACGAAGCCTCGGCATAGCGACCATGGATGCGATCCACAGCTGTGATCCCCTCAGGGGTAAACCATACACGGCCAGCCTCGACAAGGGGGAATGGGACAACGGACCAATAGACCCCTCGTCCCCTTTGGATCGTCGTATTGACCTTAGAGGAAAAGCTTTCCTTCCCTAGCTGTACCTGTAGATTCATCGCTCCACGTAGCATCGCCCCCTCACCAGAGGCGAGGTCTGTGGGCGAGGAGAGCAGGGAGCGTAGACGAGCCTCGGAGTAGGCTTCTGCCCCAGCGACAGTACCTCCAGTGGCGTTGGTACCACGACGAGATAGATCACAACCAGAGAATAGGAGTGTAGCCAGCAGGGCTACTGTATAGAGAGAATATCGCATTATCTTTTCTTCTTCTTTGTGACCTTGGTCTCCTTGACCTTGGGATTCTGTAGTCGGGCTATCTTAGCATCTACTTGCTGCTTTTCCTCGAGATCGCCCTGCTCTTCGTAGGCCTTCCGAGCACTGATGAAGTAGAGGAGAGCCTCATCCTGATCCCCGAGGGCTAGGAGGATGTCTCCCATGTGGTCATACATATCCCCTGAAGACTTGTCTCCCGCCTTGTCAATAGCCTTTCTCTGATAGAGTCTAGCTAGGCTGTCATTCCCTCGCAGGTGAAGGATGTAGGCATAGGTGTCTAGGATATGAGCTACGTCAGGATTGAGCTTGACCGCCTGGCCTGCGTATTGCTCTGCTAGCTCGAGTTCTTTCCCTGCCTTCGCTAGACGATAGGCATAGTTATTCAGCACGTCGGGGTCATTAGGATTGGCCTCTATAGCTAGGCGATAGAGACTGTCGGCTAAGACCCTCTGAGCTGCTGAACCACGCTCTGCATAGAGATCTGCGAGCAGACCATAGAGTCGAGCTGCTCCGTCCCCCTTCTTAGGATTGATGGCACTGGCTCCCCGCTCTAGGGTCTTGATGGCATCTGAGAAACGCTCTTCTGCAAAGTCTCCAGTAGCCAGAGCGATGTGATACCGCCAGTCCTCTGGCACATACTGAACAGCCTCTCGAGCGACCTGCACGATGAGGCTATCCTGGGAGAGCCCGACAGCATTCTGAAAGAGCTCATCCCACAGCCAAGCCGTCGAAGGGTGTAGCTTCGTCTGAGGACGAAGGACATCTATCGCTTCCTGATGGTGATCTCGATAACGAAGGAGCTGTACATAGCTCCTGAGGATAGAGAGATCCTCGGGATGGACAGTGAGGAGCCGCTTGATACGGGGCATATACCGCTCATCGAGGAGCTTCTCCTCACCCGCTATCTCATTGGAGAGGAGCGACCAAAGGACGAACTTCTCTCCAGCGCTGATCTCGGGATCTTCGCTTAGCTGTACGAGCTCCTGCTCTGCCTGCTCATACTCCTTCTTGGCAATATGTAGGTGGACTCTGAGAGCACGAGCATCACCAGGGCGGATCGTCTGCTTCTTGACATCGGCAGCTAGTCGCTTATTCACTTCTTGATAGCGTCCATCCTGAATGAGGAAAAGGATCAAGTCATAGTAGTACTTCCTATTCCCAGAGAACAGCGAAGCCTGGGTCTCATACTCCTGCTCGATGGCCTTCTTATTGCCAGCGAGCTGGTGGAGCTGTATCTTGATCTGGGTAAGCCTATTATAGGGATCTGGATGTGGACGGAAGCGAGCCTGAAGCTCCGTACACAGCTGGATGGCCTGTGGGATATAGCCCGTACGAGCATAGAGCTGGACGAGACGATACTTCACATCCACGTCATCGGGATCGAGGCTCAGGAGTTGCTTATTCACTCGTAGCGCATCCTCCATACGCTCGGTCGCAATATAGGCAGAGGAGAGCGCGGAGGCAAAGGCTATGTCTGTGCTATCCGACCGATAGGCTTGCTCCAGTAGAGGCAGGGCCTCGCTCTGTCGCTCGGCATCCATATATGTACCTCCAAGGGCAAAGGCTATCATAGGATCCTTAGGCGAAAGCTGATAGGCTTGCTGTAGGAGGTCTAGGGCCTCGTCCATCCGATTCACTCGCTGGGCAAGAACCCCTCGGTAGAAGTAGTCGGTAGCCTTATCCTCTCGACTGAGGGTATCTATTCCTGTTCGCTTACCGACCTTAGCTGTCTGCTGCCCGCACACGCTGTAGTTCTCGACGAGGCAGAGGGTCAGCAGACCTATGTATATGAGTTGCTTTCTGATGCTCATTTCTATCTATAACGTCGCTCTATCTGCACAGAGCATACCAATATCTTTCAAAGATACCTATTTCTGTGTACATACGAGACACATTCCCTGCGAGCCAGCACAGCTAACGGGGATAAAGTACGATATAGGGCGAGAATCCCCCCATACCTCAGGGCGAAGTCAGCAGAGCCGACGTACGGTCACCCTCGGGATTCTCCACGCTTTTGCTCCTCTCGGGGGCTGGTCTCATAGCGAAGGAAGCCGTAGCCTTACCTCTGAATACCAAACGTTAGCCCCGAGAAATAGACCTAGGAGAGATCGCTAAGAGGGACATACCGAGAGCGATGTTGTGTACACGCGTGTACACTATTGTATACACGTGGGTACACTGTTGTATACACACGTGTACACTTTTCCCTCCTCTATAGTACCTCTACGCTAGGTAAATCTACACCCAGGACACAGATGTCTCTATCGCTAGGGTATGCACCTCCACCTCGCTTGCTCTCTACCCTAGTGATTTCATGCCTCCACCCTGGGCTATATCAGAGGAATATGTAGTATATAATTCCCTCCTATTCACTACCTTTGAGGTGCATATAATCACTTAATTATACACATACGCACAATGACTAGTACTCGCATTCTATTGATGACACTTCTACTGACGCTCCTCGGGCTAAGCCTAGAGAGCTGTCAGGGGCGGGGATTTGGTGTCTCCCGCGAAGGCTTCACCACCGTGGAGCCGAGTCAGCTCCCCCCATGCAACTTCCTCCTCGTAGACTACCCCGTACGTGTGTCACTACATGTCGGACAAACGACACAGGTAGTCTTCCCCGAAGACTTTCCTAAGGAGGTTCGTGATGACATCGAGCTACGGGTCAAGGATAATCTCCTGCTGATTGCTTCCAAGGGGATGAATGACCGCTCTAGCTTCTGGAACAAGTTAACCAACCACGATCTTCACCTCGATGTCTACCTCCCCGAGCTCTATGGAGTAGAGGCTACTCAGGCCTCGAGCATACAACTGATGGATAGCCTAAGTGCCCCGATCTTCTCGGTCGTAGCAGAAGGGGCGTCACGCATCACGGGGCTACGCCTGCGAGGTGACTCCCTAGTGATCACAGCCTCAGGAGCTAGCCAAGTAGAGGCTGCCGCCACCCTAGAACAGCAGCTCCTAGTCCTCGTATCGGGTGCCTCGCATGTAGGGCTACAGGGCTCATCTGCCCTCATGCAGGCCTCTGTCGAGGGAGCCAGCGGGTGTGACGCCAAGGCTGTGAACTCACGTTCGGCAGAATTCCTCGTCTCAGGAGCCTCACGTGTCTCCTTCGGGCTGGTCGATAGTCTGTCCTACAGTGTCTCAGGTGCCTCTAAGCTCAGCTACCTAGGCAAACCCTTCATCGCCAGTCAGACCTGCACTGGCGCAAGCACTGTCAAGGCCCAGTAACCCCTATTGACCCCTCAGAGACCTAATTCACACGAGGCAAGGATTAACAATAAGAGCAGGAGGCGATACTCGTATGATGAGTATCGCCTCCTGCTCTTAGTGTTATGTACGGACTCTCCTTAGAGCTCTTCTCTACGTCATATCTACCTCAGCCAAGGAGAGAGCAACTCTATTAATAGCGAATAGAGATCTTAGTCGGCTTGCTCTCCTGCCAAAAGCGGTTAATAGCCGTCACTAGATAAATATACTTCTTGCCCGGAGGTGCAAGGGGTAGGATATAGTAGGGCTTGGTAGAGACGCTCACGAGATGGCGGGGATTGCTATGATCAATCCGTTCTCCATCCGTAAAGCGGTAGACGGCATAGTAATAGGCATGCTCGGGGTCAGTCTCATCACGATGATCGACCCATAGGAGCATGTGTCCATCCTCATTATAGTCCTCCATGAGTCTCCTTATGGGCTTCGGCGCCTTCGTATGCCCCAAGGATCCCATGTACTCTGGTAAGAGTGCAGGATAGCACTGGTAGGTCTTCTGTAGGCTATCGCCCATCCCCCGATAGTTGCGCAGGATATTCTCAGCTGGCCACCATGCATTCCCCTGGGCAAAGCGTCGAGACTGCGTGAGCTTCGCCTCTAGCTGTCCTGAGTCCATCGTACGCTCTACATGTTGGCCGATGTAGAGCTGTGCTGTACTATGCTGAAGTTGGTTACTCCACCACGAGACCAACTCCAAATAATCTGCCGCAGGATAACCAATATTCCAGTAGATCTGAGGAATGATGTAGTCTACCCAGCCCTTATCCTTCCAGCGCAGGACATCAGCATAGAGATCATCGTAGTTCTGTAGGCCAGAGGTCTTGCTCCCCTTAGGGTCACTAGAGGCATTGCGATAGATGCCGAAGGGACTCACTCCGAATCGTACCCAAGGCTTAGTATCCAGGATGACACTACGAGTCTCAGAGATCAGTCGATCGACATTGGATCTGCGCCACTGTGCTTTCTCTTCGGGATGGAAGCCGACAGCCATACCAAAGCGATGGAAGGAGGCATCATCATCGAACTTCTCCCCATCCTTGGGATAAGGATAGAAGTAGTCATCATAGTGGATAGCATCCACATCATAGCGCTTGACTAGATCTCGTACCACAGAGGTGATATAGCGGACACTCTGGGGGTTCCCCGGATCCATAACGAGCTGCTTGCCATAGCGGATGAAGAGCTCGGGATGGCGACGTGCGGGGTGCTTATCATCTAGGGGCTGATCGGCATTAGCTGCACCTCGATAGGGATTAATCCAGGCATGCACCTCGATCCCACGAGCATGACACTCATTAATCACCAAGCCCAGAGGATCCCAGCTAGGCTCAGGTGCCTCACCCTGTCTCCCCGTGAGGTATCTGCTCCAGGGCTCCAGCTCACTGGGATACCAAGCATCGCCCTCGGCACGTACCTGGAAGATCAAGACGTTACATCCAGTCTGCTTAAGGAGCTCAATCCGTCGCGTGAGCAGCTGTCGTGCCTCCTGACGTGCGAGCCCAGCATACTCACTGCGGAAGATTGTAGGGAGCCATGCCGCTCGAAACTCCCGCTTCAATGGCTCTCGAGGATCATCACTCACAGCTCTTCGTCCACGAGATACTCCACAGGACGAGGCAAAGAAAAGCACCGAGAGGCAAGCTAGGAGCAAGCCCCTCGGTGTACGAGTTATATGAGTCTTATTCATCATCTTCCTGTGAAGATTTAGGGGAAATAGGAAGTCGATCAGCTCAAATGTAGGTGCTGATAGGTATAGATGATCCAGAGCACAAAGGCTACGAAAGGCAGGACAAACAGTAGGCTATCTATACGATCAAGGATACCTCCATGTCCAGGGATGATATTGCCAGAGTCCTTGACCCCGATCTGTCGCTTGATCATGGACTCGAAGAGGTCTCCCCACGTGCCAGCGACCGAGATGATCGCACCATACAGTAGAGCGAGAGGCTCCCAGCCGAGCATAAGGCCAGAGACGAGAACTGAAGCGATGAAGCCCCCGACGAAGCCCTCCCAGCTCTTCTTAGGCGAGACACTTGGGAAGAGCTTGTGCTTTCCTAGTGTAGAGCCAGCCAGATAAGCCCCCGTATCATTGACCCAGATACAGACGAAGATCGTAAGCAGTAGGCGAGGATCAACGACTCCTGAATAAAATATGTTCGCCACACTCATGAAGCCTGCCACATAGATCTGACCGAAGAAGACCTTCGCTAAATCCCCAGGCATGAGCTCTCTCTCGCTGTATATACTGCGTACGAGGACATAGAGGAGAAAGCCTGCATAGGGGATGAGGAAGATGGTGTAGCTTGCCCCCTTCAGAGCGATCATATAGGTCACCCAGAAGAGGTACACCCCAGCCGCTGCATCGCTGATACGACGCAGTGGATAGATGCGATGGGTAGATACGAGGTTGGACCACTCCCATGTCCCGAGGAAAACGATCAGCCCGAAGACGATCATATAGAGAGTAGGGCTCTCCAATAGGAGTGCGCTGAGGATTAGGGCGACATAGATCGCTCCAAAGATAGCGCGCTTAATTAGGTTGCTCATTAGTATTAACTTCTTCTTGTGTCGTAGTATTCTCAGGAGTCTCCGAGGGGGAAGCAGAGCCTTGGCTAGCTTCATTGGCCTGCATCAGCTCATCGGTGCGGCTGATCCACTGACGCTTACCGAAGATATGCTCCACATCCTCCGTATAGATCACCTCACGATCCAGTAGGAGCTGAGCCAGCTGCTGGAGTCCCTCAGCATGCTCGCCTAGGAGCTTCTTAGCACGCTCATACTCTCTGCGTACGATGTCGGTAGCCTCTCGGTCGATGAGCTCTGCTGTCTTATCACTATAGGGCTTCGTGAGTCCATAGCCATCACCCTGCATATCGTAGTAATTGATATGGGGTAGGTTCTCACTCATACCATAGTAAGCGACCATTGCATAGGCTATCTTGGTCGTATGCTCTAGGTCATTGGCTGCCCCAGTAGAGATACGTCCGAGGAAGATCTCCTCGGCAGCACGTCCTGCCAGCGTAGCACACATCTGGTCGAGGAGTGCCTGTGTGGTGGTGATCTGTCGCTCCTCGGGGAGGTACCATGCAGCCCCTAGAGCCTTACCTCGGGGGACGATCGTTACCTTCACTAGAGGATTAGCATACTTCAGGAACCAGCTGACCGTAGCGTGACCAGCCTCGTGGATAGCGATACTGCGTCGCTCCTCCTCGGTCGTGATCTTATTCTTCTTCTCTAGGCCACCTACGACTCGGTCGATGGCATTCATGAAGTCCTCACGAGAGACGAACTCCTTCTCCGCACGTGCTGCGATCAGTGCTGCCTCATTACATATATTGGCAATATCTGCCCCAGAGAACCCTGGCGTACGACGTGCTAGTAGATCAATATCTACCGTATCATCGATCTTGAGGGGACGCAGATGCACGAGGAAGATCTCCCGACGATCATTCACATCAGGTATATCCACATAGATCTGTCTATCGAAGCGTCCTGCACGTAGGAGCGCAGAGTCAAGGATATCGGCTCGGTTCGTTGCCGCGAGGACAATGATACCACTGTTTGTCCCGAAGCCATCCATCTCGGTCAGGAGCTGGTTTAGAGTATTCTCACGCTCATCATTCCCGCCAAGGTTGTTGTTCTTACCTCGAGCACGTCCGACGGCATCGATCTCATCGATGAAGATGATACAGGGAGCCTTCTCCTTAGCCTTCTGGAAGAGGTCACGCACACGTGACGCACCCACCCCCACAAACATCTCGACGAAGTCTGAACCGGCTAGTGAGAAGAATGGGACATGTGCCTCTCCTGCCACGGCCTTAGCCAGCAGAGTCTTACCTGTACCTGGAGGGCCCACGAGGAGGGCGCCCTTAGGGATCTTACCCCCGAGCTGAGTGTACTTAGCGGGGTTCTTCAGGAAGTGTACGATCTCCTCGATCTCTACCTTGGCCTCATGTAGGCCTGCCACATCCTTGAAGGTCACCGAAGTGCTCTCCTTCTCATATAGCTGAGCCTTGCTCTTGCCTATACTGAAGATGCCACCTCCTGACATACCTCCGCCACCACCTGCTCCACCAGCCCGGCGCATCATATAGGACCAAAAGGCGATCACCAAGATGAAGGGTGCAAAGCTAAGGAGCATACTGAGGAGACTTGAGCGGGACTCCTTATAGTGCACATGTGCTGTGATACCACTCTCCTCATAGAACTGGGAGAAGCGATCCACCGTCGGGATCTCCGTGGTGAGCGTACGCTCGGTGCGCTGCTGATTGCGTCCCAGCAGAGGGGAGTTCTTAGAGAAGATACTATCTGCAGCCTGAGAGGTCAATAGCCCTACAGCTGTCTTCTCACCCCGATCCACAGTGATCTGCGTGAAGGCATTGTTGCGTGCGATACGCTGGAACTCATCCCAGCTAAGGGACTTCGTCTCTCCGAAGCCTCCATCCCAGAGGAAGAGTCCTCCGAGCAAGCCGATGATGATCGCATAGATCCACAGCTCATTGAAGCGGAAGAGCTTACCTGGCTTCTTCCCGTTGTTTTGTATCATCTACTCTTTATATTCGTTCGTAGTCACATCTAGGGGCTTCATCAGACTATCCCCCTCTCAGTACTGCTACAACAAAGACTATACCACCTTAGTTGCGTAGGCGGCACCTATCCAGACCTATCCCTGCATGCCGAGAGTCTACCTCAAAGCATCCTCTCGAGTCGAGACAAATCGGATCTGTCCTCTAGCATTACTCTCACGGATAAAGTCTCTTAAGCTAGGGCTAGCGTACTGGCCGAAGTCTCCTATGAGGGTTAGTGACATAGCATATTGGGCGAACTTCTGGAGGATATCACCAGCTAGTCTATTCTTAAGCACAAAGAACTCAGGTGTCACATTATGCTCGTAGATTACCACCCCGTCAAATCCTTGATAGGACATATTACCTATCAGGTCTAAGGCATCCTCTACCGTGGCGAGAATGACTTGATCGGATATGACCTCTGCTAGCAGTCTGTCTCCGACTTTATGAGTCTTCACCTCCATATATTATATAGGTATATCTATTGCAATGGGGGCAAATCCCTCACACAATGCACTAGCCCACCTCCCCTCTTACTAGCACAAAGGTAACCATTTGTACGGGGGAAGTGATACGAGTGCTGGAATAAGGTCTGGCACTCCCTAATAGTAGAAGAGTATAGCTAACACTGCTATCCTAGTAGTAACTCCTATAGATGCTCACTAGCAACATTAATCTAGGCTCAACATCCCTAGACGTACTTTCCCATACTCAATCCTTTTTTACTCCCCTCATATAGCGGCAATATATGTCATCTCGGATATACAGCCCCATCCACTCAAAGGATACGCAGGATACAGCCCTCATATATATACTACGAGATTGTGGCCAAGGCATATACAAAGTCACATCGTCATATATAAAGTAACAGACATGGTAGGAATAAAGAATGTGAGTACACAGATATGCTTCCCATTACAAAACTAAGGGCACAATCGTAAATAACTCCATTTCTAAAAATGCCCATAACTTAGAAATCATTTTATAGAAAGCCTAAAGAGGTATCCCAAATAGCCACCTTTGAAACAGGGCTGACGCATAATCTCGCTCGCACACTCCTGCCTTTGGATCTTTTGGGGTATTATTTCATATCCAAGGGAGCCTTAGCCCATCACTAAAGATCCTAGGTATTATCCCCAATGAATAGACATACAAGCGAGCCCTAGAGAGGAGATACTTAGAGCGCACTTGTGTAC
>NZ_CAJZFJ010000003.1 GCF_915070105.1 uncultured Porphyromonas sp.
GCATAGCGGTGAAGGCCTCGTGACCTGGCGTATCTAGGAAGGTGATGCGCTTGCCATCGGCGAGCTTGAGGTTGTAGGCACCGATATGCTGGGTGATCCCCCCTGCCTCACCTGCGATGACGTTTGTCTTGCGGAGGTAGTCAAGGAGTGAAGTCTTACCGTGGTCTACGTGTCCCATCACGGTGACGATCGGAGCACGTGTGACGAGGTCTTCCTCGTTGTCCTCCTCTTCATCCTGAGAGACTGCCTCGACGACCTCGGCGCTGACGAAGTCCGTCTTGAAGCCGAACTCCTCGGCGACCATATCGATCGTCTCAGCATCTAGACGCATGTTGATCGACACCATGAGACCAATGCTCATACACGTAGCGATGACCTGTGTGACTGGGACGTCCATCATGATGGCGAGGTCACTGACGGTCACGAACTCCGTGAGCTTCAGTGTGCGGCTCTCTGCCTCACTGCGCTCCTGAGCATCGAGGGCTGCGGAGCGAGCGGCATCACGCTTGTCACGGCGGTGCTTAGCGGATTTAGCTCCCTGCTGGTTCTTACCTGTTAGGCGGGCGAGGGTCTCCTTGACCTGACGCTGGACATCCTCGTCGGTGACTACGGCCTTCTGTGGAAGTTCCTTCTGTCGCTTAGCCTTGCGTCCCGTCTTCTGTGCATCGCCTGCACCCTGACCAGCTCGTGGAGAGCGGGAGTTGGGGTCTGTGGAGCGACCATTGCCAGCCTGGTTGCCACCGGGCTTCTGTCCAGGCTTCTTGGAGCCGAGTTCGGCCGCCTTGGCTGCTTCGGCCTTGACGTCTACGGGACCCTTGCCGACACGGGTGCGCTTACGGCTCTTGTCGGCCTTGCTCTTCTTGGCAGGGCGAGTCGTGTCGTTGATGGCGTTGAGGTCAATCTTCCCTACGACATTGAAGCTGATGTTCACCGATGCTGTCGAGGGACGGAATACCTCACCTCGAGGCTCTGTGGCCGTGGGTGCAGCCTCCTCTTCGCTGGGCTTGGACTCTGCGATAGGGGCTTCGGTAGGCTGGGTGGGCTCGCTCTTGGGGGCGGGCTTCACTTCGGGCTTGAGCTCGGGCTTAGCCTCCTCCTTCTGTGGTGCGGGCTTCTCGACCTTCTCCTCAGCCTTGACCTTGGGCTCAGCGGGAGCAGGGGTAGGCTCTGCCTTGGGGGCAGACTTCACTTCGGGTTTGACCTCTGCCTTCACTTCTGGCTTAGGTTCGGGTTTGACCTCTGCCTTCACTTCTGGCTTAGGCTCTGCCTTCACCTCTGCCTTCACCTCGGGCTGAGGAGCAGGCTCTGCGGGCTTAGGGGTAGGCTTAGGTTCGGAGGGCTTGATCGAGCCCTTGATGCTTAGGCTGGGACGGCGATCCTCGGGGATAGTCGTCTCGATATGGGTGACCTTGGGCTTCTTCTCGGGAGCCTCCTTGGTGGTCTTAGTCTCCTCTGCGGCAGCCTTTGTAGGGGCAGGGGAGGTGAGCTCAGCGAGAATCGCATCGACGCGCTCCTTGCCGAGGTGCTTGCCGTGCTCCTGCACGAGCAGGGTGGCTAGGTCGAGTGAAACCTTGGTGTTGGGGTTTACGGACTCGATATTGGGGAAACTCCTACGCTCAAGAGAGTCCTTCAGTGAGCCGATACCCACGTTGAGCTTCTTGGTTAGGACGAATAGCTTTATCTCCTTTGGCATATACTCTGTTCTCTTCCTCTTGTTTGGTTAAGCTTCTTCTCCCTCTGTGGTGGTGCTGTCGGCATCTGCGCCCTCTGCATCCTCCTCTACTCCCTCATACTCCTCTTCGTCAGCCTCGTCAGCGAACTCCGTCTCTAGGACGTGTAGGACATGGCTTAGTGTGTCCTCCTCTAGGTCGGAGGTCTCGAGGAGCTCTTCGCGTCCTGCACGTAGTACAGACTTGGCGGTGGTATAACCCTTCTCCTTGAGCTGGTTGATGACCCAAGTCTCGATCTCATCGTCGAACTCATCGAGGTAGATATCCTCCTCTACTCCCTCCTCGTCTCTGAAGACCTCGATGCGGTAGCCCGTGAGCTGCTCAGCTAGGCGCAGGTTCGCTGCATTCTTACCGATAGCCAGCGGTACCTGATCGGGGCGCATGTACACCTCGGCCTGCTTGCCCTCTTCGTCGAGGGTGATGGCCAGTGCCTTAGCTGGGCTAAGGGCACGCTGGATGAAGAGCAGGGTATTGGAGGTGAAGGTCGTTACGTCGATGTTCTCCCCCTTGAGCTCACGTACGATGCTACGGATACGAGACCCATTGACCCCTACGCAGGCGCCTACAGGGTCGATACGATCATCGTAGGACTCTACGGCGATCTTAGCACGCTCCCCTGGCATACGGGCAGCAGCACGGATGGTGATGAGCCCGTCGGCGATCTCGGGGACGTTCAGCTCCAAGAGACGCTTGAGGAACTCGGGGCTGACACGAGAGAGGATGACCTTGGGGTTGCTATTCTCGTTCTCCACACGTGCGATCACGGCACGTACGGTCTCGCCCTTGCGGAAGAAATCGCCAGGGATCTGCTCGCTCTTGGGCATGAGCATCTCGTTGCCCTCGTCGTCGATGAGTAGAGCCTCACGCTTCCACACCTGATAGACCTCGGCAGAGACGAGCTCGCCGACACGGCCGATGAAGTTGTGGTAGAAGTTGTCCTTCTGTAGCTCTAGGATCTTGCTGGCAAGAGCCTGACGGAGGTTGATGACGGCACGACGACCAAAGGCATTGAAGTCTACGGCGTCCACGAAGTCCTCGTCTAGGGTGACATCGGGGTCAATAGCCTGTGCCTCGCTCAGGGCGACCTGGTGCACAGGGTCGGTGACCTCCTCGTCGGCGACGACGTGGCGGGTACGCCAGATCTCGAAGTCCCCCTTCTTCTCGAGGTTGATGATGACGGAGAAGGTGTCATCGGAGCCAAACATCTTGGAGAGGACATTGCGGAAAGAGTCCTCCAAGACCTGGATCATGGTGTTCTTGTCGATGTTCTTGAGCTCCTTGAACTCGGAGAGTGCCTCGATGAGGCTCGTTGTTTCTTTTTTCTTTGCCATTGGGCTATTTGGGGGTTATTTATACTCGTTAATTAGAAGTGTAGGACACGCTTGGTCTGTAGGACTTCCTCCATGGGGATGGTGAGCGTCTCCTCGACGCTGGTCTTGCGCTTCTTGCCCTCGAGGCGTACGAGGCGGGTGACCAGTAGCTGGATCTCGGAGGGGGAGGCTGCCGTGAGGACACCCTTCTCCTTGATGCCGCCCTTACGTAGCACCTCTACCTCCTGACCGATGGTGCTGGTGTACTGACGGAGTACCTTCAGTGGGGAGGTGAGGCCTGCCGATCCTACCTCGAGCTCGAAGTCCTCAGCTTCGCGATCGAGCTGACTCTCGATGTGCTTGGTGAGGGTCACGCAGGCGTCGATGTTGATACCGCTCTCAGAGTCGAGCTCTACGACGATGCGGTTGCCTGGGTGTACGGCGGTCTCTACGATGTAGTAGTCGGGGTGGTGCTCAGCGATGTAGGCTGAGACGATCTCCTCTATGGTCGTATGCTGGATCATTGACAATCTTCCTCCTTTACCTTAGTCTGTTCTGTTGCTATGCTATAAAGCGAACGGAGGAAGCTCCCAGCCTCCTCCGTTGTCTCGTTTGCAGTGCAAAGATAATAAAAATCTGTGAGATAACGTCCTCCGACTAGATCCTGCCGCCCCTCTCTGCCCCTCCCCCATCGCCCTCTCGTCCTTCGCGTATTGGGTGGGGTGAGGGTGTCTTTACCTGCATTTCTTCTATGAGCGTGTAAGTCAGCGGAATACAGGTGTTGTCTACTCCATATTATATATAGGCTGTCGGAGGGTGGTGTCGTGGCTAGGGGGGTATGGTCTCAAAGGCCTCGGATAGGCAAGTGTTAGCCCCATGGTTCTCTCCCATAAGTGTAATGAGTCCAATAAATTAAGTACATTTGTGCTGTCAGCTAAAGTAATCACATACAGACACAGCCTACGCATAGATCACTGAAACTCAAGAAGAGATACGGACATGAAACAGATCATACAAATAGCATTATCCGCCCTCGTCCTCGTGAGTGCGTTCATTACGTCAGGATACGCCCAGTCTACTGGGGAGAAGACCTCTCGGATACAGCTCGGCTTCTTCCCTCCAATAAGCACCAATGGAGGGAATGCAGGAGCGTACACAAATACCGTTTCCTTTAGTACGCTGGTCGGCCTTTCGGGGAATGTACGAGCCTTTACCTTCGCAGGATTGGCCAATATCGTGCGAAACGATGCCCATGGCATTCAGTGGGCAGGGCTATACAACTATATCGGTAATAAGGGATCTGGAGCCTCTCTTGCAGGGGTAGCCAATATCTCGAAGATCTACTATAGAGGTGTTCAGCTCTCTGGTATCCTAAATATGGGGAACGAAGTGGTCGGCTCACAAATCACAGGTGTAGTGAATCTGGCTAAAAAAGTCTCCGGGGTACAATTCGCCGCTCTCGTCAATATCGCGGATGAGAGTGACTACCCGATCGGGCTACTCAATCTGATCAAAAATGGAGAGTATACCCTAGGAGTACAATATGATGAAGTCGGTACAACGGCTATTTCACTGCGTACAGGGAGTAGATTTACCTATGGGATCATCGGGTTAGGGTATAACTATAGAGCCCAAGAGAAGACGCTGGCTACTATAGCGGGCTTGGGGGTGCATCTCAATTGCTTCCCATGGCTGAGGATAAACAACGAAGTTACGGTACAGAATATCGGATTTTCAAAGAATAGTACGTTTAAGGTGGGCTATGCACTCCTTCCGTCCATTCGAGTCGGACAGCATTGGGACATCTGGGGTGGTCTTAGTCTCAATTACCTACACTCAGGGAATGTAGGTGATGGGCGGCTACTCTCCTCCAAACCAATATGGGAAAAGCAGACAGCATCCCTACGACAACAGTTGTATGTAGGATATCAAGTAGGGATACAATACGCATTCTAGGAGCATATTGAATAAGACCTCTAAGAGCTGTCTGCAGTCATGATCTTGCGGAGTGGTCGCCGTATCGGCAGTCACTCCGCAACTCTTCTTTGCTGTATAATCTCGATTATAAGCGTATTGGTATGGTACGAATAATGACCTAAACGAATATGATACCATCTGATGATAGCCTATGTGTGGGACCTATACCATTAGATTGTAGAGGCTTAATGCTTTCTCCATATTTTCAGGTCTCGCCCTAGTGCGGATGGGGTTTCTGATGCTAGTTGCCCCCTTGATAACACCATGATACCATGAAAGAAATAGGCCTTACTCCCTTGATTGCTCTGAAGCTCTTTGCTTGAATACCTCACCTTCCTCCCTCGCTATCTCCAATTATTTGCTCTCGGAGAAGTCCTCAGAGGTAGCTGCTCCTAGATAGATTTATAGTGCCTCGATCTGCCTCTCCTCTAGCTCTGTAACTCCCTCTGTATCGGTGGCTTCGGAAGGGGGACTGCGCTCTTACCTAGAGCCCACTTGCGCTCTCGGTAAGAACGCACATACGCTCTCGGTAAGAGCGTGTGAGGGCTCTAGGTAAGAGCGTAAGTGCCCTGTAAGTAATGAGTCTGTGGGAGGGATGGAGAGTATGCTAAGCCCGCCTCAGAATAGGGACTTTTGCTCGTGTCCTTGGGAGCTCTCACCTCTGTCTTTGGGGAGGCCTTGCTTGTATCTCGGGGGAGCTCCGTCCGTGTCCATGGAGAGCGTTGCCTGTGCCCCCTCGGGAAATGGGAGGGGCGGATTGGGCAGAGTTAGCTATCTTTGTGCGCTACTTCGCCACGTGCCGAGGGCTCGTATAGAGCTACACTAGGGGTATGGGCGGGAGCGTTATCCTTGCAGATGTTCAGACGCAGAGACTCTAGTCGTAGGCTAGCTCTCGGGGTGATCGCCCTCATGAGCCTAGTGGCCTGCGCTACCCGACATAGGACACCCAAGCGACCCGCTAAGGCCTCTTCGGCTCTAGTGAGCGACTCTGCGTCCGCACGTCGGGATAGCGTGAGCACGCTCGAGCAGCTCCGCTCCTTCCTCGGGGCAGATAGTCTCGGTACAGACAGCCTCAGGCAGTTGGCTCACTCTAGGCGGATCGGCAGAGGTGATAGTAGCCTCTCTCGGGACAGCCTGGGGCATATCATTGATTCCCTCGTCGATAGCCTCGGGGATGGTCTGGGGCAGGATAGCCTTCGTCAGGCACAGGCTCGCACGGATAGCCTAGAGGCGGTACGTAAGCGCAAGACCTCCGAACCCTTCGACGACATCATCGCCTACAAGGCGCAGGACTCGATGGTGCTCCTCGGGCAGAACCTCGCCTACCTCTTCGGCCCTAGCACCGTAGACTATAAGGACAAGGGACTGGAGGGGAACTTCATGCGCATGAACACCGATAGCTCCCTGATCTTCGCCCACTATACGATCGACAGCGCTGGGAAGGCGACGGCCTTCCCCAAGTTCAAGGACGGAGGGGAGAGCTACGAAGCCAAGAGCCTAAACTACAACTTCAAGACCAGCAAGGGCTTCATCACGGGTGCTGTGACCCAGCAGGGCGAAGGCTACATCACGGCCGAGCGTACCAAGCTGATGAGCAATAACTGCCTCTACATGGAGAACGGGCGCTACAGCACGTGTGACAATCACGAGCACCCGCACTTCTACTTCATGCTCACCAAGGGGAAGGCTCGTCCGCAGAAGAATGTCGTGGCAGGCCCTTCGTACCTCGTCATCGCTGACGTACCCACGCCGATCGGCTTACCCTTCGGCTTCTTCCCCTTTAATAAGAGTTATTCCTCGGGGATCATCATGCCGAAGTATGGGGAGGAGACCCAGCGGGGCTTCTACCTCAGAGAGGGCGGCTACTACTTCGCCTTCAATGACTATGTCGATCTTGCTCTCACGGGGGACTGGTATTCGCTCGGTTCGTGGGGGGCTAATGCCCGCTCCAACTACCGCAAGAGGTACCGCTACAGCGGGAACTTCAATGTGAGCTACCTCGTCACCAAGACTGGGGAGCGTGATATAGTGGGGGACTTCACGCAGAGCAACGACTTCCGTATCAACTGGACGCACAGCCAGGATGCCAAGGCGAACCCCAACTCTACCTTCTCCGCTAGTGTGAACTACTCCACCAGTAGCTACAACCACAACTCCCTGAACACCCTCTACAACCCCATGGTCTCAGGGCAGAACACGAAGAACTCCTCCATCAACTATAGCCACACCTTCGCTGGCACACCCTTCCGTCTCTCGGCCTCGATCGACGCTACACAGACCTCAGCAGACTCCATGGTCACGATGAGCCTGCCGAATGTATCGATCAGTATGAACCGTATCTACCCTTTCAAGCGTAAGAAGCGTGTGGGGGCAGAGCTTTGGTACGAGAAGATCAGTCTAAGCTACTCGGGGCAGTTCCGCAACAGCATCTCGACGAAGGAGTACCGCCTCTTCAAGGCCAACCTCATCCGTGACTGGCAGAATGCCTTCTCCCACAATATCCCCATCTCAGCCTCCTACAAGATCCTCGACTATATCGACCTCACGCTGAGCGCCAACTACAACGAACGCTGGTACACCTACAAGTCCCATAAGCGCTACGACCCCACGACCAATAGTACGGTCTATGAGCGAGAGTATGGCTTCAACCGTGTCTTCGACTTCAGCACCTCGGCAAGCCTCAATACGACCCTCTATGGCTTCTACAAGCCGTGGAAGCTCTTCGGGGACAAGGTGCAGATGATCCGCCACCGTGTGACGCCCCGTATCGGGGTGAGCTATACCCCGGACTTCGGTGCCCGTATGTGGGGCTACTACGAGACGCTCGACTATGTGGACAAGGATGGTCGTGCCCGTCAGGAGATCTATTCCCGCTACGGGGATAACCACCTCTTCGGTGCCCCTGGTAGGGGAAAGTCCGCCTCCATCAACTTCGGTCTCGATAACAACCTCGAGATGAAGGTGCGCCATAAGACCGATAGCATAGAGGAATACAAGAAGATCAGCCTCATCGATAACTTCTCCCTCAACTCAAGCTATAATCTCGCCGCTGACTCCTTCCAGCTAGCCGATATCAATGCGAGCATATCGATCCGCCTCTCCCAATCGCTGAATATCAACCTCAGCGGTTCCTTCGACCCCTACCTCTACGGGCATACCACGGACGCTAGTGGCTACGTCACCCCTCATCGTGTGAACAAGCTACGTATCTTCAACGGCAAGGGCTTCGGTAGCCTACGCGGTACAGGTACGTCCTTCAGCTATACGTTCAATAATCAGACCTTTGAGAAGATCAAGGGACTCTTCACCGGCAAGAAGGATAAAAAGGACAAGGATAAGGACAGCAAGACCGATAGCCTGCAGAACGACCCCAACGGCCCTCGTCCCGACGGCAAGGACACTTCCCTGGCAGACATTGCTGCGAAGAAACAAGAGCGTAAGTCGCTCTTCGGCAACAACGAGAGCGAAGGTGAGTACGACCAAGATGGTTACCTCAAGGTCTCCATCCCGTGGAATCTATCCCTCTCCTATGGGGTGAACCTCAACCGTACGACCTTTGACCCTCGCCGAGACGAGTACAACTACGGGCTGACCCATAGCTTGATGTTCTCGGGGAGCATCCAGCCAACGAAGAACTGGTCGTTCAACTTCAATGCGAGCTACGACTTCCTCGCCAAACGAATTGCCAACATGACGATCGGTATTAGCCGAGACCTACACTGCTGGACGCTCTCGGCGAATGCCATCCCCTTCGGCCCTTACCGCAGCTACAGCATCACCATCGGGGTCAAGAGCAGTATGCTCCACGACGTCAAGTGGGATAAGCACGGCTACTCCTCGGGACAGAGCTGGTAGTGGCCAGCTCGTAGTGTACGGGGCTATTAAGACAAAAGAACAAGGGCAGGATACGATCGTATCCTGCCCTTGTTCTTTTGTATAGGTCTCCTCCTCGCTTAGACTGTCATTGTATGCTATGCCCTCAGACTATAGGGAGAAGAGCTGGAGGAGGGGTATGGCTGTGCCCTTGGGGGTGTCTAGCTGGGGGCGTACCTTGGCTAGAGGGTAAGCCCCAGCAAGCTGTGTGGCGGTGCGCTTGATCAGTCGATGCGGTGGTACTGCTCCTCGAAGGGGATTCGGAAGCGTTCGCCCAGTGGTACATCAGCACGACGTATCCCGCAGGAGACGATCATCGATACCTGAGCGACATAGGGGAGATGCAGGGCACGCTTGACCCGCCAGCTGTCGAAGCCCTCTATGGGACAAGTGTCATAGCCTTGCTCGCTCATGGCGAGCATGAAGGTCTGTGCAACGAGGGCACAGCTCTTATGTAGGATCACATCGCCGTCGCTCTCGGAGACCTGCCTAGGGGTGGGTGCGAAGAGCCCGCCAAGCTGCATGACAGCCTTACGAAAGAGTCCCACTAAGCCAAAGCAACGAGCATAGAGGAAGGGGATCAACTTCCTATAGTAGCTCTCTTGGAGCTTGGTGTACTTCTCCCATTTCTCCTCTGGGTAAGTCTTGCGGATGACTTCACGCTGGAAGGCAAGGTTTGCCTTCGCACGTCTCTTGACGTAGTCGGGACGCACGACGAAGACTACGAGTTCAGTAGCTGTTGCGATGGTCCTCTGTCCAATGCCCGCTTTGCCGAGTCGCTGGATGAGGTCTTTGTTGGTGACGTGATAGGCCTCCCAGAGCTGCATATTGGAGCTGGTGGGGGCAAGGGTAGCGAGCTCGAGGCAGTGCTTAACGCACTCGCTGTCGAGTGGACGAGTCTCGTCATAGAGACGGATAGCACGGCGGTGCTCTAAGGCTTCTTGTATGCTCATAATGGGTGAGAGTTAGGAGTGATGGGATTGGGGGAGAGTCGCTCTCGTAGCTGAGGAGAGAGGGGAATCCTCTCGCTCCCTACGCTACGAGGAGGAGTGCACTCGATAAGCAACGAGATTAGGCTCTCGGTGTGAGTGCGGGAAAGGGCTCTTAGGTGTGTGCGTAGCGAGCGTCCTCGGTGCACAGACTAAAAGGGCTCTTGAGGTGAGAGAGGGGGGACTTCCAATATGTGTGGGTAGGAAGCGCCCTCGGAGCACGGGGAGAATGAACTCTCGGTGTGCGTGTAGATGCTCTCTGTATATGTGTAGGGAGCCTCAGTGAGACCTAGGGTTGGTCTTGGTTGGTCAGGGGAGAAAACAAAGTACTCTCCCCGAGGCGAACCTGAGGAGAGTACTTGAGAGTGGGGGAATTGTCCCCTAGGGACTAGCCTCCGAAGTCGTCGAAGAAGAGCTGACTGCGCTCTACCCCGAGGTTCTCGAGCATTACCTTGACGGCGTTGGCCATAGGGCCAGGACCGCACATGTAGTATTCGATATCTTCGGGAGCTTCGTGATCCTTGAGGTAGTTGTCGAGGATGACCTGATGGATGAAGCCTGTGTAGCCCGTCCAGTTGTCCTCGGGCTGAGGATCGGAGAGGGCGATGTGGAAGCTGAAGTTGGGGAACTGCTTCTCGATCTCGCGGAAGTCCTCTTCGTAGAAGATCTCCTTCTTGCTTCGTGCACCATACCAGTAGGAGACCTTACGACCCGTATGTAGGGTACGGAAGAGGTGCAGGATCTGTGCACGTAGAGGTGCCATACCAGCACCACCACCGATGTAGAGCATCTCAGCATCAGTGTCCTGGATGTGGAAGTCTCCGTAAGGGCCGCTCATACGTACCTTGTCACCTGGCTTGAGGGAGAAGATGTATGAGGAGGAGATACCAGGCGATACGGGGAGCCACTTGTGCGTAGCACGATCCATAGGAGGAGTAGCGATACGTACGTTTAGCGTGATGATGTTCCCCTCAGCAGGGTAGTTCGCCATGGAGTAGGCACGGATCGTCTCGGTGTCGTTGTGGCAGGTTAGGCTCCACATGTCGAAGTGATCCCAGTCCCCACGGAACTTCTCGTCGATGTCGTAGTCGGCATACTTGATGTCGTAGGGAGGAATGGTAATCTGTGCGTAGCTACCGCTCTTGAAGTTCATCACTTCACCTTCGGGAAGCTTGACGACAAACTCCTTGATGAAGGTCGATACGTTACGGTTCGATATGACCTCGCATTCCCATTCCTTCACACCAAAGACAGACTCAGGTACGATGACCTGCATGTCTTCCTTTACCTTGGTCTGGCAGGAGAGACGCCAGTGCTCCTTCTGCTCCTTGCGAGAGAAGAAGCCTGTCTCGGTAGGTAGGATCTCACCACCACCCTCTACGACACGGCAACGGCACTGACCGCAGGAGCCACTACCACCGCAGGCAGAGGAGAGGTAGATGTTCTGACCCTGTAGGGTATTGAGCAGAGTACCGCCGATGGGTACCTCTAGTTCCTTCTCGCCATTGACGGTGAGCTTAACGTTTCCAGAGGGTACGAGCTTGCTCTTTGCGACAAGCAGGATGACCACCAGAAGGAGTGTGAGCAGGAGGAAGACCCCGACACTCACCAGTATAATGGTTGTGTTCATTATGACTTATATACCTGATCTATGTTAGTTCGCCTCTACCCCTGATGGAGCTTGGGTAGCCTCTACTTGCTCTGTCTGGCTCTGCTGTGCCTTGTCATCTGCAGCCTGGAGCTTGACCCCAGAGAAGCTTAGGAAGGCGATACCCATCAGCGCCGTGATGATGAAGGTGATCCCGAGGCCACGTAGGGGCTTGGGGATATCTGAGTACTGGATCTTCTCACGTATGGCGGCCATACCGACGATGGCAAGCATCCATCCGATCCCAGACCCGAAGCCGTAGACTGTGGCCTCACCGATACCGGGGAACTCACGCTGCTGCATGAAGAGCGATCCCCCAAGGATGGCGCAGTTCACTGCGATCAGTGGGAGGAAGATCCCGAGTGAAGCGTAGAGGGAGGGGCTGAATCGCTCAACGAGCATCTCGACGAGCTGCGTGAAGGCAGCGATCACCGCGATGAAGATGATGAACGAGAGGAACGATAGGTCGATTCCCGAAGCCTCCGCACCTAGTAGCCACTCGAGTGCGCCCTGCTTGAAGACCTTGGTCTCGAGTAGGTAGTTGATCGGTAGCGTGCAGGTGAGGATGAAGGTTACCGCTATCCCCAGTCCAAATGACGTCTTAACGTTCTTCGATACTGCTAGGAACGAGCACATCCCTAGGTAGTAGGCGAAGATCATGTTATCGATAAAGATCGACCTAAAGAATAAGGCTAATGAATCCATTCTTTCTTAGTTCTATTTGTCGTGGGAGATTAGTTTTCCTGTAGCTCCTTGTTGTAGGAGCGGTGTATCCATATCAGTACGGCGACAGATATGAGTGCCATCGGAGGGAGGATCATAAGCCCGTTATTTACGTAGCCGTGGATACCATCCGTAGAGTAGAAGCTCTGAGGAATGATCTGATAGCCGAGTAGCGTACCCGAGCCAAAGAGCTCACGGAAGAAGCCGACAGCTACTAGTACGGCACCATAACCTAGACCATTACCGATCCCGTCGAGGAAGGACTCCCAGGGGCCGTTACCTAGGGCGAAGGCCTCAAGGCGTCCCATGAGGATACAGTTCGTGATGATCAGACCGACGAAGACGGAGAGCTGCTTGCTCACGTCATAGGCGTAGGCCTTGAGCACTTCGCTCACGATGGTCACTAGTGTAGCGGCGACGACGAGCTGTACGATGATACGGATACGATTGGGGATCGTCTTACGTAGTAGCGAGATCACGACGTTCGAGAAGGCTACGACGACAGTCACGGAGAGAGCCATGACGATCGAGGGCTCGAGCTTGGAGGTGACCGCTAGGGCGGAGCAGATACCGAGCATCTGCACCATGATAGGGTTGTTCTTGCTCAGTGGCCCTACGAGTGTTTCTTTATTCTTCTTGTTCCAGAGTGACATGGCTACTGGGCGTTATAGGTTAGGAGAAACTGCTGAAAGGGTGCAAGCGAGGCGGCGAGCATATCGTGGACACCGTTGCTGGTGAGGGTACCACCGGAGATACCATCGACGTAGTCCTTGTCCTCGGCGACCTGTCCACTCTTGACGACAGCGATACCTGTGAAGACACCTTCACGGAAGATCTGCTTGCCCTTGAACTGATCGGCGAAGTGTGGGGTGGAGATCTCAGCACCTAGCCCTGGGGTCTCCCCAGCGTTACCGAAGTCTGCCCCTACGACGCTGGAGTGGTCTGCGGCATCGATGGCGATGTAGCCCCAGATCTTATTCCAGAGACCAGCCCCGTTCATAGGCAGTACGTAGATGGTCTTGCCATTTACCTCAGCTATGTAGACGGGTAGGGGGCGCTTCTCGCCCTTGGCGATGAGCTTGTAGTCGAGCTCGGTGTTAGCCCTGAAGGCTTCGCTCTGTCCGATCTGGTCGCCTTCAGCTGTGGAGACGACCTGCCCATCAGCATTGACCATCAGCTCCTTCTTGATAAGGCTCTTGTAGGTCGGGATGACGTTAGCCTTGTCGGGGGTCTGCCCTAGGGCACGTAGGATCTGCTCCATCTTGTCGATGTTGGCATTCTCCTCCTGTGAAGGCTTGAGTAGTATATTGGCGCCTGCCAGTAGCACGGCAGCCAGGATGACCATCACAGCTGCGTAGATGATCACGTATGAATTCTTATCTCTATTCATCTTCGTAGCGTTGTGATTAGTTCTTTGCCTTGGAGGCTAGGCGGGCAAGACGCTTCTGCGTATTGCGCTCTACCACGATGTAGTCGATGAGTGGAGCGAAGGTATTCAGCAGTAGGATAGCTAGCATCATCCCCTCTGCGTAACCTGCGTTGAGTACGCGGATGAAGACGACCATGATCCCGATGAGGAATCCATAGATCCACTTACCTGTCTCCGTACGAGCGGCTGTGACGGGGTCAGTAGCCATGAAGACGATCCCGAAGGCGAAGCCCCCATAGAGCAGGTGCTGTAGTGGGGTGATCTGCATCGCTGCGGTTGCACCGATTGCGTTGAAGCCAAGAGCCATCACGATAGCACCTACGACACCAGATACCATGATCTTATAGCTCGCTATCCCCGTGAAGATGAGGATGAAGGCACCGATCAGGATCGCTAGGGTAGAGACCTCACCGACAGACCCAGGCAGGAAGCCGAAGAAGGCATCCAGATCCGTCAGAGGCTGACCTAGGGTGTTGTGCACATCGGGGAGCATCCCCTTGGCAGCAGCGATCTGGCCTAGTGGTGTAGCACCGGAGAAGCCATCCACGGCTGCGCCCTCTCCTCCGAGACCGAAGGTAGAGCTGAGGCGTACCCAGACCTTATCACCCGACATAGCTGCGGGATAGGAGAAGAATAGGAAGGCACGTGTGACTAGAGCTACATTGAAGACGTTGTAGCCCGTACCGCCGAAGACCTCCTTAGCGAAAATCACAGCGAAGGCCGTAGCGATAGCCATCATCCATAGAGGTGTCTCTACGGGGATGATCATGGGGATCAGGATACCCGTCACGAGGAAGCCCTCCTGGATCTCTTCGTGCTTGATCTGGGCGATGATGAACTCGATCCCTAGTCCCACAGCATAGGAGACCACGATCTGAGGAAGCACAGAGAGGAAGCCATAGAAGAAGGTGCTCCAGAAGCTACCCTCTATACCCAAGGCCGTATTGTGCTGAAGCCCTACATTGTACATCCCGAAGAGCAGCGCAGGCAGTAGAGCGAAGATCACTACGCTCATCGTGCGCTTGCTGTCGATCGCATCATGCACATGCGCCCCACGACGCTTAGCGGTCGTATTGGGCACGAAGAGGAACGTCTCAAAGCCGTCGAATACAGACTCCAGCGCTGAGAAGCGTCCCCCCTTAGTGAAGGCGGGCTTTATCTTGTCGATTTGTTTTCTTAATGCGTTCAAGGTCTTTGTCCGTTTATTGTGAAACCTTTCGTGTTAGTTCATCTCCTTATACAGCTCATCCAGCCCCTGGCGTACGATCTGCTGTAGGGGGATCTTAGAGGTATCAACGAACTCGCAGACGGAGAAGTCTTCGGGAGCCACTTCGTAGATCCCACGTGCCTCCATGTCGTTGATGTTAAAGGCAATGATGCTCTTGAGGAGGAACTCAGGGTAGATATCCATAGGGAACACTCGGTCGTATTCGCCACTCATGATCATCGCACGACGACCACCCTTGACACGCGCATCCAGTGTATACTCCTTCTTGGGCATGAGCCAGGAGAAGTAGCTGCGGCTGTGGCTGTACTCCTTCAGACGGGGCAGTGCCCAGCCGAAGAGCTCGTGGACATCATCACCCTCGGGGATGATGGTGATCTGGTCTATGCCGAGGCTCATGCGCTCGTGCTCCTCATCGACCTTGACGCCCGTGAAGACATCGCCCTCGATGATGCGTTCGTGCGCACCCTTCTTGCCTAGGCGACCAGCTAGAGCCTCCTCGAAGCGTGCTCCGGGTAGGACCTTTACGTAGCCTGTTTCCTTAGCCTCCGAGCCCGTGAGGGCGATCGTGCGGCTGTAGTCTACCTTACCAGTCTTGAGGAAGCGACCGATGACGAGTAGGTCGGTAGCCTTGAGCGTCCAGACGGTCTCTTCCTTGTTGATGGGGGCGGTGTGGTTGATCAGCACACCGACGAGGCCTGCGGGGTGTGGCCCACGTACCTCGACACGCTCTACGCCCTGTAGACCCGTTAGCTCACCTGCGCCTACACCTACGTAGACCTTACCTGTGGTCAGCTTGGTGAGGGCATCTAGGGCGAGCTGTAGCTCATCCTCCCGACCCTGCACGAGGTAGCTGAACTTAGGGGCGAGGGGGGCGGTAAAGTTCGCCGTGACGAAGATGTCCCTAGGCTCGGCATTGGGGTTGGCCAGACGGTCGTAGGGGCGCTGCTTGAAGAAGCTGAACATTCCACTCTCTAGCAGGAGGGACAGTACCTTCGAGCGTTCCATCCCCTTGAGCCCTTCGGTAGCGAAGTGCTTGTACTCGATAGTCGTATCGGGCTTCACCTCTACGCTCAGCACTTTGCGCTTAGCACCGCGGTGGACAGCGACCACCTCACCACTGACTGGGGAGGTTAATTTTAGCTCGGGGATCTGCTTGTGGTACATGAGGGCATCCCCTGCCTGTACCCGATCTCCAGGCTGAACGATCACTTTAGGGACGAACCCGATGTAATCATCAGGAGAGAGGGCATAGGAAGTGCCTCTTGCAGGGGCTGCAAGCTCTACCTCCTCGGCCTTTCCCTTCAGATTCAGCGTCAGTCCTTTCTTTATCGTGATAATGTTCGGCATAACACGTGATTGATGATATGTTTAGTTAAATTATTATGGCTACAAAAGTACATAATCTTTGTCAGATAGTACCTACAATAAGGTAGGTCAATAAGGGTACTCCCATCCCAAGGTGGCAAAAAGTCTACCCCCGTCCTCTCGCTACCTGCAGAGCCCTCTCACGCGCGTGCGTATATAATCATGGTATACGCCAGCTTGGGTACGTGGTATCTGTTCGGCCAGTGATACTACTCGCTAGGAGGGCTCTGCGCCTCTCATAGGGGATGCCTATCACCTTGGCGAGGGGGCCTGCTCTCCACGATGTCGCTCTGCCTGCTTCCCAGCAGGGGAGGTGTACACACCGCCACTGGGAGGGTCATCTCTCCGAGCTAACTCCCTCTGTCTCGGACACTACGAGGGGGTGGGATAGGACGTGCCGAGAAGGGGGATATAGGACATATAATATCCGCCCTAATCACCTATGTAAGGTGATGACTGCGCTCTTACCGAGAGCGGGGAGGCGAACATATAATGATCGTTCCCGTCACCTATGTAAGGTGATTACAGCGGACATACCGAGTTCTCTCCTAGGGGGCTCAACGCACCTCTAGGAGGGCTCTCGGAAAGGGAGCGATGAGCGACTAGGGGTAGGGGGGAGATGGGATGTAGGTCTAATAGGTGCAATAGGTCTAATATCCCTCGACGATAGTATGTGCTAGGGCTCTGTATCCACCACCGTGGTGGTTCAGTGGGGGGGTAGGAGGGCGGGTAGGTGTCCACCGCAGGGTCTGCAGGAGGGTAGGATGGCGGGTAGGTGTCCACTGCACGGTCTGCAGGAGGGTGGGAGTGTGGGTGGATATCCACCGCAGGGTCTGCGAGAGGGGCTTATCCGAGGGGACTACGGAGGTATTAGACCTATTACACCGACTACCTGCCCTACCCTAGCCCGAGTAGGGATAGGTCTAATAGGTGCAATAGGTCTAATAAGTCCAATAAAGGTATCTGAGCTAAATGGAGGATAGAGGTGTCCTAGGTAGGGCTGTATGGTAGTGCCTATAGGATATAGGTGGCATGGTACATCTGTGGGGGAGATGGGCAGGGCGGTGTGGCGTGTGTGCGGTGTGTGCGGTGTGTGCGGTGTGTGCAGTGTGCGGGATAGTATGTGTAGCAGGTGAGAGTGCAGGAGTGGATAGGGAGTCGTGTGCACATAGGTAGGGTAGGCGGATCTAGGATAGATAGCCGAGTAGTGGAGTAGGGCAGGTGCTGGTGGTGGGGCAGTGAGGTGTGTGGTAGGGCTGGGTGGAGTAGGGCAGGGGTAGGTTGTGGGGCTGTGAGGTCGGTGTAGAGCTGGGTGGAGTAGGGATAGGTGATGGCGGAGGGCGAGGAGTGATGCATGGCTGATCTTACTATCTTTGTAGGAGATATATCTATAAACTATAAATCTAAGCATAGGCAATGAAGACTAGTGACACTAATACCCAAGCCTTGGAGCGAGCAATCCAGCTCTTTGAGTCGGGGAAGATCGACCAAATCGAGGTCGGTACCTCCGCAGGGCTGTGTGCCATCCACCGAGCACTCTTCCACGGCCTCTGTGACGAGGCGGGTAGGCTACGTGAGGTCAATAGCTATCGAGGTGCCTTCCGCTTCGCAGGGCATCTGTATCTTGAGGCTATCCTACCTGTCATTGATCGTATGCCCGAGAGTACCTTTAGAGAGATCATCTCTAAGTACGTGGAGATGTATATTGCCCACCCCTTCCTCTTTGGTAATGGACCTACGAGACGTATCTGGCTTAACCTCATTCTGCGCCAGCGACTCGGACTAATCATCGACTGGCGTATGATCGATCGTGATGAGTACCAGCAGGCCATAGAGCGCAGTCCGATGAACGACCTCATCCTGCGTACCCTCCTTAGCCCAGCTCTTACCGGCAAGGTGGATGATAGTGAGATCATCTATCGGGGACTCGAGCAGTCCTTCCGCTACGAGCTCTTAGAGGCGGATAGTAACAAGGAGAGCACTACCAAGAAGTAGTGATATTGTCCTCGAGGGCAACAAAAAGGTATAGCCCAGCCGTTTATATATGATAGTACTCATAGTAGGGACGTGTCACCATACGTCCCTACTACGAGCGCCTCATATACGATAGGTGGATAGAGGACGACATGCAAGATAAAGATCAATCGAGATGGCAGGGGCTATGGCTGTGGCTCCTGATCCTCGTCGGTGCATTTAATCTCGGCGAAGGATATACTCATGCCCAAGAGGCACGAGGTCAGCTACCTAACGGACTAAGCTACATCATTAGGCGCAATGCAGAGCCACGGCAGAAGGCAGAGTGCCGTCTCGTCCTTCGCCTTGGCTCTGGTGTGCAGGAGCCAGGTGAGGAGGGGGTAGCGCACTTCCTAGAGCACCTAGCTTTCGCAGGGAGCAAGCACTTCCCCGGGCAGGGAATCACCCGCTACACCGAGAGCCTCGGGGTACGCTACGGGATCGGGCTCAATGCTCTGACGGGGCACGACCGCACCGTCTATATGATGTCCCTACCGCTCGATGGTAGGGCTGTCCTAGACTCCGCAATGCTCATCATGCGAGACTGGCTCTCGGGTCTACAGCTGGACAGTCTAGCTATGGATCGGGAGCGGGGGGTCATCCGAGAGGAGATCCGTGCCTACGAGGCTCCCGACCCCTTCTATAGCCTCAAGATCGGTCGGGGTGCCTACGGACGGAGCCTACCCATCGGTACGCCTGAGGATATTGACCGGGTGCGGGTGGGCACCATACGACGCTTCTATCAGCGCTGGTACACACCTAGCCTAGCGACAGTGCTCATCGTGGGGGATGTGGATCCTCAGCGCACGGAGGCTTTGCTGAAGAAGACCTTTGCCGACCTACCCGCACGACCTACCCCGCCGCTGGAGGAGGGGGAGCTGGTCTACGACCCCGAGTACACGCACTCTGCGCTAGCCGACACCCTCCTCTCGACCGCTACCCTAGACCTTATCTTTCCCCATCGCACCCCACCCTCACGTACAGAGGATGAGCTCCTGCAGACTCTCATCCAGCGTATGGCACTGCGTGCCTGGGCACACCGCACAGATCTCATACAGGGGGCTAAGCTCACAGATCACTGGTATCTAGGGCGCACTAGCCATCTGGCTCTCACGCTAGAGGGTGATCTGACGATGAGCCTACTCCGTGACATCCGTCATGCCCTGAGTGCCCTGAGTGCGCTCCAGCGTCCCGGGACAATCAGCCCCCGAGAACTCACCGAACTAAAGGAGCGTGCCAAGGCCAGTCTCTTCGCCCTAGGCGACGCTACTCCCTCCTCCAGCTGGTGTGACTACTATGTGGACGAGATCCTGCATGGAGACCTCTTCCTCAAGACCGACGATGAGGTCAAGTCGCTCTCCCGACGTATCGATGCGGTACGAGTGGAGGAGCTCCAGCCCTATCTGGCCGAGTATCAGCGTATCGTGCAGGGGAATGCCCTCGTAGCTTATAGCCATAATCCCCTGCTCAAGGGGCAGCAGCCCCCGACGACGGCGAGCCTACGCCAAGCCATACAGATGGGACTTCAGACCCGCCGTTCGCTCCTTCGCTATACCCCTAAGGAGGAGGAAAAGCCCCAGCAGAATCTTAGCCCTACGCCAGCTGTCCTTACCGCAGGGCGCACGCCTAGGGCGCACATCTTATCCCGCAGGACGTACGAGGGGATTGGGGTCACAGAGGCTTTCTTGCCCAATGGGATTCGCCTCATCCTTCGCCCCCTCTCTGATGCCGACTCGCTGGTGCGTATCGCTATCAACCAGCCCCGAGGTCTGCGTGCCATACCAGATAGCTTACAGCTACAGGTACCTTCGCTCGCTGCCTACATGGAGCTCGGGGGGATCGAGGCTATCCCCAGCCGTGATAGCCTCATGAGCTATCTATATGATCATGGTGTCTCGATGACCCTCACGGAGGCGATGGACTGGGGGACACTCCTAGGCTCTGCTCCTACCAAGGAGACCTATCCTCTGCTACGACTGATGCGGGAGAAGATGCTTCGCCCCGAGCGTGCCTATGCAGACTTCGAGGACATTCGTCAGGGACAGCTGAGTGAGGTCGGTCGCCCCTCACGGCTGGAGCAGATGCTACACCGACAGCCTGACCGCAGGATGCTCCGCCTCATCGACAGTGTGCTGGGGACGTACGTGCCACAGCGTGAGCCCGAGACCCGCGAGCAGATCCAGGCGCTGAGCCTGGATAGGATGGTCGCCTATCACCGAGATCAGTGGTCACGCACCGAGGGGCTGACGGTGGTCGTCGTAGGGCGGTTTGACCTAGAGGAGATGCTCCATGAGATCAGCGATGTCTTCGCAGGGCTTCCTCGCCGATCCCTTAGTCCCTATCCCGAGGAGTGCCTTCGCACCTCTCGTCCCGAGACCGTCATTACCCTAGAGGCCGACCAAGCCGATCAGACCCTCCTACACAATATATACTATGGGAGCTATACCCCAGACCTGCGCACCTCCCTCCAGCTGAAGACGCTACGTGAGCTCCTGCGAGGACGTCTGATCGCTCGTCTACGCTCCGAGGCAGGGATCATCTACTCCCCCTACCTCTATATGGACTATCGTCCCGGGCCTCGTCCCTTTGTCTCCCTGCGCCTAGAGACCCTTGTGCAGCCGGAGAATGCCCCCTTGGCCTGTCGCCTCATCGAGGAGCTGGTGGAGGAGCTTCGCACAAAGCCTGCTCGGGAGCAAGAGCTAGCCGATATTCGCCGTACCTTCCTCATCAACAAGCGGGAGGCTCTCACCGAGAGCAACACCAGTGAGTGGCAGACGGTCCTACTCGGGCTCGTGCGCAATGGGGAGCAGCTAGAGGACTTCCAGCTCTACGAGGAGCTCCTTCGCTCGATTACCCCCGAGGAGCTCTGTAAGACGATCCATGCCGTGCTCAATCCCTCTCGCCACCTGATCTACTCCATCGTCCCACAGTCTCGTAACTAGCAGGGGGCTACCTCCCCTCCACCCCTCGAAGAGAAGGATGAGGCAGGGAGAGTAGGGTGCGAAGGCTCTGTGAATGGTGTATCTTTGTATACAGAGAAAGGAACAATAAGTAGAATTAAGACAGAGAATGTAGATATGGCTACCATCAAGTGTATCGGGGTGCTAACCTCGGGGGGCGATGCCCCTGGGATGAATGCTGCCATACGCTCCGTGACCCGCACGGCGATCTACCACGGCATACGTGTCAAGGGGATCTACCGAGGATATAAGGGACTGATCACGGGGGAGATCGAGGACTTCGAGACGCAGCATGTGAGCAACATCGTACAGCGAGGGGGGACGATCCTCAAGACGGCTCGTTGCTCCGAGTTTTGTACCGCCGAGGGTCGGGCAGTGGCCTATGAGACGATGCGTGCTCATGGGATCGATGCCCTCGTCGTCATCGGGGGCGATGGGTCGCTCTCGGGGGCTCGGGAGTTCGCCGAGGAGTATGATATACCCATAGTAGGTCTACCGGGGACGATCGATAATGATCTCTATGGAACCGACCTCACCATCGGCTACGACACTGCCCTGAACACCATCGTCTCGGCAGTGGACAAGATCCGTGACACCGCCTCCTCGCACGAGCGTCTCTTCTTCGTCGAGGTCATGGGACGAGAGGCTGGCTTCCTGGCTCTCAATGGGGCTATTGCTTCGGGGGCAGAGGCTGCTATCATCCCCGAATATGCCTTCGAGAAGGACCAACTAGCCGAGACGATCGAGAACGGCTTTCGTAAGACGAAGAATAGTAGTATCGTGCTGGTCTCAGAGAGTGAGAGTACGGGAGGTGCAATGAAGGTTGCGGAGCGTGTCGAGAAGGAATACCCACAGTTCGACGTGCGTGTCGTCATCCTCGGCCACATACAGCGTGGAGGCTCTCCCAGCGCACAAGACCGCATTATAGCCAGCCGTATGGGTGTGGCCGCTATAGATGCTCTGCTGGAGGGGCAGCGTAACGTGATGATCGGGATCGTCAATGATGCTCTCGTCTACGTCCCCTTCTCCAAGGCGATAAAGAAGAACAAGCCCATCGACGAGGATCTGGTAGATGCCCTCCGTATCCTCTCTATATAGGTCTATACAGACTGAGCTCGGGGCGTGGTATGATGCCTACCATCGTCCCCTACCTTGGCGTCAAGCGGTCTCTGCCTATCATATCCTACTCTCCGAGGTCATCCTACAGCAGACTCGGGTGGAGCAGGGGATGGGCTACTACCATCGCTTCATCGAGGCCTTCCCCAGTGTGGAGGATCTAGCCCAAGCCTCGGAGGATGAGGTACTCCTGCTCTGGCAGGGGCTAGGCTATTACTCCCGAGGACGCAACCTAAGGCGAGCTGCACAGATCATCGTCTCCGACTATGGGGGTGAGCTCCCTCGTACCCCCGAGGAGCTGAGTCGTCTGCCTGGTGTCGGGCCCTATACCCGTGGAGCTATCCTTTCCTTCGCCTACGATCTACCTTATCCGACCGTGGATGGGAATGTGTATCGTGTGTTCAGCCGTCTCTTTGCCCTTAGCGATCCGATCGATACTCCTGCTGGACAGAAGGTCTACTGGGCACTAGCTGAGGCACTCCTTGATCGCCAGCACCCCAGCCGGCACAATCAGGGGCTCATCGAGCTAGGTGCCCTCGTGTGCCTGCCTCGTCGTCCTCGCTGCGGTGAGTGCCCTGTCGGAGACTACTGCGAGGCTCGCCGCCAAGGCGTGCAGGAGCAGCTACCTATCAAGCAGGGGCGCACACGTGTACTCCCTCGGTATATGAACTACTTCCTCGTTCGGATCGAGGGTGAGGATGGTACTCGCTGTCTTATCCGCAGACGTCAGGGGCGAGACATCTGGCACGGACTCTATGAATATCCGCTCATCGAGTCGGGGGAGGAGCCACTAAGCGTAGAGGCTCTTAGTGAGACGAAGGACTTCGCTCAGCTGATCGCCTGCCTTCGCTCTCCTCGCTTTCATCCCGTGCCCCTCGCCACCCATGCCCATAGGCTCTCGCATAGGCAGATCTATGCCTCGCTCTTCCTGATAGAGTGCGCAGGTCTCACCTCCATCCCCGACTACCAAGTAATCGCCGAGGAGGAGCAGGCGAGCTATGCCTTCCCTGTCCTCATCCAAAGGCTGCTGGATAAGATTAGATAAAATTCGCTATCTTTGTGGCTCAATTTGCTTTGCATCAGCATAGAATAGAATCGTACGAATAAATATAGCTAGACAAGTAAGATGAAAAGAACGTTCCAACCATCGAACAGAAAGAGAAAGAACAAGCATGGCTTCCGCTCACGTATGGCTACCGCTAATGGTCGTCGTGTACTAGCCGCTCGCCGTGCTAAGGGTCGTGCCAAGCTAAGCGTCTCTGACGAGTACTAGGCCACTTCTCTCTCTACATATCCTGTATTAAAGACTAAGGGTGTCTGTCGATCAGTTCGACAGACACCCTTAGCCTTTATTGTGTCCCTTCGAGTGGGAGGAGGGGGATCTCCACTGTTATTAAGGGGCTTGTATGTAAAGTCGTATGAGCATTTATCCTTATCTAATTTATTGATTAACATAGGACTAAAGCGAGGTTTAACCCTAAGGGTGGTGTATGGAAAGCCTAATGTCTGATGATTGGGTAGGAGGTAACCTGTTTGTTTTTAGTATATTGACTTCGTTAATAATTTAATTTTGGTAATATGTTCTTTTTCTAGGGTAAAATACATACATTTGCTAGCAATAGAGGGTGAGACTATTACTGGGGCTTAAAGAAAGGGCGCTCCCTAGGGTACTTTTATATAAGAAAGGGGGCAAACTAGGGAGGGGAAGAATAGAAGGATCAAGAAAATAAGAAATAACCAACTAGATAAACATCGGGAATAAACAAGACGAATATCGAACACTAACAACTACAGACTCATGAGAAAAAGCGTACTAACCCTACTATTCCTCTTCTTAGCATTAGGAGTAGCTTGGGCGCAGAAGAAGCAGATCACAGTGACGGGTACTGTGTTCTCTGCGATGGACAAGGAGCCGCTCATCGGTGCGAGTGTCGTGTGTACAGACTACCCTGGAACAGGAGTGGTCACAGATGTCAATGGACACTTCACAATCAAGGTGCCAGAAGGCTCACGAACCCTAACGATTAGCTGTATCGGTCATATCACGCAGAAGGTCCCCATCGCGACTACACCTCTGAAGATTACTCTAGCCTCGGAGGATATTGTCACGGATGATGTCGTCATCGTGGCCTACGGTACTCAGAAGAGGCAGAGCCTCGTGGGGGCACAGGCCTCCCTCGGTGCCAAGCAGCTGGCCTCCCGTCCAGTAGCCAACGTCTCCTCCGCGCTAGCTGGAGCTGCCCCAGGGGTACAGGTCACGACCACATCAGGTCAGCCTGGCTCGGGAGCAGCTATCCGTATCCGAGGCTTCGGCTCAATTAATGCCTCCTCCAGCCCTCTGATCGTCGTCGATGGTGCTGTCTTCCATGGCTCGCTCTCTGAGATTCCAGCCGAAGATATCCAAAACCTCGCTATCCTCAAGGACGCTGCCTCTACAGCCCTCTACGGCTCGAGCGCAGGGAACGGGGTCATCCTCGTGACGACCAAGCGTGGCGCAATGGGAGCCTCTCAGGGTATCCCCACTTTTACCTTCTCGATGCACCAGGGTTTCTCCCAGCGTGGTCTGCCCTCTTATGATCGGGTCGGGGTCATGGATCACTACAAGCTCCGCTGGCAGCAGTGGTACAACCACTACAATCTCAATGCCCGCAAGCCCAATGGTATGTCCGAGGACGACTGGCAGACCTATATCAAGCAGCAGGCTGCCCTCGACGTATATGAGAGCCTCAAGTACAATCCCTATGCTGGGATTAATACTTGGTACCAGCTCAATAACGCTGGGGAATACGAGCTCTCCAAGACCTATGATGTAAATAAGAAACCTATCCCTGCCATCATGATGCCCAATGGGCAGATGAACCCTGAGATCAATGGCCTCCTATGGGGAGACGACCTCGACTGGGAAAAGGCTCTATATAAGAATGGATATCGCCAGGAATATACCCTCAGTGGTGGGATGAATACCGAGCGTATGAAGTCCTTCATCTCGCTGGGCTATTTAGATGAGAATGGCTTCCTAGTGAAGACGAACTTCAAGCGCTACACGGGACGTGCTAACCTCAGCTACGACGTACGCAGCTACCTGACCCTCGGTGGTAGTGTGAGCTTTGCTCATACCCATGCCCAGTCCCCTGGGACACTCGGCTCCTACACCTCTAATATGCCGAACTTCGTGCAGAACATCGCTCCTATCTATCCGATGCACCTGCGCAATGAAAAGGGGCAGTACGTGGATGAGAAGAATAACGTACTCCAGCCAAAGGATCGTATTTACGACCACTCTAAGGGACGCCCCTACGCTCCTGGCTTCAATGCTATCGAGACCTCCTTCAGAGACCTCAAGTTGTCTGAGAAGGATGCTATCAACACCCGAGCCTTCGTAGAGATCAAGCCGATCACGGGGCTGAAGTTCCAGACGACGCTCTCCTATGATCTGACGAACGCAAAGAGCAAGCACCGCCGTAATAACGTCATGGGTGACCAGCCTCAGGGGATGCTCACATACGGTACCTACCGCGAGACCTCACTGACCTTCAACCAACTCCTCTCCTACCAGAAGACCATCGACAAGCACGAGTTCGAGGGCTTGATCGGGCACGAGAACTATGACTACGTCTACGCTGAGCTCGAGGGGCAGAAGGATAACCTCAAGCTCGTAGAGACCGACGAACTCTCCGCCTACAATAGGATCGTAGCTCTAAGCTCCAATACCGCTACCTACCGTAAGGAGGGGTACTTCGGACGTATCAACTACAGCTACGATGGGCGGTACAACCTCTCCGCCTCCTACCGCCGAGATGGCTCCTCTCGCTTTGCTCGTAACCGCCGCTGGGGGAACTTCTGGTCTGTCGGTGCTGGGTGGAACGTCTCCTCCGAAGCCTTCATGAAGGATGTTAAGTGGGTCAATGAGCTCAAGCTCCGTGCCTCGATCGGGGCTACAGGGAATGACGGTCTCTCGGGCTACTACCCCTATCAGACCCTATATAGCCTGTCTAGGAGCAACTACAACGAGCCCGGGCTAGGCATGTCTACCTTCGGGAATAAAGACCTCGTCTGGGAGTCTCAGATGAACTCAGATATAGCACTGGACTTCGCCCTCTTCAAGCGGGTACGTGGTACGGTCGAGTTCTTCAATAAGGAGTCTCGTGACCTCCTCTTCGGCTACAAGCTCCCTGCCTCCTCTGGTGTGAGCTCTCAGACGAGGAATATCGGTAAGGTACGTAACTATGGTATCGAGGCCGACCTCTCGGTCACAGTCCTTAGCCTCAAGGACTTCGAGTGGAGCGTCAGAGCTAACGCTACGTTCCTCAAGAACAAGATCCTTCGCCTACCAGATGCCAACCGAGATGATGGTATCGAGACGTCCTACTACAAGTACATGGAGGGACGTAGCCGCTACGAATATTACCTCAATGAGTACCTCGGGGTAGACCCTGCCGACGGACGTGCAATGTACCGCCTCGACAAGGAAAAGTATCCCAGCGAACCAGGGGTCAATAACAAGGAGTGGGCTACCTACACCAAGGATGGGCTGAAGGCCAAGAAGCACTTCGCCGGCACATCTATCCCCGACGTCTACGGGGGCTTCTCGACCTCGGTCTCCTATAAGGGGATTACCCTGAGTGCAAGCTTCTCCTATCAGCTCGGGGGTAAGACCTATGATGGTGCTTATCAGGATCTGATGGCTCGCGACCTCGCTGGAGGACGTGCCATGCACAAGGACCTCTACAGAGCCTGGAAGAAGCCTGGGGATATCACCGACGTACCGGCTCTCACAGCTCAGAGCAAGGAGTACTCTACCCTTACCTCCGACCGCTTCCTCACCTCCTCCTCTGCCCTTGCACTGAAGAATGTTTCCCTCAACTACGTCGTCCCTGAGGTGTTCACCAAGAAGCTTGGCCTAAAGGGGATCGCCATAGGTGCTGCTGCCGAGAATATCTTCCTCATCTCTGCCCGTAGAGGGATGAACCCCATGGATGACTACACTGGTGTCCTGGGAGCTGCTGGGTACAGCATCGCTCGTACCTTCACGACCTCTCTGAAAGTAACATTCTAACTAGACTGTGATCATTATGAAACTCTTCAGATATATCCTAGTTTGCTCCCTCGGAGCCCTTGCCCTTACCTCCTGTAAGGGGGACTATCTCGATACAGCTCCGACGAGCTCCGTGGGCGAAGGGGTCGCTGAGCACACCCCTACTGGGGTCATCGCCCTAGTAAATGGGATACATAATATGATGTACTCCTATAACTTTGGGCAGGCCTTTGGCGTCGGTATCCCATCGCTCAACTATCAGCTCGATATGATTGGTGATGACGTCATCAATTCTCGTGCAGCATACTACATGGGAGTATACCGCTGGACAGACCATCGCTGGTCAAAGGAAGGAGAACGGATCAACTATAAGGCCTGGGACAGCTACTACACCATCATCCAGCAGGCTAATACAGCCATCTACAGCTACAAGAACTATCTTTCGAAGGAGGAGCGTTTGCAGGCTGCGGTAAAGTATGCTTATGGCGAGGCCCTTGGGCTTAGAGCTTATGCCTACCACTGTCTCATACAGCTCTTCTCCAAGAGGTACGATGCCTCCACAGCGAGCCAAGACCTCGGGGTCATCCTGCGTACGGATGCGAACTACGCCACACAGTATGATCCCGCCCCTCGGGCTACTGTGGCTGCCGTCTACGACCAGATCGAGGCAGACCTCAAGGCGTCTATGGACGAGCTCAAGCCACCCACGGAACAACGTGAGACACGCAATCACCTGACCTACTCCGTCGTCGCAGGTATCGCAGCTCGAGTCGCGATGTGTAAGGCCGACTATGCCCAGGCAAAGACGTATGCTCAGGCTGCTATCGCTGATCAGACACATAGCCTAAATGGAGCCTCTCTCACCAAGGGCTTCAATGACTATACTGCTCCTGAGTGGATGTGGGGCTATCGCCAGGCGGAGGATCAGAACTACTTCTTCAATAGCTTCTATGCACAGTACGGCTACAACTTCAATGCTCATAATAGAGGCCTGAGGTTCGCAGTCAATCGTACCCTCTACAATCAGCTCGGGGCGAAGGATGTCCGCCGCAAGTGGTTCGTCTGTGCGGATCTTGGGGATAAGATCCCTGACGATGCAGCCCCAGAGTATTTCAAGGTTGCTAAGGGGGCTAATGAATGGGAAGTCACAGGGCAATGTATTAAGTTCAAGGCTCAAGGACCTAAGAGTTCCTTCGGGGATGTGGTCGTCATGCGTGTGGCTGAGATGTACTATATCCTAGCCGAGGCTCAGGCTCGCCTAGGCGAGGAGAGCGATGCTCAGAAGACCCTCTATACGATCGTCAAGACCCGTGATGCGGACTTCACCCAGCCCACGGAGACGGGGACAGCACTCCTCGATAAGATCCTACTGCATAAGCGTATGGATCTGATTTATGAGGGTGTCCGCTTCTTCGATATGAAGCGCCTAGGGACGCCTCCTAAGCGCCTAGAGGCAGCCAACTTCGATATCATAAAGACCTTCGTCGGACTGAATGCCTACAAGGTCGCTATCGAACGTAACTCGGGTACCAACGCTTCGGATATACCGACGACGATGGACGACCCACGCTGGCAGTTCTCCATCCCCTATCAGGAAATCGTCGGGAATAAGCTCTGCGAACAGAATCCTTAAGGCTTGATTGAATAAGCAAAAGATACGTTCCTATTACTGATCTGTTTGCTGTGCCAGTCCTACCATCTGTGTAGGGCTGGCGCAGTTCCTTTTGGTAAGCCCCTGTCTCCTCCCCCTATTGTTTTTTCTCTGCTCTTGCTTGCACTTATCCTTCCATAGCCCATCTATCTCCACATTCTCGCTCTCTTTCCGATTAGTCCTTTGGGGGTAAGGGCGATGCTTTCTCTCTTACTTTTCTCTCTTGTGCTCGCTTATCATCGTTGTGTGGTAACTACTCTATATTCTTCTTCCGAACCCTCCTTTACCCCTTTCTCTATACTCCTCTCTTTTCCTTCTTCATTTCTCTATCCGTATTATCGCTCATTTCTACCACTCGCCTAGAGGCCTATTGTGTATCGGCTCTACAGCTGGAGTCGGAGGGCTAGGGTAATAGTCGATGGTAGGTAGGTGGGGGTGAGCTAGGGTGTATGTTGCTCGCTTCCTTGAATGAGGGGGCGGTTCCCACCTCAAGTAGGAGTGCAGTGTGTAAAGGAGCTGCTTTGTGAAGGCGGTTACTCTGGGGGGAGCTGGAGCTGGGGTAGCTAGGCGACCTGATGGTTTGGTCTGTGAAAGCTAACCCATAGGAAATCAAGCGAAGGAGAGAGCTGCCAATAAAATCGCCCCGCCCACTCCTCGGAGAGACTCTTGTCTCTTGCCGAGGAGTGGGCGGGGCGTATCTGTATATGTTGTCTAGTGCTACTTCTCTCTCAGGACAATGTCTACACGGCGGGCAGAGACATGCTCTTCCGCTTGGTGATCGACACCTCCGGCGACACTCTCGATACGATCTGGAGTGATGCCGTGGTTCAGGAGGTAGGTGCGCACGGCACGACTTCTACGCAGGGAGAGTAGGTCGTTGCGGTCTGCATTCCCCTCGGGGGAGGCATAGCCTGTCAGGGTGACCTTAGTCGTAGTGCGATAGTTCAGCGCCTGTATGGCTCTGTCGAGGGTCTGCTGACTCTCCGCCGAGAGCTTGCTCTGCCCGACTCCGAAGAAGACCTGCCACCTCTGGAGCATATTGGGGTTCTCGGGCTGCTCTACGATCTCCACGATCGTGTCCGTACGGACGATCGGCTGGGCAGGTGTCAGGGGCGTCAGGGGCATGACCGGCGTCACGGGGGTGACCGGCGGGAGCGCCTTCACGGCCTCTGCTGGGGTCTGCTGGGGCTGAGCAGGTGTCTGCTGAGCCATGGCCTGTGCTTCGGTGATGGAGGCACGTAGGCTAGCAAGCTCCTGCTGGAGGCGGTAGAGGAGGGAGTCGTTCCGCTGACCCTGTACGACGGTCGTACGCTCTATGGTGCGTCCTGACTTGCTTGATCGGCTGGGCAGGACGGTCGTGGTCGTACGAGAGTCGTTAGAGCGTGACTGGAGCAGAAGGAGTAGGATCTGCTCTAGACGATCTAGTCGGGCATCCGTTGCCTCGGAGCCCTGGGATAGGGTGGTACGACTCTGTGGCTCATACTGACGATAGTAGTAAGCCTCAGGGTACTGTGGATAACGCTGTGGGTTATGCTGTGGGTGAGCAGTGGGCTGAGGGTGGATAGGCTGTACCTGTGGGTGGACAAAGGCTGTACCCTGTGGGAGGGCGCCTAGCCCAAGCGCATTGAGTAGCATCTGGAACTTCAGCAGTCGTAGCTGCTCTGCCGTGAGCTCGCTCTGTCGCTGGGGTGTCTCCTTCGTGCGGTAGGCCTCAGCTATGGCACGTAGTCCTGCTACTAGCTCGTCCTCCGTCAGCGTAATCAGCGTGTCTGGCGCCGTCTGCGCTCCTCGCACCGGGCTCTGGGCGGTGCTCTGTGCACTGCTCTGTGCACTGCCTATATGCGCCGTGGCGAGGAGGGAGAGGGCGATGAGGAGGGATCTGGACTTCATCAGTGTCTCGAGGATCTTGGGCTAGAAGTGGAAGCGGTAGCCGACTGCTAGCTGGTTGTTGCGGAAGGCACCACGGACGGTGTAGTCGATGTAGAGCCCACCACCGAGTACCTTGTTGAGCGTCGTACCTACCACGTAGTTAGGTAGGAAGCGACCCGTACCTCCGACCTTGTTGTAGCCGAGCCCAGCCCCGATGTAGGGGTTGAGAGCGCCATCCAGCAGGGTGGGGAGGTTGTAGCGGAGGTTGGCATTGAGCCCGAAGTGTGAGCCTTCACCAAGCCCGATGTAGAGGTCAGGGACGAGGTCGAAGCGAGTGTCACGGATCTGCAGGTGAGCACGTCCTCCGATGTTGAGGGCGAAGGCATCTCCGAAGTTCGGACCTGCGAAGAGTGAGAAGCCCTGGAAGCGGAGAGGTGATTCCTCACGTACACGTACCTCCTGAGCGTAGACCTGTCCACGGTCGTCACGGTCAGCGACGATGATGTGGCGGTCGTTGTCCTTTGCCACGCTAGCAGCGAGGGCCTGGGTCGTCATCTGATTGACGGCAGAGGTCGTTGCGCTAGCGGTCTTAGCCTGACTGGTGCTGATAGCATCTAGGCGGTCGATGACCTGGTCGAGACGCTTGATCAGAGCGATGTTAGCATCTACAGACTTGTTGTCAGCCTCCTGGGCAGCCTGCTGCTGTGGCTGAGCCTGTACCTGCTGTGGCTGAGCCTGCTGTACAGGAGCTACCTGTGGGTATGCCTGTAGGGGCTGGAGGTTGAGGCCATGCATGCGGTACTGACCCTGATAGAGGGCGTTCAGCAGGAGGATCTTGTCGAGGTCAGAGAGGTTGCTGTTGGTGACTTCAGAGACACCTAGGGTGGTGCTCTTCTCCTTGTTTTCCTTGTTCACCTCGCTGATGACACGGCGGACAAGCTGCTCGAACTGGCTCGTGGTCAGAGTGACCGTACGTGCACCTGTCGTCGTAGCTGCAGCAGAGGGTGCGATAGCAGCGGCGATAGCTGCTGGAGCTGCTACTTCCTGAGCCTGAGCGACAGCGAGCTCGCTGGTGCTCTTATCGACAGAGGAGATACGTCCGCTGAGGTCTTCCTTCTCACGTAGGACGCGTGTCACGGTGACGGTGTCACGGCGGGAGACGGCCTCGGCGAGTTCCTTGTTGAGCTTGTTGATGCGTGACTCGTAGGAGGCACGGAGTTCGTTGAGCTCACGGAGGTTAGCTTCGTTAGCTAGGGCTACAGCTGTGGAGACATTGTTTGCGCTGTAGTCTTCGTAGAGAGCACGACCGCTCTGTGCGGAGCGACCGAGGTTGATGCGCAGACCTGCCTGATAGAAGGTGCTTACCTTCACCTGCTGGGGAGAGGTCACGTTCGTGATGTCCGGATTGCCTTGCTGGGTAAGCATGGCATTGACATTCCCGTGGAGGGCGACATAGCGGTGGAGAGGGATCTCCAGACCAGCACCTCCGAAGAGGAAGAGACCGCTCTTGGGGTCTACCCCGTTGCCCGAGCCTACATAACGCTTGCTAGCGTCGAGGTACCCTGCACCGATATTGAGGTAAGGGGTGAGCCCGAGGGGCATGTTGAGGCGAGCGATGAAGTTACCCCCGTACATAGCGAGCTCCTTATTGACGTCTAGGCTCAGCGTGCTGGGCTGCTCGGTAGCGATGTAGTAGAACCCTCTCAAGCCGAAGACCGAGGAGAAGTCTACCCCTGCGCTACCCCCGTAGAACCACTGATCCGAGAAGCCTGTACTCTCGGCGAAGTCTACGTAAGCTACACCGGGCTCGATAGCGAACTTGAGCCCACGGAAGCCACCCGTGTACATGCTCTTATAGGCACGGGAGACGGCATCGGCTGGGCGATTAGCGCTGCCCCCGAAGTAGAGGTCGAGCGAAGCCTGCCCTGTCCAGTTGTGCAGGAGCTTGTCGCCGCTGGTGGGAGCGTTGAGGAAGCGGTTGTTAGGATTGACATTGAACATCAGGTCACGTCCCTCGAGTGAGAGAGCGACACGCTGGCCGAGGTTCAGCTTGATACCGAGTCCTCCAGCTCCGTAGATCTGCTCTTCCTTGTAGCTAGCGGGTAGACCAGCCTGAGGCGTACCTGTGTAGGTGAACTTCATTACCCCACCACCTGCTGTGAGGTAAGGAGTGACGATAGCGTTGGACCAGAGGTTGAGCTTGAGCTCACCGCCGAATCGTTCGATCTCGGCGTTGGCATCCTCCAGCTTATCTAGCCACTTGGCTAGCCATGCTGGGCTAGACTCACCCTTCCCCTTGAGGTCGAAGCTACGCTCATAGAGACCACGCACCTCGAAGAGTGGGCCGAAGCCAAAGCCTGCACGCAGTCCCCAGTAGGGTGCGTCTCCGAGGTTTAGCTTGCTATCCCAGTGCGTGTAGCCTACTACGGGTGCCACGGTGAAGCTTACGTCCTGCACCTGGGCACGAGCTACGGTACCAAGCCCTGCTAGGAGGGCAGTACTCAGTACAAGTGTCAATTTCTTCATACTTTACTCTATTATTTGTCTATGTTATGCGAAGCAAAACCCTCTTAATCTATCTGAGTTAAGCGGGCTGCAGATTCCAATTCTCACTCTACGGAGCATCCTCTTTCAAAGGAGCTCCCAAGTAAATAAAAACAAATGTGCTTGCTTTGTTTGCGATTGTTGCGATTTGTTTGCCTAGCCACCTATTTCCATCTCCTCTATCAAGGGTAGTGAGACGGTACTATCCCCTTTGAGAAGAAGGACTCATCAGAAGAGCTGATAAGCTGACGAGACACCTCATATTAACACAAAGATACACAAATAGTAGCAAACCATTCTCCATCTCCCTAATCTCTTAGGGTTGACGTCTGATCTCTTTTCGTACGCTCCACCCTTGGGCTTCTTTGGGGGTGTTGTATCTTGGCTTAGGGGGCTTAGCTGCTCCTCTGGAGCGTCTAGGCTTCGTCCCGAGGATCACGCTTTCTAGAGCCCTTTCGGGGATATACTTAGAGCGAGGTAGTGTACACGCGTGTACACTGTTGTATACACGTGGGTACACTATGGTATACACACGTGTATACTTTTCCCCTCCTAGGTAGTAGCTATATACGACCTCCACCTAGGCTCTCCCCACTCTCGGTATGTGTGGTATAGCCTGCCTAGTGGAGGGGGATAGGTGCGATAGGTCTATAAGTCTAATAGGTGCAATGGGTCTAATAAGGTATGGGGAAGTGTGTAGCCCTAGAGCTGGAGGGCTATGGCGTGTCGGGCGGTAGAGCTGTGACTGCCCTAGGGTGAGAGAGCGAGTAGCCGTGCCCTAGAGTTAGGTGTGTAGTGTGCTGGGGATAGCTATGCTGTGTGTTGGGGCTGTATGGTGTGGGCTAGGCTGTCCATTAGGTAGGGGTGGGTATGCTATGTGTGATGGGTGTAGCATGGTGTGGGCTAGGCTGCCTATTAGGTAGGGGTGGGTATGCTGTGTGCGATGGGTGTAGTATGGTGGGGCATGCTGTCCTTTAGGTAGGGGCGGGTATGCTGTGTCTATCGGTTGGGGGGGGATGAGGTAGGCATGATGGGCAGTATAGGTGGGCAGTGGGCGAGGGGAGGAGGATAGCTGTGCTGTCGGCAAAGTCGGGCAAGAGGCGAGGAAGGTGGTATAGGGCAGGCGAGCTATTTGTACCTTTGTGGGCTGTTATATATGATACCCCATAGATACGTATGGATAGATTAGTCACCCCAGCCTTCGCCCCCGAGGAGCTACGAAGGCTTCTGAAGACCTCCCTCCCCGTCCAGGAGGGTAGTGCCTTGATACGACACATCCTGACTGATAGCCGTTCACTCCTCAGCCCTTCAGATACCCTCTTCATCGCCATCACTACCGATTCGGGGGATGGTCACCGCTATATCCCACAGCTCTACGCCCGTGGGGTACGTAGCTTCGTCGTGGAGCACTTGCCAGAGCAGGTGACTAAGGGCGAATGGTCGGGCAACTGGTATGTCGTCCCCTCCTCGGTACGAGCCCTGCAGTGCATCGCTTCGGCTCATCGGGCTCGCTTCCCCCAGCTACAGTGTATCGGGATCACGGGAAGTAATGGGAAGACGATCGTTAAGGAGCTCCTCTATCAGCTCCTAGAGCCGACACGTGCTGTCGTGCGCTCCCCTCGTAGCTACAATTCGCAGATCGGTGTCCCCCTCTCCGTGCTCGGGATAGAGGCGACAGACGAACTGGCGATCCTAGAGGCGGGTATCTCCCAGCCCCATGAGATGGCACCCCTCCGGGAAGTGATCCAGCCGAGTATTGGCCTCTTCACCTGCCTAGGTAGTGCCCATCAGGAGAACTTTGTGTCGCTGGAGGAGAAGCTTCGGGAGAAGCTCCAGCTCTTCACCGCCTGCCATACGACTGTCTACGGGATAGATGACCCCCTCGTGGCACGGCTGATGCGGGAGGCTTGTCCCGAGGGTGAGCACCTCACCTGGAGTAGAAAAGACCGCACTGCGACCCTCTATGTAGAGCGAGAGGAAGCACGGGGAGATAAGACGAACCTCCAGCTACGAGCCCTAGGGAAGGACTATCAGCTGACCCTCCCCTTCACCGATGCGGGTTATGTGGAGGATTGCTTGGTCGCCCTCACGCTCATTACCCAGCTTGCCCCCGAGCTCCTGAGCCAACCCGAGCGATGGGAAGGCCTTCACTCCGTGGCCATGCGCCTAGAGGTCAAGGATGGTATAGCGGGGAATACCCTCATCAACGACTCCTACAGCTGTGACCTCCAGTCGCTCTCTATCGCCCTAGACTTCCTGAGGCGACGGGCTACCGCCACGGCGATGCGTCCAGTCCTACTGCTCTCGGACATCGAGGGAAGCGGCCTCGGTGACCAAGTCCTCTATGGCGAGGTGGCGAGCCTGATCCGTAGCTACGGGGTGCAGGAGCTGATCGCCGTAGGGGAGCATATCTCGTCCCAACTGGAGGGGCTCGAGGGGGTGCAGGTCATTACCTTCCCCACGACACAGGCTTTGCTGGGGTCTCAGGTGCTGTCACAGATTCAGGGGAGCTGTCTGCTGATTAAGGGGGCTCGGCGCTTTGCCTTCGAGGAGGTCTACCGCAGGCTCTCCATTCAGGAGCACCAGACAGTGCTGGATATAGACCTACAGGCTGTCGTGCACAACCTCAATCACTACCGAGCTCTCCTGCATCCCCAGCATCCGATCATCTGTATGATCAAGGCTGATGGGTACGGCACAGGTGCCTTTGAGCTAGCACGCACACTGCAAGAGCATAGGGTGGAATACCTCGCCGTAGCCGTCGCAGACGAAGGGCGAGAGCTTAGGGAGAAGGGGATACGCACCCACCTCATGATTATGAACCCCGAGCTACGCAGTGCCGAGACCCTCTTTGCCCACATGCTAGAGCCCGAGGTGTACAGCTTCCAGCTCCTAGAGGGGCTTCGTGCGAAGGCTCGGGCGCTGGGGGTGCAGGACTTCCCGATACATATCAAGGTCGATAGTGGGATGCACCGCTTGGGCTTCGACTACGAGGATATGGAGCGTCTCGGTAGGGAGCTCGCTGCGTGCAGTGAACTGCGGGTGTGCACGGTCTTTAGCCATCTAGCGACGGCAGACGAGGAGACCAAGGCGGACTATGTCCACCACCAGTATGAGCAGTTTGTCCAGAGCTGTGATGCGCTGGAGCGTACCCTCGGCTATCGTCCTCGTCGCCACCTGCTCAATACGGCAGGGATCGAGCGTTATCCCCAGTATGCGCTGGATATGGCTCGTCTTGGGATCGGACTCTACGGCTTCAGCCCCACGGCTAGGGCAGGGGTAGAGCCCATCGCCCGCTTCTCTACTGTGATCCTTCAGGTGAAGGACCTGAAGGCAGGCGAATACATCGGCTGCGGCTGTCGTGGGCAGCTCGCTCGTGATTCCCGTGTGGCGGTACTGCCCGTCGGGTATGCCGATGGCTTCAGCCGACGACTGAGCCGGGGAGCGTATGCGGTGATGATCCGTGGACATCTCTGCCCCACGATCGGCAATGTGTGTATGGATGCCTGTATGGTCGATGTGACGGATGTGCCCGGTGTGCTGGTAGGGGATGAAGCGATCCTCTTCGGATGCGAAGGCCTTCCCCTAGAGGATGTGGCCGAGGTCTGCGATACCATCCCCTACGAGATCCTCACGGGGATCTCCTCCCGAGTCCAGCGTCGCTACTGGCGTGAGTAAGGGAGGACGACTATACGCACGCTCTTTACATCACGCTCTTTACATCAACATTGCCCTTGCCCCAGATCTTGTAGGGGATGAAGGTAGACACAAGGCCTCCGGTTTGGTGCGAAGTGCAATGGTGTTATTGAGGGATCCTTCCCTCACAAGCTAAGATGAGTGAGGGGTATTTCTTAATGTTCCTAGAAGCAAATGTAGAGACTTTCCTACCGAAAAGCAAAGTTTATATATAATAAAAATACTAACAAAGTATAATTAAAATAATTAAGAACTAAAGGTGCTGTTTCGTAGTCTCTTACCCCTTCTTTGACCCTAAAACCACCCCTGTAGTCCCTGCCTTGTTTGACTCCTAATTTATTGATAATAGAGTGAGTTTTGATGCTTGCTCTTGCCTGAGTCGGTCACAAGGAGATTACCCTCGAAGCTCTCTCACTACTCATCCTGGAGCCAACCTATGGCGATAGCAGGTGGGGATATATCGTGCATAATTGTGTTAAACAAGGAGATCTAGTTGCTTACGAAGGGTGTATCTTGTACTTTTGTGAGAGCAGACTCATGGGGTCTCGATAGTACCTCTACCCGCTGGGGGTATGTATCTACTCCGCCCTAATATGTCTTAACAAGAGTATGGTAAAGGATCTACATTTAGAGAATATACGCAGGGAGTACTCCTCCCTGAGTCTCGGGCGCAAGGATTTGCCTGATGATCCCTTTGAACTCGTGGGCAAGTGGCTCAACCAAGCTATAGAGACCCAGGTCAATGAGCCCACAGCTATGATCGTCGCCACCTCGACCCCCGATGGCTACCCAAGTGTCCGTACCGTCCTACTGAAGGAAGTGCTGGACGAGCAGTTCGTCTTCTATAGCAACTATGAGAGTCGCAAGGGGCAGCAGATCGCTGCCAATCCTCATGTTGCCCTCACGTTCCTATGGCACGAGCTGGAGCGTCAGATCCATGTAGAGGGGGATATTCACCGCCTAAGCCCTGAGGAGAGCGATGCCTACTTCGCCATGCGTCCCTACAAGAGTAGGGTAGGGGCACGTATCTCTCCACAGAGTCAGCACATACCCTCGCGCGAATACATCATGATGCGCTTTGCTTCGGAGAGCCTCCGCTTCGTAGGGCGGGAGGTACCTCGCCCAGCCAACTGGGGGGGCTGGGCTGTCGTACCCCGCCGTATTGAGTTCTGGCAGGGTCGTGATAGCCGACTGCACGACCGCTTCCTCTACGAGCGGCAGGCAGACGGTAGCTGGGAGATCCATCGCCTCGCCCCATAGCTCTCCATAGCTCTCCATCGCTCCTCGATAGGTGATCTTATGCCCACGCCACCCAACTATATCCAGGCCTTCCTCGACTATCTCCGCTCCGAGGTCGATGCCTCGCCCATGACGATCCACGCCTACTCGGTGGATCTATGGGCGTTCCTAGCCTATACAGAGGAGCGACTAGGCGAACCCTTCGCCCCCACGGAGCACGACCTCGACCTCGTACGGAGCTGGCTATCTCATCGGTTGGACACGGGCTCCAAGGCCTCTTCGGTGGGTAAGTACCTTGCCTCGCTCAAGAGCTACTATCGCTATCTACTACGCAGTGGAATCATTCGGGTCAATCCTATTCAATCCCTCCGTCCGCCGAAGGCAGATAAGCCTCTCCCCGTCTACGTCCCGACAGCAGAGCTCAATAGGCTCATTGACGAATCCTCCGAGGCGCAGGACTGGATAGGGGTACGAGATCAGCTCCTCCTATCTATCCTCTATGAGTGTGGGCTGAGACGCTCTGAGCTCGCAGGCCTTCTGGATCGTAATGTAGACCTTCACTCCCGACAGCTCAAGGTGCTGGGTAAGGGACGCAAAGAGCGCATCGTCCCCTTTGGCGAAGGCTTAGCCCAGGCCATCAAGCACTGGCGGGATATACGTGATGAGCGGTTTGGCTCTACCGAGACGCTCTTGGTCACCTCTCGGGGTGGAGCGATGAGTCCCCATTCTGTCTACCAAGTCGTACACCGAGCCCTCGCCTCTGTGCCTCACCTCTCCCGTCGTGGAGCGCATGCCCTTCGTCACTCCTTTGCCACCGATATGCTTAACTCGGGGGGCGACCTTATGCTCCTGCGTGAGCTCCTCGGTCACAACTCTGTCTCCACGACCGTACGTTATACCCACACCTCCTTCGAGCAGCTCAAGCAGGTCTACCAAGCTCATCCCCGTGCGAGCCACACTCCGCCTGACGAGCCCGAAGGGGAGGGCTAACCCCTTTCTCCCCCATAGTTTCCCAGGCCTTGATACCTTCGCTCTCTGCCACACGTACACCTATCACCTATACATTATTATATAGCTCTCTACCACACACACGCTCTACCTCATCTCGTTCCTTGTCTCCATACGACGTCTCTTCCTCCACTAGTTGAGGCATTTCACTACAGCACACACTATCATATATACCATCCTATACACACTCGTACTATGCGCCTTATTACCTATATATGCCTTCTTCTCCTTGTGGTGAGAATACCCCTTGGGGCACAAACATGGACACCCGACCTAGGCGGTGACGGGATCGTGCCCCCAGCTCCGACTTGGCGATTAGACCGTGATCACTTCTTGCTCCGAGGGGGAGCGATCGAGCTCCATGCTCCTCGCCCTGTGGCACGGGGGCTGAGTGTCCTCTCCATTGCTACGACTTTACCCGAAGATCCACGCTTCGAGGGGCGCATACGCTGGCAGGTGCAGCCCTCCTCGGTGAACTGTAGTTATGTCCTACTATGCTGTCTCTCCCAGCAGGGTAATACCTACGACTATGTTGCCCTCGCTGTCGGAGGCGAACATCACGGCATCGCCCTCGTGACGCTCTCTCTACAGCTAAATCCCGAGGGAAGTGCCTCACGCATCAAGTACCGAGAGACCAAGACGCTCATCGAGGAGGAAGGTGTTGCCTCTACCCATGTCTTCAGTATCGACTATCGGGTGGACTACCGAAGAGGAGTAGGCTGGCGTCTCGTGATCTCCTTCCCTGACAAGGGCGGGCAACCTCTCGAGCTCGGGACAAATGATGAGTTCCTGCCCTCTTTGCCGACGAAAAACTCCCTCGCCTGGGTCTGCCAATACTCCCCGAAGAACAACGAGGCTTGGCAACTTAGCCACCTTCGGATCTCCTCCGCCCTAGGTCAAAGCACTCCTCCCCCAAGTGACGACCCTGCCCCCGACCCCGTTCCTCCCATTGACACCAATCCCGGTAAGCATGTCCTGATCTCTGAGGTGATGGCACACCCTGCGAAGGAAGGGGTAGAGTACATTGAGCTCTACAACCCCACGGATGAGCCTCTTCGCCTTTCGCCCTACCGCCTTGTCGTCGGGCGGGATGCAGAGTCGGTAGAGGTCGTCTCTCTGCCTGATGTCTCCCTCTTCGCTCGCTCGTTTGTCGTCCTGACGAGTGACCGCTCCACGCTGATGTCGCTCTACGGGCTTCCGGCTCAGGGTGTCCTAGAGGTAAGCCTTCCCCATCTTACAGACCGAGCAGGGGTGGTTGGGCTCATCGATGCCACGGGGCGCACGATAGATGCCTGCAGCTACGACAAGGCTCGTCTACCTAGGGGAATGAAGACCAAGGCTGGCGTAGCGTGGGAGCGTGTCGATCCCCTACGTGATGACGACGGAGCTACCAATTGGCGTCCTGCACGTGCTACCCAAGGCCATGCTACCCCTGGTAGATCCAATTCGCTTTGGAGCAAAGAGCCGAGAGAACAAGACCCCAAGGCCTCTGATGCCCCTCGTGGGGGCTCTACTACCCCCTCGGAACTTCTGCAAGAGCTACGTGCATACTCAGGCCACCAAGTCACCTGGCGTATCTATGACCTGATGGGGCAACTCGTTGTCCAGCAGAATGAGGGGCACCACCCGACGAACCTGCTCTCGCTCCTAGAACATCCCGAGCAGCACCTAGAGGCTCTCGTCGGTTCTCGCCGTGGGCTACTCCTCCTCGTCGTCACCCTTTCAACTCCCGAGACCCTCAGTGATCGACGTGTCGTTAAGCTCTACCGCCCCTAGGCTCTCACGGGCTAGTCTCCCTCAGCTGGCGACAGCTCCCTATCTCTCCATGCCTAGGCTCATCACCTCATCCATCGCCCTATCTCCCCCTAGGCTCATCATCCAGCACTCCTCGGCTATCTAGTCTAGCGCCCCACACACTATACCTCCTAGCACTCATAGTCTATCCACCCTGCCCAACCCACACAGCTCTACCAGCTCTGGTGCACTCTGGGCTAGGTTTGGCTAGCTTATTAGGCCTATTGCACCTATTGCACCTATTAGACCTCTCGCTCCCATAGCTCTGCTGGGGCTAGGTCTAATAGGTGCAATAGGTCTAATAAGTCTAATAGGTCCGATACTATAGCCCCCCACTCTGTGGGGCTCTACTATGGGTATCTCCCTCGCATCGTCCTCTCGTGGTCTGCTCCCTCCCACACACTCTCTCATCTACCAGCTGTAGTGCTCATGCGCACATTAGCTGTCGTGGGCATCGTCCTCTCGTGGTCTGCCCCCTCCCTCACACACTCTCTCATCTACTAGCAGTGGTGCTCATGCGCTCATCTGCTATCGTGGGCATCGGCCTCTTGTGGTCTGCTCTCTCCCCCTCACACACTCTCTCTTCTACCAGCAGTGGTGCTCATGCGCTCATCTGCTGTCGTGGGCATCTTCCTCTTGTGGTCACTCCCTCTCCCCACTCTTTCTCATCTACCAGCAGTGGTGCTCATGCGCTCATCTGCTGTCGTGGGCATCGTCCTCTCGAGGTCTGCCCCCTCCCTCACACACTCTCTCATCTACCCGCAGTGGTGCTCATGCGCTCATCTGCTATCGTGGGCATCCTCCACTCGTGGTCTGCCCCCTCCCTCACACACTCTCTCATCTACCAGCCGTGGTGCTCATGCGCTCATCTGCTGTCGTGGGCATCGTCCTCTCGAGGTCTACTCCCTCCAACACGCACTCTCATCTACTAGCAGTGGTGCTCTCCCGAGTGGGGGAGAGAGTTCCGTCTCCCTAGCTTTGCCTAGAGCTAGTGAGTAGCATACCTATATTAGACTTATTGCACCTATTAGCCCTATGACCTATTAGCCCTACTGCACCGATAGCCCCACGCCCCATTTATCCTGCCCCTATCACCAGTCGCTCATCACACCCTTTCCGAGAGCCCCCTAGAGTAGGGCTCGGTATGTCCACTGTAATCACCTTACATAGGTGACTGGAACGATCATTATATGTTCGCCTCCCCGCTCTCGGTAAGAGCGCAGTCATCACCTTACATAGGTGATTAGGGTGGATATTATATGCCCTCTATCTCCCTTCTCGGCATGTCCTAGCTCCGCCTCTCGTAGTGCCCGATATAGAGGGAGTTAGGAGAGGGGATTGGGCGGGTGGTTACCTTTGGCTATTGACCAAGGGGAAGGGGTGGGGAAGGGCGCATATCTGGACGACTCTCGTGGAGGGCGGGTGTCATGCTCTGTGAGAGTACACATGCTGGGAGGGCATATATGAGTGCGCACCCCTTAGAGTGGGGAATTGGTGTTGGGGTGCTTATGCTTATCTTTGTCTGTATTATATATAATGTAAGGAGGACTTATTTGAGGAATAAATACATGAAGCTGAACATGAACTTCCGCCCTATGCTCCTGGATAGGCTCAAGGGCTACACGACGCAGATGCTCACCCGAGACCTAATGGCTGGGCTGATCGTGGGGATTGTCGCCCTGCCTATGGCTATTGCCTTCGCTATCGCTAGCGGAGTGTCGCCCGAGGTCGGGCTGGTCACAGCTGTCATCGGGGGCTTCATCGTCGCTGCCCTCGGGGGAAGCTCCGTACAGATAGGTGGCCCGACGGGAGCCTTCATCATCATTGTCCTCGGGATCATCGGGGAGTATGGGATGAGTGGCTTGCTACTGGCGACACTTATGGCGGGGATTCTACTGGTGCTGATGGGCGTCTTGGGCTTAGGCTCTCTGATTAAGTTTATTCCCTATCCTATTATCTTGGGCTTCACGGCTGGTATCGCCGTGACGATCTTCACCACTCAGGTCAATGACCTCTTTGGGCTAGGGCTGACTTCGCTCCCCAAGGAGTTTGTGCCTAAGTGGGGCGTACTCCTCTCCTCGCTCGGAGAGACCCATTGGCTGACTCTAGCCGTGGGGATTGGGAGCATCGTGATCATCCAACTCACCCCTCGTGTGACGAAGGTGATCCCAGGTTCGCTGGTAGCGATCGTGGTGATGACCCTCGTAGGCTATGCCCTGAAGACTTGGGGTGGGGTCACCGACCTCGTCACCATCGGAGACCGCTATCAGATTTCCACCGCTCTGCTGACCCCCGTAGCCCCCGAGCTGAGCTGGCAGGCCATAGGAGCACTGATCTCACCCGCCTTCACGATCGCCCTCTTGGGAGCTATTGAGTCCCTCCTCTCGGCGAGTGTGGCCGATGGGGTGATCGGGGAGCGACACCGCTCCAATACCGAGCTGATCGCTCAGGGGGTCGCCAATATCATCGTCCCCTTCGTGGGCGGTATCCCTGTGACGGGTGCGATCGCTCGTACCATGACCAATATCAACAATGGGGGGCGCACCCCCGTCGCCGGTATGGTACATGCTATCGTCCTGCTACTGATCTTCCTCTTCCTCATGCCACTGACGGCCTATATCCCGATGGCTTGTCTGGCGGGTGTGCTGGTGGTGATCTCCTACAACATGAGTGGATGGCGGTCGGTACGCGCCTCGCTACGTGGCCCGCGCAGTGATGTGGCGGTGCTGGCGACGACCTTCCTGCTGACGGTGCTCTTTGACCTAACGATCGCTATAGAACTAGGGCTACTGCTCTCTATGCTCCTCTTCATGCGCCGTATGGTGGAGTCTACGAAGATCCTCGTTTCCCGCAAGGAGCTCGCCCTACATGCCCACGGCGATGACGGGCATCATGGGACGCAGGAGGTGCTCACCCTGCCCGATGGGGTAGAGGTCTATGAGATCGATGGGCCTTTCTTCTTCGGTATTGCTAACCGCTTCGAGGAACTGGTTATCGCCACCCGAGATCGCCCGAAGGTACGTATCCTGCGTATGCGCTTTGTGCCCTTCATGGACTCGACGGCCGTGCGCAACCTCCATATCCTCGTCGAGACCTCCCGCACACAGGGTGTACAGCTCGTCCTCTCGGGGGTCAATCCTCGGGTACGTGCCACACTCGAGGCCACCGAGATCGCAGATCTCATCGGAGAGCGTTATATTTGCTCTGATATTCACCAGGCACTAGAGGCCGCACAGTCATATATTAGCGAAGACAAAGAGAATGAAGATAGGTAAGATCGATCTAGGGCATGAACCCCTACTCTTAGCCCCGATGGAGGATGTGACGGATGTCGCCTTTCGCCTCCTCTGCAAGCGGTTCGGAGCCGATCTTGTCTACACGGAGTTCCTAAGTGCCGATGCCCTGATCCGTCAGGTAGCGGGGACGACACGCAAGCTGGCTATCGACCCAGAGGAGCGTCCCGTAGCGATCCAGATCTACGGGCGTGAGGTAGAGCCGATGGTAGAGGCAGCACGTATCGCAGAGGCTGCGGGGCCCGAGCTGCTGGATCTAAACTTTGGCTGTCCCGTCAAGCGGGTAGCAGGTAAGGGGGCAGGCAGTGGGATGCTTCGCTGTCCCGATCAGATGCTACGTATCGTCAAGGAGGTCGTCCGGGCTGTGAACATCCCCGTGACCGTCAAGACCCGCCTAGGCTGGGATAACGAGAGCAAGATCATCGTCGAGCTAGCCGAGGCACTGCAGGACTGTGGGATCCAGGCACTCACGATCCACGGACGGACACGTGCCCAGATGTACACTGGGCAGGCCGACTGGAGCCTCATCGGAGCTGTGAAGGCCAACCCTCGGATGCATATCCCTATTATCGGTAACGGAGACATCACTACGGGAGAGGAGGCTCGCCGAGCCTTCGACACTTATGGCGTCGATGCCGTGATGGTCGGACGTGCCACGATCGGGCAACCCTGGATCTTCGAGCAGATGAAGTACTTCCTCCAGACAGGTCAGGAGCCCCCCCTGAGAGCCAAGGCATTCTATGTGGACATCCTGCGTCAGCTCGTGGATAACAATATCCACAAGCTCGATGAACGTCGGGGTATCCTCCATAGTCGCCGTCATATAGCAGCGAGCCCAATCTTCAAGGGCATCGACAACTTCCGCCCCGTGCGCATCGCTATGCTCCAGGCGACGACACGAGAGACCCTCTTCCACGAGATCGCACGAGCCGAGGAGCTACTCCTCAGTACGGGGACACACTGGAGCTAACACATCGCATATACAGACATCTTATATAGATACTATTCATAGTACATGAAGACGAATCTCTATCTAACGCCTCTCCTACTCTCGCTAGCCCTCTTCTGTGGGTGCAGTCGTTCGGGGCAGCAGCACTTCTCCGTCTCGGGGACGATCACAGACGCCTCGGGTAAGGTACTCTACCTAGAGACCACGAGTTCCGATGAGGCACAGACCCTAGACTCTGTGGTCCTAGGGCAGGATGGGCGCTTCTCCTTCGAGGGAGAGGGACATGCCTACCCGATGTTCTACCGCCTAAGGCTGGGCGAGGAGTCCATCCCCTTCGCCGCTGATTCGCTGACGCAACTTAGCTTGACGGCTTCGGGCGATAGCCTCTTTGCCTCTTACCGCCTGACCAAGGCAGAGGCCTACAACGAACAGATACGAGAGATCAGTCACCTACGCTGGCAGACGGATCGTGCGATCGAGGCCTTCATCGCCTCGCTCCCCACACTTAAGATGACGCAGGAGGGGATAGAGCAGCATCTCGATTCGCTGAGTGGAGGACTCAAGGAGGTACTGAAGAGTCGCTATATCTACGCAGACCCCAAGAGTCCAGCGGCCTACTTTGCCCTCCTACAGACCTATCGTGGGGGCGCCTATTTCTCCGTAGAGACACCTGCTGATGCCAAGGCCTATGCCGCTGTGGCGACAGCCTACGACACCTTCTACCCCACAGCCCCCTATACCGCTCTGCTCAAGGAAGCCGCACTTACGGCACTAGCCAACCAAAGAGCTCACTACCGAGCACAGAATCCCGACACCACGCAGAGAGCTAAGCCCCATGTCGTGGACTACCCAGAGCTCAAGCTACGAGACAAGTCTGGTCAGGAGATCTCCCTCACCGAGGTGGCATCCCGTGGCCCTGTCCTCCTGAGCTTCACCTCCTACGCTCAGGAGTGGTCTCCCGAGCTCGTTGCCCAGCTACGAGCCCTACACGAGAGCCATCCCGAGATCACTATCTATGAGGTGTCCCTCGATCGTGATGCCTACTTCTGGAAGAATGCTACACGCACCCTACCCTGGATCAGCGTGCATGACCCCTCGGGGAGAAGCCTCTCGACCTACAATGTCCAGCAGCTCCCCACCTTCTTCTCCATACGAGGAAGCGAGCTCAAGCGCCTTGCTTCTCCTCGGGAGATGATCAAGTAACGACAGCCCAATGAACAGACGCTCCACCCCCCTCCATCGTCGTATCGGTAGCTACCGCTCGTCCCTCTCCTCCAAGCGGAGAGGACGCAGTAGGGGGAGAAGGATCGGGCGTATCGCCCTCGTATTCCTCCTCTTCATCCTCCTTGCCCTCACCGCAGGCGGGGTATACCTCTATAATACCCCTGCAGGAAGAGGAGCAGAGGAGACGACCTACCTACTCATTGCTCCAGGATCGGGATATGCCCAGCTAGAGAAGCAGATCCAGAGCAAGATCTGGCTCCGCTTCCCAGCCCTCTTCCGCTACTATGCCCAGTGGAGAGGCTTGACGACAGGTTCCCTACGCTCAGGACGCTATGCTATCCCCCGAGGAGCTACGATGCCCGAGCTTGTGGATATTCTCCAGCGAGGGGAGCAGGCGCCACTGACGATTACCCCTACGGCGCAGAGGACGGAGGCGGAGATCATAGACTTTCTCTCCTCCCATCTTTGGCTACGGGCTGATAGCCTTCGTGCGCTGATGCACAGCCCGAGGATGCAGGAGCGTTATGGTGTCAGTGCCGAGGCCTTCCGTGCCGAGGTCCTTCGTCAGCCCCTCACGGTCTACTGGGATACCTCAGCTGAGGCCTTGCTGGATAGTATCCATAGCGGGTACTTGAGTTTCTGGAGTGGAGCACGTAGCACGCAGGCGGCAGCGCTTGGTCTTAGTCCACTGCAGGTGACGACGCTTGCCTCGATCGTGGAGAGTGAGTCCGCCAAGTCCGATGAATATAGGCGCATAGCAGGGCTGTACCTCAATCGCCTTCGCCAAGGTATCCGCCTACAGTCCGACCCGACGGTGAAGTTTGCCCTCGGGGACTTTTCGCTGCGTCGTATCCGTGCTGAGCACCTCACCGTCACCTCCCCCTACAATACCTATCAGGTCGTAGGGCTCCCTCCCGCTCCCATCGTCCTCCCTCGTACCTCTACCATCGATAGTGTACTCTCAGCCGAGCAGCACGACTATATCTATATGTGCGCACGTGAGGACTTCTCGGGCTACCATAGCTTTGCCCCTGACTATGCCATACACCTAGCCAACGCTCGGCGCTATCAGCAGGAGCTCAATAGGCGTGGAATCAACTAACCCTAGGCAATGATCGATCACAAGGTTTGGACAGAACGTACACGTCTCCTGCTGGGGAATGAACGAGCAGAGGAGCTACGAGCCTGTCATGTGCTCCTAGTTGGGCTCGGTGGTGTCGGGGGAATGGCTGCCGAGATGCTCGTGCGAGGAGGGATCGGGCGGATGACCATCGTCGATGCCGATATCATCCAGCCCTCCAATATCAATCGTCAGATCGTAGCCACACAGAGCCATCTAGGAGAGGCGAAGGCCTTTGTCCTTGCAGAGCGCCTACGGGATATCAATTCCGAGCTGGAGCTGGAGGTCATACAGGAATTCCTACGAGACGATAGTATGGTGGAGCTCCTTGCCCGTCATCCCTATGACTTCGTCGTCGATGCGATCGACTCACTTAGCCCCAAGGTACACTTGATTGCCTTGGCTAGGCAGAATGATCTGCCTATCATCAGTTCGATGGGCGCAGGAGCTAAGAGTGATCCGAGCCTAATCCATCAGGCTGACCTCTCTCGTAGCTACAACTGCGCCCTAGCAAGAGCCCTGCGTAAGCGACTACGCAAGCTCGGTATCACCCGTGGCGTCCCCGTCATCTTCTCCTCGGAGCTCCCCGACGAGGAGGCGGTACTGGAGATCCAGGGTGAGCCCTGCAAGCGCTCTACCGCAGGCACCATATCCTATATGCCTGCCCTCTTTGGCTGTCAGCTAGCAGCCTATGTACTCCGTCATATCACAGCACGATCATTCGCAAGACCCCAATCATGATCATACAAGCAACGAACATACACAAGAGCTTCGGCTCCCTAGAGGTGCTCAAGGGTATAGACCTCACTGTACAGCAGGGAGAGATCATCTCCATCGTAGGCGCAAGTGGGGCTGGTAAGACCACGCTCCTACAGATCCTCGGGACGCTAGAGCAGGCCGACCCAGGTGCCTCCATTCAGGTGCTGGGTGAGGAGGTAACGGGGCTCGGGACAAGGCGTACCGCAGAGCTACGCAATCGTACGATGGGCTTCATCTTTCAGGCGCATCAGCTCCTTCCTGAGTTTACGGCTCTGGAGAATGTCATGATACCAGCTATGATCCTTGGGGAGTCAAAGGATACGATACGTGAGCGAGCGTTACAGCTCCTAGACCGACTTGGGCTCAGGGAACGTGCTAGTCACAAACCCTCACAGCTCTCGGGGGGGGAGAGTCAGCGTGTAGCAGTCGCACGAGCTCTAATCAATGAGCCTGCTGTGATCTTCGCTGACGAACCCTCGGGGAGCCTAGATACGGCCAACAAGGAGAGTCTGCACCAGCTCATATTCGATCTGCGTAGAGAGCTCGGGCAGACGTTTGTGATCGTCACGCACGACCCCGAGTTCGCTCGTCGTGCAGACCGCATGATCGTCCTCAAGGATGGACGTATCCAGTCGATTGAGGATGCTCCTAGTCGCTATGCCCCATCTCCAGGGGCTACGTCTCTCTCATCCTCTGCTCCTACTGCGACGCCTTCCCCTACGCCCACGGCGACAACTCCGTCTCCCTCCACGGCTACACCTTCTCCAGCTCCTGCGGCGAAGCCTACACCCGCACCCACGACAGCGACTGCGCCTGCATCCACGACGAAGTCTGTGGAGCCTACTCCTTCGCCAGCCAAGGCACAGCCCGAGGCTGTAATACCTAGACCCGAGTCGAAGCCTTCGACCGAAGCCCCTCGCCCCGCTACCGCCAAGCGACCTACGGCGCAGGCAAGCAGTCAGCCTACGACGCAGGCTACACCCCCTACTGCGACGAAAAGCCAGCCCCGCCCTGTGTCCCAACCACGACTACAGCCCACTGCACACCCACACGCCCAGCCTGCGGTATCTCAGCGTCCCTCGTCTACCAAGAGTAATCCCCTAGCACCCAAGCGGACTAGTGCTCCTATTGGTCCTCAAGACTCGGAGGACGGGCCAGAGCCAGTAACCATCTGTATCTCCCCTGAGCCTCCTACGCTCTCTATGTCCTCTACCCCTGAGCCTACACCTAAGGGGACGACACCCGAGGATCCCGAGGAAGCTCGTACCCGAGCTCTAGCGGAGGCAATCGAGCAAGTCTGGTAATCCCCCCTCTCTATCTCCATGCGACAGACGGATCGGATATTAGGACGAGCGGAGCGCAAGGTCATGATCATCCTCTTGCTCCTCCTCTCCTCTGCGCTGGCGGTCTATGCCCTCACGGCTCATCGCTCCTCTTCCTCGGCATCTGTATCAGCAGGGGCACAGCAGACTGCGGAGACTCCAAACACCTCGCCTAATCCGATAGGGGCGAAGCATGCTCACTCCGATAGTCTCATCACCGATGAGCACTATGTCGGTGGACCAACGAGCCGAGGGGCACGTGTGGAGAAGTTCAGACGTTACGTCCAGCTGGACCTCAACCGTGTGGACTCCCTCACCCTACTACGTATCCCGGGGGTAGGTCCAGCCTTTGCTCATCGTATCCTCTCCTTCCGCCAAGTCCTCGGGGGCTACTATACCGTCCTACAGCTACAGGAGGTATATGGAGTGGATGAGGATAAGTTTCTAGAGCTACGCCCGTGGTTTGTCATCAAGACTCCACCTCATACCCATCAGCTCTCGACGCTAAGGGCGGACTCGATCCCATGGCATCCCTACCTAAGCCGAGCGACACAGCGAGCCCTACATCGCATGGTGCTACGGCATGGTAGGCGCTTGACGTGGCAGATCCTTCGTCACGAGGGTACGTTTACCCGTGATGATAGTATTCGGCTAAGCCCTTACTTCGTGGATGCTCCTGTGGGGGCAGATAGTACGGAGCGTGGGGCATAGGGTACGCACTCCAGAGCAGGCCTCTCCACCATATCACTCTCTCATCTCCTCTTATCTCCTCACTATGGCTTATCGTCGTCCTCTGACCTATTCGCAGATGATCGTGATCGCTCTGCTCTGGCTTGCCCTCCTGGTGTGGATCCTCGTAGGCTCACCTCGACTTGATGGGCTCACTCTACTGACCCTTGCGGCCTCGGGGGTGATCGTCTTCTACCCGATCATCAAGAGCTATCGTGAGCGCAAATAGCTAGGCTGACTCCCCACGCTCCCGCCCTACATATAGCGATAAGCAGAGAGCACCGCCTCCCAATTCCTCTGGGGGGCGGTGCTTTCTGCTTATCTCGTCCGTGGTCTAGGGTGAGGGGTCACCCTAGGAGGGTTATTCTTCTTCCTCTTCCTCCTGCATGTTGGTGAAGACGTTCTGGACATCTTCGTCCTCCTCGAGCTTGTCAATCAGCTTGGCGAGGGTCTCACGCTGTTCGGGGGTAACGGGCTTGGTATCGTTCGGTAGGCGAACGAACTCTGCAGAGGTGATCTCGTAGCCAGCACTCTCTAGGTAAGCCTGGATCTGAGCGTTGGCAGAGAAGGCTCCATAGAGGATGATCTCGTTCTCGTCTTCCTCCAGCTCCTCTACGCCGTAGTCGATGAGCTCTAGCTCGAGCTCCTCGAGGTCCATCCCCTCCCGCTTGACGATGTGGAAGATGCACTTGTGGTCAAAGAGGAACTCTAGGCTACCCGAGGTGCCGAGGCTACCGCCGAACTTGTTGAAGTAGCTACGGACGTTGGCTACCGTACGAGTCGTGTTGTCGGTAGCGGTCTCGACGAAGATGGCGATGCCGAAGGGGCCGTAGCCCTCGTAGTTCATCTCCTTGTAGTCGGAGAAGTCCTTGGAGGTAGCCTTCTTGATGGCACGCTCCACGTTCTCCTTAGGCATGTTCTCCTTCTTAGCCGTCTGCATGAGCACACGTAGGCGAGGGTTGGTCTCGGGGTCTCCACCACCAGCCTTGACGGCGATCGTGATCTCCTTACCTAGCTTGGTGAAGACGCGGGCCATATTTCCCCAGCGCTTCATCTTACGAGCTTTCCGATATTCAAATGCTCTTCCCATGTCTATTCTTTGCTTATGATCGTTGTGTTGGGTCGTTATCGTAGTTCTGCTCCCAGGCTCTCTAGGAGGTTCTTTTGGATCTTGGTCATGATGGCCTCGATCTGTCCCTCGCTCATCGTACGCTCGGGATCCTGTAGGTAGAGCGTGATGGCATAGCTCTTCTTGCCTACGGGGAGGTTCTTGCCCTCGTAGACGTCGAAGAGGGTGACGTCTCGCAGGAGCTTCTTCTCCGTGCGTCGGGCGATCTCTACGACCTCGGCGAAGGTCGTCCTGCTGTCTAGTAGGAGGGAGAGGTCACGCTTGACGACGGGATACTTGGGAAGCTCCTTGATGGTGGTCTTCGTGCGCTCGGCGAGCGTATTGAGTAGCGTCCAGTTCACCGAGGCGAAGTACACGGGTAGGTCGATCTCCCAGCGGTCTAGTAGCTGGGGGGCTACCTGCCCGAGACAAGCGACCTCACGCCCATCGTGTGTCGCCCACACGAGGGCTGGCGAGGCGAAGATGTCTCGCTCGCACGTCGTCGTGGCTAGGCTACCGAGGTTGATGCCTAGGCGGTCGAAGAGGTGCTGTACATGTGCCTTGAGCTCGAAGGGGGAGACCGTCTCATCGCTATGTGCCCAGCTATTCTGTACCCGCTCCCCTGCAATCCATAGCCCTAGGGTCGCCGTCTCACGGTAGCCTGCTAGGGTGGTAGCGGTATTGGGCATCTTGGGGTCAAGCTCATAGCAGTTGCCCCACTCGTAGTAGTAGTGGCTCTTCTGCTGGCGGCGAAGGTTACGGCTGATGGTAGCGAGTCCACCGAAGAGTAGGGACTGACGAAGGACGTTCAGCTCTCCACTCAGTGGGTTCTGTAGCTGTACGAGACGGTCCTGAGGTAGGGAGCTAAGCCCTTCGTAATAGCTCTCGGAGGAGAGGCTATTGCATAGGATCTCGTTGAAGCCTGCCCCTGTGAGCTGCTCAGAGAGGAGGAGGCGACGGCTATAGGAGCGGTCTGCTGCCCCCTTGGGGCTGAGGTTAGCGTGGATATAGCCACTGAGCTCTACGCGGTTGTATCCGTAGATACGTAGGATATCCTCGATGACGTCTACTTCACGAGTCACATCCACACGGTAGCGAGGTACTAGGAGGTGCCACTGGTCTCCCTGTCGGTCGGTGATCCGTATCTCCAGCTGGCTGAGGATACGCTCGATGTCCTCCTCGGGGATCTCTAGGCCGAGGAGCTGGTGCATGCGTCCGAGGCTCAGTGTGACGGAGTAGGGCTGCGCAGGCTCGGGGTAGTAGTCGACCATCCCGCCGTCGATATAGCTATCGGGGCAAAGCTCTAGGATCAAGGTGCTAGCACGTAGCAGTGCCCACTCGGTGGCATTGGGGTCGAGCCCACGCTCGAAGCGGAAGGAGGAGTCAGAGCTCACCCCGATGCGACGTGCCGTACGACGCACGCTGGAGGCATTGAAGTTCGCAGCCTCTAGGAAGATCTCCGTCGTCTGCTCGGTCGTCCCTGAGTCTAAGCCGCCCATGACGCCAGCGATGCAGAGAGGAGCGCCTTCGCCCGAGGCGATGAGGAGGTCTTGCTCGGTGAGCTTCACCTTGCTCTGGTCGAGGAGAGTCATTTCCTCTCCCTGGCCTACACGTATGCGTAGGCCTTGTGTCCCGACCTTGGCTAGGTCGTAGGCATGTAGCGGTTGCCCTATCTCGTGGAGGACGAAGTTCGTGACGTCCACGACATTGTTAATCGGCTTGAGCCCGAGGGTCTCGAGTCGGCGACGGAGCCACTCGGGGCTCTCCGTGACCTTGAGCCCACGGATGACGAGCCCTTGGAAGCGAGGACAGAGCTCGGGGGCTACGTCGACGGAGACGGGTATGGGGCAGGTGCCCTCGGGACGACTGAGTACCTGGGGGAGGTGAGTGTGGACACGCTCCCCGGTACGCTGAGCGAGGTAGGCTGCTAGGTCACGTGCCACGCCGTAGTGGGAGGTAGCATCTACGCGATTGGGGGTAATATCCACCTCGAGGACATAGTCCGAGGTGACGCCGAAGTGCTCGGCGGCAGGCTGCCCGATGACGACCTCGTCGGCATCCAGCAGGATGATCCCACTATTGTCGTTCCCTACGCCTATCTCCACCTCGCTACAGAGCATCCCGTAGCTCTCTACGCCACGGATCTTACCCTTCTTGATGGTGAAGGACTCCCCGCCGGAGTGGAGTACGGTATCTATGGTCGCTACGACGACGGCCTTGCCCGCCTGTACATTGGGGGCACCACAGACGATCTGTAGGGGTTCACCCTGACCGATGTCTACGGTGGTGACGTGTAGGTGGTCGGAGTTGGTATGCTCTTGGCAGGTGAGTACTCGCCCGATGACTAGGCCACGTAGGCCTCCGGGGATCGACTCGACCTCCTCGACACTCCCTGTCTCTAGTCCGATGGAGGTAAGGGCCTCGGCCACCTCCTCGGGGGTGAGGTCTGTAGGTACATAGCTACGCAGTAGGTCGTAGGATATATTCATCTTTTGTCCTCTTTATATAATGGTGTATAGGGCTTACATGCACAATATTTAGGATACAAATGTACGAAAAGCCCCTCATACATAGGGGAGATACCCTAGGAGCTAGGGCGGGCTCATGCGCTCCTGCCGGATGCTCCACGCTCTGCCTCTTTCGGGAATATTACTTCCTACCCGAGGGGGTCCCAGCTGTATGGCTTAGAGTGACTGGGTGTTAGCCCCGAGTGCTGTGTCCGAGAGAGCTCTACGGAGGATATACTTAGAGCGATGTTGTGTACACGCGTGTATACAGTTGTGTACACGTGGGTATACTCTTGTGTACACACGTGTATACTTCTCCGCCTCCGATATAGTCGGGATGAGCCTATAATTATGCGCCTAAAATATGTCTCCTAATGAGTCTAATGGGGATCTCTACCCAGCCCCGAGGGCTGGCCTAGGAGTGTGGGGAGGTGTTGGTCAGGGAGGGGGATGGCTCAATGTGTCGATGAGCTGCTGTAGGGTATTGCAGTGCATCCCGAGTAGGGTGGCTAGGTGGCTCCTGGGGATAGCGTTGAAGAGCTCTGGCCGTCACTCGTAGAGGTAGATGACACGACGGGTCAAGTTGGGTTGCTGGAAGGCTCTATGTCCTCGGTTTAGCTGTGCCTTTACATCTCCGATCATGAACCTAATTAACCCAAGTTGGGTTTATTCGAGTATCATAGTAGAAGAATATGCAAGGAGAGGAACGATTTATGTCGGGGGCATAGTGGCATTGGCTGCTACCCTAAGAATACGACTTATTCGGTAACCACTCAGATGGAGTCAGATAATCTAGGTACGCTTTCCATCTTCTTCTATGATCCAATCATCGTCTCTGCGGAGGGAGGTAAGTATGAGCTGTTTAATATCAGCAATGGAATGGTTACAGCGACCCTCACCCCCTTGAAGACGAGTCGGTATTAGTATCAGAATATTATGAGTAAGTTCATTCGATTATTTGTGCTTATCATCGGAGTCGTCTCTCTCTTTTCCTCCTGCAAGAAGGATGAGGATATAGAGGGTGGAAAGCCCTACCCTCTAGCGGGGACAACCTGGACCTCCCCGATGTCAGAGAATAAGAGGTACACGTCCTTTCGCTTCTTTGCTGGGAACCAGTATGAGGAGCGAACCTTAGACCAGAACGCAGTGCTGATAGATGTCTCTGCTAGGGGGCGCTATGTCGTGACGAAGTATAGAGGCCGGTGGAACGTGGACTTCTATCAGGGTGATAGGATCCGTCATAGCCTATTCATCTACTATGATGAGGGATATATGACGAAGGGCGTCGTTAAGTACCGGAAGCAATAGCTTCACGATAGGGTTTACTCAGGCAAGTACGCTTGTAGAGGAGTTGGTTTTTGCTTGTGCTCTATCCCACGCCCTTGAGCTTGGTGAATCAGAGGTAATCATCGTCTCTGCGGAGGGAGGTAAGTATGAGCTGTTCAATATCAGCAGTGGAACGGTTACAGCGACCTTTACTCCCGTGAAGACGAGTCGTTATTAGTATCAGAATATTATGAGTAAGTTCATTCGACTATTTATCCTCGTTGTGGGGATTATCACTCTCCTCTCCTTCTGCAAGAAGGATGAGGACATAGAGGGCGGAAAGCCCTACCCTCTAGCAGGGACAACCTGGGTTAATCGTCTATCTAGGAATAGGGGCTATGACGTCTACAAATTCATATCAAGAGAGACTTATCAGAGGCAGACTCTTGATAAGAATGCTATCCTTGTGGAGAGTGAGCCTATTGGTGTCTATAGACTAGAGACGTCTAATGGTCGCAGGCTAATCGTCTTCTACAGCAATAGGGGCGCTCGGGTAAATAGCCTCTTCATCGACTATAATGAGGGGACTATGCAACGAGAGGGGGACGTCTACTGGAAGCAATAGATCCCTAGGAGCTCCCTCAGCCCCGTATGTAAGCAGCCCCCAGCGAGTAGTGGTACTCGCTGGGGGCTGCTGCTTTATCTCGCTGTGGGATGAAGAGGAAGGGGCAGGGGGAATTAGGGGCGGTGGTAGATGAGGGCGGCGGCGACTTCGTCTGCCTTCGCCTTGCCTTCGAGGGCTTCGATCACGGCAAGGGCGAAGTCGAAGGTATAGGCTGCGCTCTTGGCTGTGATGAAGTTGCCCGAGCGGACGACGGGGCTCTCCGTTGCCTTCGCACCCTTTAGCTGTCCTTCGAAGCCAGGGTAGGCGGTAGCTTCCTTCCCCTCAAGTAGCCCAAGGCGACCATAGATAGAGGGAGCAGCACAGATAGCAGCTAGGAGCTTGCCGTCGGTGACTGCATCTTGGATCAGTTCGTGTAGGCGGGGTGAGGCATCGAGATTGGTCACGCCGGGTAGTCCACCGGGTAGGACGAGGGCACGGACATCGGCACTATATACCTCGCGGATGGAGAGGTCGGCTTGGATCGCTATGCCGTGTGCGCCGGTGACGTGTGGCTCATCGTCGATGGTGACAATGTGGGTAGGTAGGCCGGCACGGCGTAGGAGGTCGATTGTGGCGACGGCCTCGGTCTCTTCAAAGCCTTCTGCGAGGAAGACGTAGATGTTCTTTGGCATAATAAATTCGGATTGTTGAGGAGTGGGTATAGTTGGGGTGTAGGAGAGGGTGCTCCGTGAGAGGAGCGAGCGCCTTGCCCCCTCGGGAGGAGGGGGCAAGGAAGGGTGGGTTACGACTGGATCTTGAAGCGGTAGGTGATGAGTCCCTCTTGGTCATCAGCACCTGCTACGCTGTTGAATCGTGTCGCACGAGCTGCCGCAAGGGCAGCGTTGCGGATGGAGGTGTCAGCGATATTGGTACCCTGGGCGACGGTAGCCTGTATGACACGTCCTGAGCCATCTACGACGATGCGTACACGTACGACGCCGTCGATAGCTCGGCTGGTGGAGGGTCGGGCTAGGACACCGCCATTGCTGACGATGGTACGCCCGGTGAGGGCATAGCTACCAGCGCTACCGTTGGGGTTGCCCTGATTACCTGTGCCTGAGCTGGCTGTCCCCTGTGACCCTGCTGCACCACTCTGCCGTCCGAAGGCACCCGATACGGAGTGCCCGATCTCCTGACGCTGCGCCTCACGGCGAGCGGCTTCCTCACGGGCTCTGCGTTCGGCTTCGGCACGAGCCTTGGCCTCAGCCTCAGCACGGCGGGTCTCCTCGATGCGCATGCTCTGCTCTATGCTCTGCGTCTGCAGGGGCTGGCTGGAGGTGCGTGAGGGAGCCTTGGGCTGTGGGGTAGGGGTGGGGATCGGAGGAGTGGGAGGGGTAGGGCGAGGCGCCTCGACACGGGTAGACAGAGGAGCTTCGGTAGGTGTACCCCCAGGCTCGACAGCGCCCGCAGCTTGCTCCACATTGCCCACGTTCACTGCCACCATTACCTCTACCGGCTTGGGCTGAGGGTGTGGGGCACTGAGGTAGAGGCTCCACAGCAGGGCTAGAAGACCTGCGTGCAGCGCTAGGGCAATAGCTAGGGCAATCGCCTGACGGCGTAGTGGCGATGAGTCTGATCTACTCATATCGACTAGAGGGTGGTGGGCTGCTCGGTCTCGGCACGTGTGGCGAGGACTACCTTGAGGGAGGACTGCGAGGCAGCGTTGATGACGGCGACGACCTCCTTGTAGGGGATGGTTTCGTCAGCTTGGATGGAGACGTAGGCCTCGGGATGCTCAGCGGCGAAGATCGCTAGCTGCTCCCGTAGCTCCTCCTTGGAGAGCTCGATGGGGACAGCACGCTCGATCCCTAGGTAGTAGCGCATATCAGGGGTGAGGGTGATACGTGCTGCGGGCTGCTCGGGCGAACTCTGAGGGGCAGAGGTCGGTAAGGTAACCTTGATCGTGTTGGGCACGATGATCGTGCTGGTCACGAGGAAGAAGATCAGGAGCAGGAAGATGACGTCTGTCATCGAGGCCATGCTGTAGGAGTCAGAGACCTTGCTCTTACGCTTGAGTGCCATGTGTCGGGTCGGCTAGCGGGGGTTAGTGCACGACTTCGTTCAGTAGGTCCATGAACTCGACCGTCTTGGCCTCCATCTTACCCACGACCTTGTCGAGTTCAGCCACGAGGTAGTTGTAGGCAAAGAGTGCGATGATACCTACGACGAGCCCGCCGACGGTAGTCACTAGAGCCTCGTAGATACCATTGGAGAGGAGGGCTACATCGACCCCACCAGAGCCTGCGTTGGCCATGTCGAAGAAGGCTCGTACCATCCCCGTGACAGTCCCGAGGAAGCCGATCATCGGAGCGCCAGCAGCGACGGTAGCCAGCAGGGGAAGTCCCTTCTCAAGTCTCCCGACCTCGATATTACCGACGTTCTCTACGATGACGAGGATGTCCGCCATAGGGCGACCGATACGGGAGAGTCCCTTGCGGATCATACGGGCGTAGGGGGTATTGGTCTCCTCACAGAGCTTGATAGCGGAGCTGGTCTTGCCCTCGATGACGTAGTCCTTGATACGCTGGACGAAGTACTTGTCTTCCTGCCCAGCGGAGCGCATCTGGATGTACTTCGAGACGAAGATATAGACGGCGAGGAGGGAGAGTAGGAGTAGGACGATCATGATCCATCCGCCCTTAGTAGCGAGGTCAAGGATGGAGAGCGAAGCGGCAGAGGTAGAGTTCTCTGCTAGGGTCTGTGCCAGAGAGGCTGTTGCTGTTGTATCCACGAGGTATAATCCTGTTTAGTTATTTGTCTTATCTATTTATTAAGCTCGCTTGCTAGGCCTTAGCAGGGCTCTCCCTAGCCCGAAGGTATAGGGTAGACCACCCCGAGAGCGAGAGGAGCTACTAGGATGAAGGGGGAGGGGAGGCTCTACTTGCCGAGGCAGGCTCGGTAGCGGCGGATGGTCTCCTGGAGCCCGAGATAGAGGGCATCGGAGATCAAGGCATGACCTATAGATACCTCAGCGAGCGAAGGGATCTGCTCGGCGAAGAACTGTAGGTTCGTGAGGCTCAGGTCGTGTCCTGCATTCAGCTCGAGCCCTACGGCAAGAGCGGTCTCAGCAGCACGGCGGAAGGGGGCAATAGCCTCCTCGGGACCACGAGTGACGTATTCGGCGGCATAGGGCTCTGTGTAGAGCTCTACACGTGTCGTCCCTACGGAGGCGGCAGCCTCGATCTGCCTCAGATCGGTGGAGACGAAGATCGAGGGACGGATCCCCCATTCCCTAAGCTGAGCGACCGTGTCGCAGAGGAAGGTATGGTGGGTGACGACATCCCAGCCCGCATTGCTCGTCAGCGCATCGGGTGCATCGGGGACGAGTGTGACCTGAGCAGGGCGCACCTCGCCGACTAGGCGCATGAACTCTGGGGTGGGATTCCCCTCGATATTGAACTCCGTGGTGACCACTTCGCTTAGCTCATAGACATCCCTATAGCGTATGTGTCGCTCATCAGGGCGGGGGTGTACCGTGATACCCTCGGCGCCGAAGAGCTCGCAGTCCTTGGCTACCTGCAGGAGATTGGGTACGTTGCCCCCACGAGCGTTACGCAGGGTCGCTATTTTGTTTATATTGACACTTAGCCGAGTCATTATCCCGTGATCTTTTATACATTTGTAGGTGTAGGAGAGGCTATCTCTCTTACTCATACAAAGGTAACGTTATTTAACCTACCCACGATACTGTAACGTCCATATTTTACCTACTATGTATAGGATAGCTCTGATTGCCTCCCAGCATCTCTCGGCACACGCAACGCACCTAGCCCAGCTACTGGATGTGCTAGATCGCTCTGATGTAGCTCTTTACTGCGATCGCTCGTTCCAGATAGATCTCGCCGAGGAGTTCCATTTGACGCCTCGTATAGCGGGGGCACTCCCTACGGATATGAGTCCCTTGGATGTAGACTTTGTCCTAAGTCTAGGGGGGGATGGGACGTTCCTAAGGGCTGCCCGCAGGGTCTTCGGACAGGAGATCCCCGTGCTGGGACTCAATATGGGGCGACTAGGCTTCCTCACGGATATGGGGATCGAGGAGGCTCTCCCCCTCCTGCCCCGCCTCTTCACGGGCGACTACACTCTGGAGCGGCGTATGCTCCTCTCGGTAGAGGTCGATGGACACCCCTACGGGCAGGTGCTCAATGATGTGGCACTGCTCAAGCGGGAGACGGGCTCGATGATCAGTATCCACACCCTCCTCGGGGGGGAGGACTACCTCGCCAACTATGAGTGTGATGGGCTCATCGTCTCCACCCCCTCTGGCTCGACTGCCTATTCGCTCAGTGCCTATGGGCCACTGATCATGCCCCAGTGTCACAATATGCTTCTGACCCCGATCGCTCCCCACTCGCTGACGATGCGCCCCCTCGTCCTACCCGAGGATCTATCGGTAGAGATGACGGTGACGGCACGCAATAATACCTTCCTCCTCGTCCTAGACGGACAGACCAAGATCCTACCTACGGGGGTAAAGGTGCGTGTGCAGAAGTCCCAGAGCCAGCTCCGTATCGTACACCTGAGACCCTACTGCTTCGCCGACACGCTCCGCCGTAAGCTCCTCTGGGGAGCACCCGTACGAGAATAGCCTTTGGAAGAGGTAGAGAGGACACCCTACCCCATACAAGAGCCAAAGCTACATCCCGATTGAGGGGAATGGGGGCAGGCCCTGATGCTCTCCTCTCTCTCCCTAGATACCTACGTGCACGTGGCTTGATCCCGTCGCTCTAGAGGGAGAAAATGGGGCTATTAGCCCTAGACTCCCACCTTCGGAAGGGCGGGGAAAAGTCCCCGCATAACTCCCTCTGTATCAAACACGACTAGAGCCCCAAAACGAACATACCTAGAGCGCCGATGCGCTCTAGGTAAGAACGCCCTCATCACCTTACATAGGTGATGAGGGC
>NZ_CAJZFJ010000004.1 GCF_915070105.1 uncultured Porphyromonas sp.
TGCCAGGGGCGGGGCGGGGGATGAGTAGATTGGGTGGAGGGGAGTTCTCGCCTTTGTGGGGAAACTGCTTTGTGGGGCTAAGGTCGAGGCCGATGCATGATTTCTTTCGGTGCTTTCCTTGTACATTCGGTACTCTCCTTGTAAACTCGGTACTCTCTTTGTACACTCAGTGCTTTGCTTGTGCATTCATTGCTTTACTTGTACACTCCTAGGATACTCCACTCTTTGGCTCTTTTGGGGGTATTATGTCATGACCAAGGGGGCTCTAAAGCCTTGTCTCTGACGAAAAGGCGTTAGCTCCGAGAATCGCACAAAGGAGAGCCCTAGAGAGGACATACTTAGTGCGAAGGTGTGTACACGTGTGTACACTGTTGTGTACAGGCGGGTATACTACAGTGTACACACGTGTACACTTTTGCCCCTTAGGTAGTAGGTATACATTGGGTGAGGATACCCCTCGGGTAGAGATGTTTCTATATAGTATGTGTGCTCCTGCCGAGGTGTATGCTCTGGGACTACTTTGTCCTCGACCTCTACAGTTTTCATACCTTAGCCCTAGAAGCTAAGGGAGGAGAGGGACGAATTGCGTATCTTTGCCCGTGACTTATGGGTAGACTCTTAGCTATAGACTATGGACAGAAGCGGTGCGGTGTCGCCGTCACTGATCCCCTACAGATCATCCCCGGTGGACTGGGGACGATCCCCACGCATCAGCTTCTAGACTTCGTGCTGGACTATGTGCAGCGTGAGGAGGTCGAGCGCATTATCATTGGCTACCCAAGGCAGATGAATAGCCAGGAGTCTGCCTCGATGAAGTATATCCGCCCCTTCGTGGGACGGCTTCAGAATGCCTTACCCTCGATGACTATCGAGTATCAGGACGAGCGCTTCACCTCCACTCTTGCCCAGAGGACGATCCGTGAGGCTGGCATTGGCCGGCGACGGCGAGAGACGGACAAGGGGCTCGTGGACGAAGTCAGTGCCGTCATCATCCTGCAGAGCTATCTGGAGGCGAAGAAGGGGCTTGGCCCGATCCACCTACCTGGCTAGATCCAATCATTTATTACTCCAAAAAGGAAATTATACACCCTATGAAGCTACCTATTTATATCTACGGTCATCCTGTCCTCCGCGAGATGGGGCAGGACATCACCCCTGAGTACGAGGGGCTCCAGCAGCTCATCGCTGATATGTGGGAGACGATGTACTTCTCAGAGGGTATCGGGCTTGCGGCACCTCAGATCGGACGGGCTATTCGCCTCTTCGTGATCGATGCAGACCCGATGAAGGAGGACTTCCCCGAGTGTGCGGGGCTGAAGCAGACCTTCATCAACGCTCGTATCGTCGAGCGGAGCGAGGAGACGCTCTCCGAGAACGAAGGCTGTCTAAGCATCCCCGGGATCAATGAGCGGGTCACGCGCCCCTCGACCATCACCATCGAATATCTCGATGCGGACTTCCAGCCTCATCGGGAGACTTATTCGGGCTTTGCGGCACGTGTCATCCAGCACGAGTACGACCATATCGAGGGGATACTCTTCATCGATCAGATCGCTACTATCCGCAAGCAACTCATTAAGGGCAAGCTCACAAACCTCGCTAAGGGTAAGGTCTCGGCACACTATCGTGTCGTGACTGCACCGCAGAAGCGTCGCTAGGATACACTACTCGGCGTAGCTACGTCGTTCATCCTATATAACACTGTAGACACGGCCTCATAACGATATAGTAGATGGTAAAAAGCTCCATGAGGAAGCTTCGGCTTCTGATCCTTGCCCTTACGCTCGGTGCGCCACTGGCGCATGCGCAGATAGATGTCCACCAGGTGCTCTCTATCGGGCGAAATGCTATTTACTTCAACGACTATATCGTCTCTATGGGGTACTTCAACCAAGTGATAGGCCTTCGCCCTTGGATGGCAGAGCCCTATTTCTATCGCTCGGTAGCGAAGATCAACCTCGAGGACTATCGTGGAGCAGAGGCCGATGCTACGCTGGCGCTCGAGCGTAATCCCTTCCTGAGCAAGGCTTACCTCGTGCGTGGTATCGCACGCTTCTCTCAGAAGGAGTACGAAGCCGCCATCGGAGACTTCCGACAGGGGCTGAGCCTATCCCCCTCGGATGTGGGGCTACGCTACAATCTCGCCATCGCCCAGCTCGAGGCCAAGCAGTATGCTGCTGTCGATAGTACGGCACATGAGCTACTGCGCTTCTCCCCTCGCAATAAGGATGCCTACCGCCTACTCGCTCAGACGGCTCTCGAGCGTAAGGATACGGTCCAGGCGCTACGCCAGGTGGAGGAGCTCCTCAATCGGGATAGCCTCTATACACCAGCTCATCTGCTACGTGCTCAGGTAGCTGCTGACCGTCGGGATTACGTTACGGCCGTGCAGGCGATTGATCATGTGATCGGGATAGAGGGGGGCAATGCCAGCCTCTATGTCAATCGTGCGATCATGCGCTATCATCAGAATGACCTACGTGGAGCTATGCAGGACTATTCGGAGGCCATCAAGCTCGAACCCTCTAATATCCCAGCCCGCAATAATCGTGCTCTCCTGCGCTCTCAGGTCGGTGAATACAGCCCTGCTATCTCCGACTGGGATGAAGTGATCCGCCTATCCCCCAAGAACTATATCGCACGCTACAACCGTGCCCTACTGCACATGCGTCTCGGGAATCCTCGTGCAGCCCTGCAGGATCTCAATGCCGTGCTGGAGCAGTATCCAATCTTTGGTGAGGGCTTCCTAGCTCGTGCCGAGGTCAAGCGTATGCTCGGCGATACCAAGGGGGCTGGACGGGATCAGCTCCATGTCTTCGACCTGCAGAACAGCAAGAAGTACCGAAGCTCCGCTACCAAGACCTCTAGAGATAAGACCAAGGAGCGGGATACTCGTAGCAAGGAGGACGAGGCAATCGAGAAGTACAACATGCTCGTCGAGACAGCACCACGAGCAGAGACAGAGAAGCCAAAGTACACCAGTCAGGTGCGTGGTCGTGTGCAGGACAGAGAGGCGCAGGCGCTGCCTAAGTCCAATATCACCCTCTCCTACTTCACCGAGGTCGATAAGGACGGCAACCAGACCCGCATCTACTATTCTCCTCTCCTGGATCGCTACAATGCCCAGCAGCTGCAGCGTGACAAGCGCACACCTCGCATCCTACTGCAGGAGCGTACGCTGGCTCTGTCCTCGGATCAGATCAAGGCAATGGAGCAGGACATCGCTCGCCTCTCTCGGGAGACTGGGGAGACAGCCTCGCTCTACCTGCGTCGAGGGATCGACTATGCTCTCCTGCAGGACCTTGACCAAGCCATCCTAGACTTCTCTCGTGCGATTAGCCTTGATCCGACCTCACCCTTAGCCTTCTTCGCACGTGCCACAGCCACGATGCGTCGCTCCGAGGCTGAGCAGGGACGTATCCCTGAGGAGCACTCGCAGCAGGAGCGTGCCATCATTCGCTCAGCAGCTACAGGTGGTAAGGCACTCCCCACGGCTCCTACCCCTGCACCGACCCTTCCTCGGACACCACGTCTGAGCGAGCAACCTGCCCTGCTTGATCTCAACAGAGCCATCGAGCTAGATCCACAGTTCGCCTACGCCTACTACAATAGGGGTAATCTCTATGTCCGGTCGGGAGAGGAGGATAAGGCGCTTCTGGACTATACGAGAGCTATCGAGCTCAATCCAGCCTTCGCTGAGGGCTACTACAATAGGGGCTTACTCTACCTCTCTCGTGGTAGGGTCGCTGATGGGGTGCGGGATCTGAGCAAGGCTGGTGAGCTAGGGCTATACGAAGCCTATAGCTTCATCAAGAGGATGAATAAGTAGCCTATTCGCTCAAAATGCGTACCTTAGTAGTGGCTTAATGAGTGATCACTAGAGCCAATAGGTAATGTATGTCCAACACTAACTAACCCAAGAAGAGCTATGATCGCAACGATAGGAACAAATGCAGGCCTCATCTGGAATGTCCTAGATAAGCTAGGCAAGATGGATGTCAAGGCACTGAAGAAAGCCACTAAGCTACGTACAGATAAGGAGCTATATGCCGCCATCGGCTGGCTCGCCAAGGAGGGTAAGCTCCACTTCGACGAGGTCGGTGAAGATCTCTTCGTAGAGCTCATCTATTAGTAGAGACGAACGTCATCAGGTCTAGTAGACCTAATATACCGAAGCCCCCACAGCATATATCCGCTATATGCTGTGGGGGCTTCGGTGTATCTCTATCCTCCTAGTTCGGGGGGCTATACCTGTATCTAGTTCGGGTGGGCCACCTGCTGGTAGAGACGCATAGTTCGGGGGAAAGTAAGAGGGTCAGTAGACAGCCTTGTAGCGACAGGGCGTCAGTCGTGGATCGAGGACCCATACCTCCAGATCTAGTAGATCTAGGCTGAGCTGTGGGCTCGTCTGTAGGCGGAGGGCAGTCGAGAGACGCTTGGCAGTGCGAGAGCGAGTATTGATGAGTATGGTCGTACGTCGGGGGCTACTCTGATATGCATGCAGTAGGGTAGCTAGCTCCGTGAGCACTGTAGCCTCGGATGGGAGACGCTCTAGTAGGATCAGGTCGTACTCACCCGTTGTAGTCTCTGCTGTGGGATGCTCGATCTGATGGAGCACCTCTACGTAGCCTGTACTGACGATGTATAGTGGGATCATGGTCAGCTCTCCCGTCACGAGGAGTATGCGATGAGCCTGCTCCTCGTGGGCAATGCGGAAGATGAGCTCTAGCGTACGGGCACTGCGTATAGGGCGTGGGCGAGTAGCCCGTGCGAGTTCCCGAGAGCGACGCTTGAGCTCCTCCCTCAGCTCTGCGAAGCAGTAGTAGGGGCGGTGATTGCGGATGACCCTAGAGATGAGGTGAAAGGCATAGGGCGAGTGCACACCATCCCCACGGCGATTGATGATGAGACGCTTCGATCGCTTCAGCCGACGAGTGAGTCCCTCTAGGCGAGGGAGTGCTCGCCCCTTAGCTAAGCGCCTCATGGATTTCTTCGCTAGGTACACCCTGTAGATAGCGGTAGAAGAGAGTGTGGTAGATCACCCCTAGAGGGAGTGTGATGATCATCCCGATCCCTAGGGCTATGCTCCCGAGGAGGGACAGTGCCAGCTGGATGACCAGCACGAGTAGGAGCGGGTAGAAGTGTCCCTCCGTGAGTCGCCAAGCTCCCTTTACGGATCGCCATAGGCCTCCCTGCTCGATATATACCTGAGGTACGAATGCCAGACGTAGCATCACATAGAGCCCTGGCACGATGAAGAGCAGCAGCCCTAGGCTACATACGAGTGCGATGAGTAGTGCGAGGAGGATCAGGGGGAGGAGCTTACGTAGAGCTACCCGATAGGCACTCACTTGTGCTCCCTCCTCGCTCCCTCGGGCTGTGATACGTAGTACACGTACCTGTAGGACGAGTGTGAGATAGGTATATAGGATCGGGAATGGGAGCAGAATACCGAGGGCTAGCCATGGTGAGGTCGTGGGAGTAGGGGTGCTACTGAGGTGCTCGAGGGAGAAGTAGACCCCAGAGACACAGAGCAGGATGAGGACGAAGATGAGTACCGAGAGTCCATAGAGACCCTTGTGGCTCTGCAGTAGCCGATAGGCTTGCTTGAGTGCCTGGCCATGAGCGAAGGGGGGGAGTGGATGCTGGATCATTGCTCGTATGGATATTACTTTGGATGTAGATGCTGTGTACTGTGTAGCGTTTATAAGGGCAAATATACGTATTTATAGGTAGTATATGTACACTTTATACTCCTATTTAGCTACCTTTGCTACGGGATATGTGTCCCAATAGATAGATTTGTTTCACCAACTAACATCAAGAGATCATAATGAAGAAGTTTGTTTTGGCCATAGCTTGTGCCTTTGCCTTCGGGGTCGCTGTATCTGCGCAGACACCACAGAAGCAGGATAGCACTAAGAAGACCTGTGCTCGCTCGGGGGCTACCCAATCAAGCGATAGCAAGAAGTTCTGTTGTCCTGCTGGGGCGAAGAGCTGTGAATGCAAGGAAGGCTCTGCCTGCGTAAAGGACGGTGAGAGAACCTGCAAGAACGCCCAAGGGCAGGCTACTGCCAAGTGTGACAGCAAGGAAGGCGCCAAGTGCGACAAGGGTGCCACCAAGTGCGACAGTAAGGAAGGCGCCAAGTGTGACAAGAGCGCAGCGAAGTGTGACAAGGGTGCCACCAAGTGCGACAGCAAGGAAGGCGTCAAGTGCGACAAGAGCGCAGCGAAGTGTGACAAGGCTACTGCCAAGTGCGACAGCAAGGAAGGCGCAAAGTGCGACAAGAGCGCAACGAAGTGTGACAAGGGTGCCACCAAGTGCGACAGCAAGGAAGGCGACAAGTGCGACAAGGGTGCAACGAAGTGTGACAAGGGCGCAACGAAGTGTGACAAGGCTGCCACCAAGTGCGACAGCAAGGAAGGCGCTAAGTGTGAAAAGAAGTGCACTAAGAAGGCTGAACAGCCAGCAAAGAAGTAGCCCCTCGCTCTAGGAGCATACACATATTAGGCAGAGGCGACCCTCATCAGTGGGGGTCGCCTCTGCTCATTTCATCACCTTCTCAGCTATTCTCATTTGCAGTTCATTCGCGTGATCCTTAGCTATATAGGCTTGGCGTGTAGGCTTGGGGACTCTCTCTTCGTAGGGCGGGTAGGGTAGAGGTGTTGGGCTCTATGAGGACTGAGAGGTTTTCATATTTAATCATATATGTGTACTTTTGTGATGCTCCCTTCAGTATAGGATCGTCCTAGGGAGCACTAACATCTCATCCACACTAATAAAAGACAACATGAGAAAGAACGTACTTAAGACCCTGCTTCTTGGGCTCCTCGCAGTAGTAGGTCTAGCCTCCTGCGGAGGTTCTTCATCATCCTCCTCCAGTGACAAGGCTAATGCCGAATACGATGCACTGCGCCCAACCCTCCTCGGTGGAGTCTACTTCTACCGTGGTTATGGTGGTGTACAAGCAGTAGATAGTCACATTAAGAGTGGCGGTGTTGAACAGATCGAAGGCTACAAGCAGCTCTTCATCAACCCCTACGAAGAGGAGTCTGTCAGCAACGCAACCAATATGCTCAAGAATGACTGGGATATCACAGATACCGCCTCACTAAAGGCACAGCTCGAGAAGCTCAAGACTCAGGAGTCCGAGCATAAGGCTTGGGACTGGTGTCGTGCTGTGAACATCTCTTGGGCTGGTGTCCGTGCGGGCTTCATTACCCAAGCAGAAGCTGAGGCCTATCAGAAGGAACTCCTCGCACTGGCGCAGGCTAAGTACCCTGATTGGACTGCGTACTTCAACGACTTCCTCGCTGGCCGTACTGCTTGGGATCCCAATGATGAATACGGTGGCAAGGCTGAACTAGAGTCCGTCGTCAAGGATATCCAAGAGTCTCCTGTCTCTATCTATAAGGTAATCTCTCTGAAGTAAGCCCCCTTCGATAGAAGAACTTCTTCTCTGAGGTCGTACCCTCAGTCCCTTTGGGACGGGGTACGACCTCTTTCTTTTTCCCCACCTCTCTGCTCTTACCATCTCCTTCGCCTGCCTCTCCTCTGCGTACACCTCGTTATCCTGTGTCCCTCTTCCCGTGAGATGGGGGCTTCCCCGTGAGGAATGAGGGTAGGGAATTGACCTTAGCTAGGTGGCTCTGTATCAGGCATCCCGATTGGGCTGAGACGTTCATACCGAGAGCGTGACTGCGCTCTCGGTAAGAGCGTCTCCATCACCTTACATAGGTGACGACAGCGTTCTTACCGAGAGCACTTCGGCGATGATACTATGCTCGTTTTAGCTCCCTTGGGAAGGGGCTAATAGATGTACCCAATGTTCTTACGGGGGCGATGTGTTGGAGGGGGTAGTGACCTAGAGCCAAGGCTGAGGCATGAAATCACTATAGTGCGAGGGCGAGGTCGTCAAGGAGCATACGCCGAAGATAGAAGTTTCCGTGTCCTAGTCTAGATATGCCAAGCAAATACCTCCTACCTAGGCGGGATGAGTGTACACGTGTGTACACTATAGTATACCCACGTGTACACAACTGTATACACGCGTGTACACAAGTGCGCTCTAAGTATATCCTCTATAGGGTTCGCTTGTATGTCTGTTTCTTGGGAATAATGCCTCGGATCTCTAGGGATGGGCTAAGGCTCCCTGGGATACGAAATGATATCGCCGAAGATCTAAAGGCAAAAGGCAGGAGTGTGCGAGCGAGATCATGCGTCGTCCCTGAGAGACAAGGTCGTTTGTGCGATTATGTCTATCTTTGCGTGCAAATTGTCCATGGTCTGTCCGTATGGTTGCTACTTTAGCTGATTGATACGAGGGTGATGGACGAGCTGATATATCCAAAGGAATCATGGGTGCGCCCAATACAAAACAGTCCACGACGCTCCGCTACTCGCGTCTCTTGAGCTTCATCAGTATCACCGTCTCGCTCTTCATGCTCGGTGCCCTAGGCTTGGTCTATGCTCTGGAGCAGGGGCTAAGTAGGGAGGTGCGGGAGCGTGTCTCCTTCACCGTGGAGCTCCCACGTGAGGGGGGAGTCACACCCGAGGAGGCCGTGGCACAGCTACGTGCCCTGCCCTATGTCCGTCAGGTCGAGTTAATCTCATCCGATAGTGCGGCTCGTGACCTCACGGAGGTCTTGGGCGAAGATCCCACCAAGGTGCTCGGCTACAATCCCCTCTCCCCCCTAGCCAAGGTACACCTGCAGGCTGCCTATACCCACCCCGATAGCCTACGTATGATCGCTCGGCAGAGTCCACTACTACGTACGGCAGAGGAGCTGAATGACCAAGAGGGGCAGTGGGCTTCGGCCACGGAGAACCTCCAGACGATACGTATGGTACTCTGGTGCTTCCTCGTCCTCAACCTCCTTGTGAGCTTCCTCCAGATCAATACCGCCACGGGGCTCGTGATCTACTCCCAGCGGATGCGTATCCGTACGCTCTCGCTCATCGGAGCTACGGCGAGCTTCATCGGTCGTCCCTTCGTCCTGAGGGCGATGCTGGATGGCTTCCTCGGAGCCTTAGTTGCCCTCGCACTGCTCGGGGGGAGTCTCTATGGGATCTGTCGGGGCTTTGGCTTTGACCTCCTCGCTTATTGTCCTCTCTTGCCGATCATAGGGGTAGCACTGGTGATCCCCCTCGTCGGGGTCTCAGTGAGCTTCGTCTCCTCCTGGAGAGCTACTCGCAAGTACATCCACATGGATGAGGGCAAGATCCACCTCATCTAAGTCAGAGGGGACACTACGTCACGCTTACACATACAGCATCATTACATCATGCTTTATAATAAAAAGAACTACATCCTAATGGGCATCTCTGCCCTGCTGATCATCGTGGGCTTCGTCCTGATGTCTGGTGGTCAGAGTGAGGACCCACGAGCCTTTAGTCCCGAGATCTTCAGTGGTCGTCGTATCGTCCTAGCGCCGATCGTATGCCTCTCGGGCTTTATCCTGATGGTCTATGCAATCCTCGTCAATGGGGGCGAGCGTAAGAGCATGGATAAGGAGGCTAAGGAATGACGATCCTCGAGAGTATCATCCTAGCGATCGTCGAGGGGCTGACGGAGTTCCTCCCCGTCTCCTCGACTGGTCACATGATCCTCACGGAGGGCATACTGGGCATGCAGAGCACGCCCTACCTCAAGGCTTTCACGGTGATCATTCAGTTTGGTGCTATCCTCTCCGTGGTAGCCTATTACTTCCGCCGCTTCCTCCCCTTCCCAGTGCTGGGGATGAAGCCCGATGAGACGACGAGTCTCGGGGGCTGGCGTCTGTATGTGCTGATGGTAGTGGGCTGTATCCCAGCGGCTATCTTCGGTGCTCTGCTGAGCGATCAGATAGATATGCTCCTAGGGAATACTTGGGTTGTCCTGGGGATGCTCTTCCTTGGGGGGATTCTCATGGTGTACTTTGACCGTATCTTCGGTACTAGAGAGGAGCGTCGTGTGACGGTGCGCAATGCCTTCGTCATCGGTCTCTTCCAGTGTCTGGCTATGATCCCTGGGGTCTCGCGCTCGATGGCGACGATCTTCGGTGGGATGCAGCAGGGGCTGAGCCGTAGGCAGGCGGCAGAGTTCTCCTTCTTCCTCGCTGTGCCGACGATGTTCGGTGCGACCCTGCTCAAGGGGTACAAGCTCTACAAGGAGCTCGGGGTGGAGATCTTCCGTGACAACTGGCAGACACTGCTTATTGGCAATGTCGTGGCCTTCGTCGTCGCCCTGCTGGCCATCAAGTTCTTTATCGACTTCGTAGCTAAGTACGGCTTCCGACACTTCGGCTACTATCGTATTGCCCTCTCGGTAGGGATCGCCATCGCCCTGCTTGCAGGTGCGCACATCTCGCTGAGCTAGATGCAGGAGCCACTAGATCTCATAGCTGGGGCTACGATCGCCCTAGATAAGCCACTTGGGTGGAGCTCCTTTAGCCTAGTCAATAAGTTTAGGTACGAGGCTTGCCGCTACCTCGGCATTCGCAAGCTCAAGGTCGGTCACGCCGGAACGCTTGATCCCCTAGCCACAGGTGTGATGATCCTCTGCACGGGACGGCATACCAAGCTCATCGAGCAGCTCCAGTCGGGGCGCAAGGAGTATATCGCTGATATTCGCCTTGGACAGACGACCCCGACCTACGACATGGAGAGTGAGCCCGATGCCTTCTTCCCGACAGAGCATATCACGGAGGAACTCGTCAGGGCGAAGCTCCTAGACTTCGTCGGCGAGATTGAGCAGGTGCCCCCTGCCTTCTCCGCAGTGAAGGTGGATGGGAAGCGAGCCTATAAGCTAGCTCGCAAGGGACGAGAATTTGAGCTCAAGGCCAAGAAGCTCACGATCGACGAGATCGAGCTCCTTGCCTATGCCCCTACACAGATCCAGATACGTGTGGTCTGTAGCAAGGGCACCTACATCCGTGCCTTAGCCCGAGATATAGGCCTAGCCCTCGGCTCGGGTGGACACCTCACGGACCTTCGCCGTACACGAGTCGGTGACTACAGCCTAGAGCAGTGCTACCGAGTGGAGGATATACAGCGCTTCCTCGCCGAGCACGTAGCTCCACTAGATGAAACAAACGAATAAATACTCCAAGACAAGATAGATAGAAATGAAGGATACTAAGCTGAGTCACTTCGAGCTCGACATCCCAGAGAACTTGATCGCCAAGAAGCCTGCTACCTTCCGTGACGAGTCCCGTATGCTCGTCCTGCACCGAAGTAATGGGGAGATCGAGCACCGACAGTTCAAGGACGTGCTAGACTACTTCCAGCAGGATGATGTCTTTGTCTTCAACGATACCAAGGTCTTCCCCGCCCGTATGTACGGCAACAAGGAGAAGACTGGAGCCCAGATCGAGGTCTTCCTCCTGCGTGAGCTCAATCCCGCACTCAAGCTGTGGGATGTCGTCGTAGATCCTGCTCGTAAGATCCGTATCGGGAACAAGCTCTACTTCGGTAAGAACGATGAGCTCGTTGCGGAGGTCATCGACAACACGACCTCCCGAGGACGTACCCTGCGCTTCCTCTATGACGGCCCCCCCGAGGAGTTTCGCCGTGTGCTCTACTCTATGGGCGAGACCCCACTGCCTAAGTACATCAATCGTAGCCCCAATAGCGAGGATGCCCACCGCTATCAGTCCCTCTTCGCCTGCAACGAAGGGGCTGTCGTAGGCCCTGCAGCGAGCTTCCACTTCAGCCGTGAGCTCCTACTGCGTATGGAGATCCGTGATATTCACAAGGCCTTCATCACCGTACACAATGGATTGGGGAACTACCGAGACATCGATGTCGAGGACCTCACGAAGTACAAGATGGAGAGTGAGCAGATCATCATCCCCGAGGAGGCTTGCACCGTAGTCAATAAGGCGAGCGACGCAGGGCGTAACATCTGTGCCGTTGGTACCTCGGTACTGCGAGCTATGGAGACAGCTGCAGGTACGGAGCGACACCTCAAGGCCTTCGATGGCTGGACGAGTCGCTTTATCTTCCCTCCCTACGACTTCAATGTGCCCAATGCCCTCGTAACGAACTTCCACATGGGCAAGTCCATCCTGCTGATGATGACGGCCGCCTTCGGCGGATACGACGAGACGATGCATGCCTATGCCGTAGCACTCAAGGAGAAGTATCGCTTCGGTGCCTATGGCGATGCGATGCTCATCATCGACTAGCCCCCCAAGATCCCCCATGCCCCAGCTCTATCTAGCTCTAGGCAGCAACGAGGGTGATCGGGAGGTGCTCCTCTGCCAAGCAATAGACGCTATCGGTGTGTCCATCGGACATATCGATAGCGTCTCTTCGTTCTATGAGACTGCGCCCTGGGGATTCGATAGCCCCCATCCCTTCCTCAATGCAGCCCTCAGCCTTACGACCCAGCTTACCCCAGAGCAGGTGCTCGACCAGACTCAGCAGATAGAGCGACAGCTGGGGAGAAAACAAAAGAGCAGCCTCGGTAATTACCAAGACCGCCCCATAGACATCGATCTACTGCTCTACGACTCCCTCGTACTCTCCTCAGATAGGCTGACCCTGCCACATCCTCTGCTACATCGCCGTGGCTTCGTCCTCGATCCACTCGCAGAGATAGCCCCCCATCTATACCATCCTATCCTAGGCAAGACGATACGTGAGCTACAGCTGGAGCTCCACACCATAGATACGTCCCAGCCTAGCCTCTAGCTCCTCCCAGTGCCCTAGGCGAATGGAGAGCCGTAGGCGACACGTCTCACGGAAGTCCTGCTCGAGAATCACCGCCCCCACTTCCTTAATCTGACGCATCACGATCCCCATAAGGTCGTAGGCGAAGAGCACATCACACTCTTGCTCGAGGATGCACTCCTTCCGTTCTGCTCCCTCTAGGGCTGCCAGCGTAGCCTCCCTATAGGCTTCGATGAGTCCACTAGTGCCGAGCTTTACCCCACCGAAGTAACGTACGACGAGGACGATCAGATCGGTCAGTCCTTGGGAGATGAGTATCCCTAGTATGGGCTTGCCCGCTGTACCCGAGGGCTCCCCATCATCATTGCTTCGTGTCCGCTCTCCAGCCGGATCAAGGCGGTATGCCCAGCATACATGCCGGGCATCATAGTATTCAACTCTGACCTCCTGCACCCGTGCGAGAGCTTCCTCTTCGCTTGTGACAGGGAACGCAAAGGCTAGGAACTTACTTCGCTTCTCCGAATATTCGCCACTCGCCTCTTTAGCGAGTGTCCAGTAGCTATCTTCTTGCATCTAATGTCGTCTAGTAGGGACTTGTTTGGGGGCAAAGATACGGCATTGTCGTAGGATGATGGGGTGGAGATCGTGTGAAGTAGCCCTATAGGTCTAGAAATGTATGCTAGGTTTTGATTATTCTTTGCAAAAAATAGGTTGTATTAAAATTATTCGTATATTTGTACTGTGTTTTTCATGGTATTAGATTTAAGGTTAACAAGATAGGGGCTGTCGGGAGACAGCCCCTATTTGCTTTCCTTCGTATCTAGAGGTCTTTTCGGGAGGATATGTATCATTTCGGTAGAGTGATGAGGTACGGACTGCTAGATGATGATAAATGGAAATCCGAGAGGATTTGTTATAATTGTGTTGCTTGCTCTGTTGCGTTTTTACTTCTTGCTCAGAGACACTTCTGTTCTTTCTATGTAGGGCTTCTCTAGGCTGATTTAGGATAGGGTGCATTGCTTTTCGACATAGGAGGCCACTTATCACTTGGGAGGGAAGGAGAGGAGTAGACTCTATGTCACCCTAGCTAGCCTTACCATCTCATTTATTCCTTAATCCTCATGTAGCTGTCTAGGCCAGTAGGGTAACATTAGTATCCCAAGTCCAGGCAAGATATAGAAAAGGGGGTAAGATGCACAACATCTTACCCCCTTTGACTTATCGTGTGACCTTCACCTGCGCTGTCACTGCTTTGTAGTGGTGGTTCCCCTTTTGTGACGTAGGATGGGACATGTGGCCTCAGTCTCCTTTCTTATCGCTTTGGGGGGACGGGGATGACCTTGATTTTGTCCTTCTCTATATAGCAGAGCCAGCCCTTCACATCCCGATAACCCATACGCTGGAGCAGGGCTTGGTAGCCCTGTATCTGTGCATAGTAACGCTTATCGAAGTGCCCAAACTTATAGTCAATGATCTCTACCGAAGTCTGATCTCTGTCGGCACCTTCGTCTGCGTAGAAGACGATACGGTCGGGGCGACGACTGCCCTCTAGCCCACCTCCAATGATTGAACATTCGTTCCTGACCACTCCTGATCCGTCGAACCATCGAGCACATTCGCTGTGGGAGACCACCCTCAGTAGGCTCTGTCGCACATCATCCTCTTCATCGGGTGCTATGAGGCCTTGGCTAATGGCTCTCTCTAGTGCGCCCTCTATATCCTCTGTGGTCTCTATCTCGGCGAGGATGAGGTGCATCGTGTGCCCATACCTGAGCTGCTGCTCTTCGGAGAAGTAGTCTAGTCCCTTGCGTAGGATGGCTATACGATCCGTGATGGGGTGGGAGATGATGGAGTCCACCTGGAGGATGTTCTCCTGAAGGCTTGTGTGGATAGCTTGTCGCTGTATGAGCTTGGGGTACTTTTCCTCCGAGGTGCCTTTCTCCTCACTAATTACCTCTGCTGGTAGTCCCTGCCATAAGGGTTTCCCATCGTCCTCTTCCATAAGGAGGGCTTTGATGTCCTTGGGGATATTGGAGAGAGGCTCATTCTTCTCTTTCTTCTTCCCATCTGTGGAGGTAGGGAGCCAGATATGTAGCTCTTCCTTGGCTCGGGTGGTAGCTACGTATAGGAGGTTGAGGGCATCGAAGGTATAGTTCATCCGCTCCTCTAGGTACTCACGTGCGAAGAGGGTATAGTAGAGCTTACGACTATACTTGAGTGGGAGACTTGCGATCTCTTGCATGGGGAGTTCGTCCGTCTCCTTACCCTCGGTTGAGCACCAAAGGATATTCTCGTGATGCGTACTGGCATCTAGCTCCCAGCCTAGGTCTGGGAGCAGGACGACAGGGAAACCAAGTCCCTTGGACTTGTGTATGGTCATCAGACTACAGGCCTGCTCGTTGGTCGGAGTGAGGATGCGCTCCTCTGCACCGCCATCTGCCCAATACTCTAGGAAGCTGGGGATATCTGCTGACTGCTCTGTCTCCCAGGTGTAGAGCATATCGAGGAGGTGCACCACATAGGCACTCTCCTGGTCGGGTAGGATGGGCTGGAAGAGGTGTAGGATCTCCTCGGCAGCCTCGTATAGACCTCTACGTCCGATGGTCAGTAGCTGGTGTAGGGTCTCCTCATCGAGGCTGGGTGAAGGCTCCTCTGTACCCATTGTCCGAGCGAGCTGGCTATGGAGCTCAAGGAGGAGGGCTTGCTGTAGTGCTGTGCCATTGCTACTGATGTAGGCCAGAGCTGCTACGATGAAGCGTGTGGAGACAGCGCTACTGACCAATAGAGCCTCCTGGGAGATGAAGCTAAGGGAAGAACCCTCGTACTTCTCTTTGGGATAGTTCTGTAGGATCTCTGCGATGTCGGTGGCGGCCTTCTTATTGCGTACAAGGATCGCAATATCCATAGGGCGATAGCCTCGCTTCTGTAGGTCGATCAAGACAAGGGGGATCTGCTGAAAGGCATTTGAGGATGCCTTCTCCTTGTCTTCTTCGTCTGCCTCTCCTCCTTGGGGCTTTCTTCCGTTCTTTTTCTCCTCGGTATATTCATGGAGGGCGACGAGCCCCTTGGACTTGGGCTTCTTCTTTGGTACTCGCTGTTTTACATCTTCATAGGCTACTAGATGCCCTCTGAGAGTGCTAAGTAGTGGCTCCTTCTCTTTGTCTAAAGTAGAGTTAGGTAGAGCCTCGATGCACTTAGTGAAGAGACGATCGAGTAGAGGGATGATCTGCTGATAGAGCTGGTTATTGAACTTGATGATCTCGGGTACACTACGCCAGTTGTCCTTTAGGCTGGTCTGCTTGATAGACTGGGCAAAGTCTTCGGGTACAACACGAGTTAGGAGGGTACTATCTGAGTTACGGAAGCGGTAGATACTCTGCTTGGCATCACCCACGATGAGGCTGTCATTGCCAGAGGCCATGGCTTCCTGTAGTAGGGGATGGAAGTTGTCGTATTGTAGTCTGCTCGTATCCTGGAACTCATCGATCATGTGGTGGCGGATCTTAGCCCCAATCTTCTCGTATAGGAATGGAGTATCCGTCTGTGCATCCTTCAGGAGCTTTGAGATGAGGGAGGGAGCATCCGCTAGGAGCATTGTCCCCTGCTCCTGCTTTAGTTCTTGGAGCTTGTTGTCGATGTCGATCAGTAGTCCATAGCGCCCTAGGTATTCATAGATGACGAGCGCAGTCACGTAGATCCCGCCCTTTTCCCTGCAGAGCTTATCGAAAGCCCTGACATGCTCTATGATAGAGGCTAGATGAGGCTCTAGCTGGGCTCTGTATCGCTCTAGTTTCTCTTTGGCAAGGAAAAGACCTAGCTGTTCCTCTAGGTCATTTGCTCGGCAGATCTTCTGTAGGGTTGCACGTTCGGAATAGAATCCCTTGCTACTACTCTCAAAAATCTCTCCCGAGGCCTTAACGCAACTCTTGAGTGCACCTAGAGGGAATTTTGTGATACCACCTTTAATGTCCTCGGGGGGAATGCCTGTGGCTCGTAGTGCTTCGAGGGCGTCGGTCGCTAGACGTTTGGCCTGCCTGCGCGTGTTGTCTATTATCTTTTTTAGGACCTCCTGTAGGCTCGCGATGGCCTCCTTGGTGGGTAGACCTTTGTCCTGGCGAAGGAGCTTCACGGGCTCTTCCTCAAGCTGCTTGGCGAAGGCCTCTAGGCTCGTCTCGATGTGGTAGCTCTTACCGGAGCTTAGGTTGTCCTCTGCGAGGGCTTGGATCCACGCTCTGATCTGATTGTCGGGTCGCTCGCCATCTTGGTCAGCGAGGACCTCCAGTACGGCTTGGTGCAGGAGGGCACTGCTCTCGATCTGGACACGTAGCCCCCCAGTGACCCCTAACTCATAGGCAAAGGAGCGGACGACCTCCTGAAAGAAGGAGTCAATCGTACGCACCCTAAAGCTCGTATAGTCAAGTAGAAGGGCACGGAGTGCCCCCCGGGCTCGCTGCTTCAGCCCCTTTGGGTCAAGGTGCAGAGCCTGCTTTAGCTCTGCGAAGAAAGGAGAGTCCTCGGGGCTCTTGGCTAGGACGTAGAGCTCCTGTATGATACGCTCCTTCATCTCTGCTGTAGCCTTGTTGGTGAAGGTCACAGCCTGGATGTGTCTGAAGGTATTAGGATCGCTCGTGGATAAGGCTAATCGTAGATACTCGCGGGTCAGCGTATGGGTCTTCCCCGATCCTGCTGAGGCGGTGTAGAGGTCAAGAGACATGTCTTGCGCAGGGTTATATGATTGCTCAGCTAGGGATTAGTAGTCCTCCGAGGTGGTGTCGAGCTTCTCATCATCTCGGCTGCGATTGTGATAGCAGCGACGAAGGGGATTGCGTGTGGCCTCGTCATACCGACGGCGGGCACGATAGATGTCGAGGGCGCAGTAGATCGCCTCACGCATGGAGGTCGGATCGGCTATCCCCCTGCCTGCTATGTCGTAGCCCGTACCGTGATCGGGAGAGGTGCGTACGAACTGTAAGCCGAGGGTGACATTGACCCCCTCACCCATATAGAGCGCCTTGAAGGGTGCTAAGCCCTGATCGTGGTACATGGCGAGGATACCATCGAACGAATCTACCCGCCCACTGCCCCAAAAGCCATCGGCTGCATAGGGCCCAAAGGTGATGATGCCCGACTCGAAGGCCTTGGCCACGGCAGGCTGGATGATCGTCCCCTCCTCCTGTCCCATGAGCCCCTTGTCCCCTGCGTGGGGGTTGAGGGCTAGGACAGCTAGACGAGGCTTCGTGATACCGAAGTCTCGTTGTAGCCCAGCCTCCAGCAGACGTAGCTTCCTCAGGATGAGCTCCTCGTTCAGAGCTGAGGCGACCTCCTGTAGGGCGATATGCTCCGTGGCGATGGCCACACGGCAGTCGCCTGCGACGAGCACCATTAGGGACTCCCCGGGGGTAGTGGCACCGACACTCTCTAGGTACTTCGTATGCCCATTGAAGGGGAAGAGCTCACGGGGCATCACAGCCTTGTTGATCGGGGCTGTGACGAGCACATCACATAGCCCACTACGTATGTCGGCTACTGCACGCTCCAGCGCCATGAAGGCACTGTGCCCAGCTTCCTCCCTCGGCTCACCCATGTGTACGGTCTCTCGCCCCTGAGTGCAGTCGATGAGGTTCAGCACACCTGCCTTGGCCTCCTGAGGGCTCGTGATGGTGTGCCAAGAGACCTGCTCGAGGCCAAGGTGGTTGCGCCAAAAGGCAGCTACATGCGATGAGCCGTAGAGGATGGGGGTGCAGAGCTCGCAGAGGCGGTCATCCTCGAATATCTTGAGGATGAGCTCATAGCCGATACCATTGATGTCGCCATGTGTGATGGCTACACGTATCCGTTGTCCGTCCATCTGAGGTCGCCGTCTTAGAAGCCCTTGGTGAACTTTGCGCTGAGGATGCTCTGAGGGTCAAAGTCCTTGACAGACTTTGGACGGAAGGTATAGAGGGCTGCCTCCATCATACGTATGAGGTGGAGCTTGTCCTCGTTGGGGCGGTAGACGAAGCCCTCGACGACATAGACCTTGCCCGCAGCCTCATCGACGATCGCTTGGCAGACGAAGGGGCCACCCATCATCGCTCCACCCGTCATCTTCCACAGGCCTCTGACCTCGGCACGAGCCTTGGTCTCGCCGAGCTGTACACGGCGGTAGAGGAGCCCATAGTTCTGCTCGGTGCAGGGGTAGGAGCCCTCGAACTCACCGGAGATATTCATCTTCAGTACAGAGTCACGCTTGGCGACGATGGCATCTAGGCTGATGTCGTTATCAGAGTGATAGGGATAGGTGTAGATGAGTAGGTCATGACGGCTACGCATAGAGGCATTGGACATCCAGAGGAAGTCCTTGCCGATCTTGCTGCCACGGATATCCTGAGGGACATTCACCCGATAGCCGAAGAGGCTGTCTGCCTTCTCCTGTGCCTGCTGGCTGTACTGCTTGGAGAGGAGTTCGCCGAAGAGGAAGAGCTCGTGGCGGAGGAAGAGGTTCATGATCGCCTCCCCGTCACGCTTGGTATAGCTGATGACCGAGTCGGGGGAGGGGGAGGTGACACGTAGCACGATCTGTCCCTTGGCCCAGTCATCATAGCTGTACTTGAGCGAGGTCTGGGTATAGCGCTCGGCATCTACGTCTACGATGAGGATGTTGCGCACCAGCTTCATGAAGCCCGAGAAGGACTGTGTGGGGATACGGGAGATACGCAGTGAGGGCTCACTCTGTGGGAGCGAGGGGGCATCCTCCTCCAGTAGGTCATAGAGAGTCGTACCCATGGGGGACTCGAAGTACTCCTTGTTCATCACGAGCATCAGTTCTCCGGGCTTACCAGTGGCATTCTGCTGGAGGACGGAGCCTCCTGACTTGGACTTACAGCTAGAGAGGGGGAGGAGAGCTAGGCTGAGGAGCAGAGCCAGCGTGAGAGAGCATCGTTTCATTGTCCGTTATATTTATGTGGTTTATATTCCGTGATAGTAATACTATATATGTAGGCAAAGATAGCGAAACTAGGGGGAACAGCTACGTGTCCTACCTCGCACAAGAGCGAGTACAATGTAGCCCTACCGAGGCTTCGGAGTGTCCCTACTAGATAGCTTGTGGAGAGGTGCGATCACAAGTCGGGTAGAGCGGTTATCCCGAGGCCCTACTAGCGAACATACCGAGAGCGCATTTGCGCTCTCGGTATGTTCGCCTCTGCGCTCTAAGTAACATCATGGGAGCGTTCATACCGAGAGCGTGAGTGCGCTCTCGGTATGAACGTTTTTGCCCTCTAAGAGTGCTTGATAGAGAGGATGTTACATCAGGACTATTTTCGTCTATACAGTCTGCTCTCTGTGTGGAGATCGTGGGAGACCTTGGGCTTGGGAAAAATCTTCACTTGAGAGGGTCTCGCTAGATCTGGGTAGCATACCGAGTCGCTAGCTATATGTGAGATTGTAGGGTTGCACAGGATGGGCAGAAGTGTGTAGTGTATATATTTCTTTATCTTTGTATCGCCATGAGACAAGAGCTGTCTCGTGGCTCATATAAAACTAACAGACATATATGAAGAAGATTATCATGGTAGCAGCACTCGCTGCTACATCGATTGTAGCCGCTCAGGCACAGAACGAGTTCAAGCCCAAGGCTGGTGATGTCACCACAGATGTTAGCCTCTTCGCTAACGGCCTATTCTCTAACCCTACTGCCCTCTACAAGGGGAATGTAGCTAGTGGTGCCTCTGTAGGTACAAACTCAGGTTCAATTAACCTGAACACAGTAGGAGTCCTCAAGGGCCGCTACTTCTTCCAGGACGATCTCGCACTTCGTCTCTCTCTTGGCCTCTCTGCTCCCTCTGTCAAGAAAACTACTGAGCAGCCCAATAACAACGAGGTCGAAAAGTATCGCTCCTCGACCATCTACTTCGGTGTAGGTGTCGAAAAGCACTTCGCTGGGACGGATCGTCTCTCTCCTTACGTTGGCGCTGAGCTCCACCTCGGCTCCTACTCTACGAACTATGAGAAGAACGTAACCCAAACGATCGGTACGTCCGTTAAGACGACTAATACGCAGATTAAGACTGCTCCAGGCTTCACCTTTGGTGGTGGTCTCTTCATGGGTGCAGACTACTACATCGCTCCTAAGGTCTTCCTAGGACTCGAAGCAGGTCTCAATATCGATGCTCATAGCCTTGGTACGGGCTCGAACGTCGTAACGACCAACGAAACGGGTAAGCCTACAAAGACGGATGACAATAGCGGTAAGACCAAGTTCAGTGGTTCTACGATGAACACTGACCTTCAGGTTGGCTTCAAGATCGGTTTCGTGTTCTAAGCACTAAATCATGCTAATCCCCTAGCCTTAGGCTAGGACATACATACGACACAGCCCATCGGGAACTATTCCCGATGGGCTGTGTCTGTATAGTAGGGCTGACGTTGTCGTCTCGTGGCTTAGGGCTATTGTCTTACGAGCTGGAGATTAGTCTAAGACTTGGAGCTGGGCGAAGCGTAGGAGGAGCTTCTTCGTGTCGCCTGCATCGAAGGCTACCACCGCCTTCGCATTCTCTCCCGATCCTTCTAGCTCCATGACTTCACCCTCGCCAAATCGCTTGTGTAGGACTCGGGTACCGATACGTAGATCACCGATCGAGGTGTGCTTCTCCTCCGCCTCATCACTCCACCTGCGCTGGGTGAGGACACGCCGATTGGGGCGAGCCTTGGGCAGGAAGTCGGGGGCAGAGCTGAAGTCCCTTGGGAGCTCACCACCACGATGGGGGCGAGGAGGCCCCTGAAGCCACGAAGGGGTAGAGCCAAAGCCATGCGCCGTATCGAACTGGATGTACTCCGTGGGGAGCTCTCTGAGGAAACGGCTGGGGCGACTGAACTCCGTGCGCCCATTGCGGAAACGCTCTCGAGCATAGCCTAGGTGACAGGTCTTCTCCGCCCGGGTGAGTGCTACGTAGAAGAGTCGTCGCTCCTCCTCCAGCTCACGTCCCGTATTGCTCATCGAGGAGGGGAAGAGATCCTCCTCCAGCCCGAGGACGAAGACGTGGGGGAACTCCAATCCCTTCGAGGCATGGATCGTCATCAGGGTCACGGCATCCTCTCCCTCACCCCGGGTATCTTGGTCGGTCAGTAGGGCTACGCCACTTACGTAGGAGCCCAGCGTGGGGGTGTCCCCCTCCTCGAGAGTAGCCTGTACGTACTCCTCTATCCCGGAGAGTAGCTCCTGGATATTCTCCACACGAGTCTTACCCTCCTGCGTGGTATCGCTCTTCAGATCGGCGAGGATACCTGTCTGTAGGATCACTTGCTCTACGACATCGTAGAGGTCATCACTTGTCTGGCTAAGGGTGCGTAGCTCGTCGAGTAGGGCTGCGAAGGACTGGAGCCGCCCCGCCGTAGGCCTATTGACCTCTACCCCGTAGGCGAGCGGATTACGTAGGATCTCCATGATCGGGAGGTGGTGCAGACGAGAGGCACTACGTACACGCAGTACCGTGGTGTCTCCGATGCTTCGCTTGGGGTAGTTGATGATGCGTAGGAGGGCTTCCTCGTCCTGCTCATTGATGAGCACACGTAGGTAAGCCATTACGTCCATGATCTCCTTGTGGTCGAAGAAGAATCTCCCCCCGTAGATGCGGAAGGGGATACCGATGCGACGAAAGACCTGCTCCAGCGTACGGCTCTGTGCATTCGTGCGGTAGAGTATGGCGATGGAGTCGTAGCTCTGCCCCTGCTCTCGGTGTAGACGCTGGATCTCCTCCCCAGCCCAGAGCGCCTCGAGGTCGCCCGAGAGGGCCTCATGTACCTGGATTGGCTCCCCGACAGCCTCCTCGGAGAAGACCTGCTTAGGGATCTGGTACTCGTTGTGAGCGATGATGCTCCCAGCGGCAGAGACGATGGTCTGGGTGGAGCGGTAGTTGCGCTCAAGCTTGAAGACCTTGGTAGAGGGGAAGGTCTTCTCAAAGTTGAGGATATTGTCTAGGTTAGCACCTCTAAAGGAGTAGATGCTCTGTGCATCGTCACCGACGACGAAGATAGCCCCCTTCTCCTGCATGAGTTGCTTGGCGACCATATACTGGGCGAAGTTCGTATCCTGATACTCGTCGATGAGGAGGTAGTCGATACGCTCCTGCCACTCCTTGAGTACCTCGGGATTCTGACGGAAGAGGATATTGATCTGTAGGAGCAGGTCATCGAAGTCCATCGCATTGCTTTGCCTTAGTTCGTCCCAGTAGAGGCGATAGATCTCGGCTATGCGGGGTAGCCCACTCTTGGCATCATACTTCACGAGTTCACCATAGGAGGCATAGGCCTCGGGGGTGAGTAGCCTATTCTTGGCCGAGGAGATACGGCTGTGGATGAGGTTGGGCTTGTAGACCTTGTCATCGAGTCCCAGCCGCTTCACGATCGCCTTGATACAGCTACGACTATCATTGGTATTATAGACTGAGAAGGTTGGGGTATAGCCCAGGAGCGAAGCATGTAGGCGTAGGATGCTGAGGAAGACCGAGTGGAACGTCCCCATCCGTATCTGTCGTGCTACGGAGCCTGCTCGCTCGCTGATACGCTGACGCATCTCCCGAGCAGCCTTGTTGGTAAAGGTCAGGGCCATCAGTCCCATTGGGTGGTAGCCGCAGTCGAGCAGGTAGAGGAGCTTGTAGACGAGGACACGGGTCTTGCCACTACCTGCACCTGCGATGACCAGCGCAGGGCCATCGTTGTAGGTCACAGCGGCTCGCTGTGCCTCATTGAGCTCGGTGAGGTAGGGGAAGTCCAGCGGTGTAGTGCTAGGCATGTATCTGATGAGATGGATAGGTGGTGGAGGGCTTAGCCTCGGTTACGGATGGAGCGTGTCGTGGAGTGTCCACCCTTAGAGGACTTGGTGCTGGGTGAAGCCTTCGGCGTGCGTACCTTCTTTGCCTTTTGGGTAGAGGGGCGATGCTTTAGGGTGCTATCGGGGAGGAAGAGACGAGAGCCGAAGGCCTTTAGTTCGTCCTCGATACGTGTCTGTTCCTTCCTTAGCTCTTCGGCAGAGGTGGAGGACTGCACGAGACTGCGCCCGAGGAGATGGTCTGCTCTGATGATCTCGCCCTCATAGAGGTGTAGGGTGAAGAAGTCATCTAGCGAAGCACGCTTAGCTGCATTCTGCTTAGATAGGGGGATGAGCTGATCACTGAGGTAGGGCTGTAGAGCTTCGTACTCGACCCAGAAGAGGGGCATATTCACAGCACCATAGTCCCCGACTGTAGAGAGGATAGGGCAGAGGGCGAGCACGAGTCGGTCATAGGTAGAGGTCGCTTCGTCGAAGAGGTACGCTTCCTTGAGGTAGTAGCTCTTGACCTCGGTGGTGGGGAGGTCACTAGGCTGGACGGTGAGTACTTCCTTAGCACCCTTGCCCTCGACCTTGTAGGGGATATGGAAGCGATCTAGGAAGTCTCGGTAGGGGAGTAGGTGAGCTTCGTCGAGCTGCTCCTCACCATCGAGGTACTCATAGACCCGTAGCTTCCCCGCTTGATAGAGCCAGCAGATCTGTGCGAAGAGGTTCGCACGTGTCGGGGTCGTGACCTCGGGATAGTAGAGGGGGGCGTTAGTAGGAGTCGTGAGGTCGATCAGACGATAGATGCTGCGTAGCCATGAGGCAGACTGGAGAGCACTGGCGATACGTCCCTCTTCGTGAACGAAGGTGCGGGAGGTAGAGGACTGAGCCTTCGGTGTCTCGAGTGTCGCCCTTGCGCCCTTGCGTACCACTGGGGTACTAGGTGTGGAGACCTGTGCCCAGAGGGGGGTGAGGGTGAGAAGGTATAGCGAGAGGAGGGTGAGGAGTATCTTCTTCATATTCGTTCGTCCTGAGGGGGACATTTAGCCGATGATGAGCTCTAGGGAGGGAAGCTTGCGCTCGATGCCATCAGGGCCACGAGCGATGATGTCTGAGATATAGAGACGCTTCCCTCGGGGAGCGGTCTGTATCTGTCGGATCTGTCGGGGCGAGAAGGTCGCTCCACTAGAGACCTCGGGAATGGCATTGCCCATAGAGTCAAAGGTAATGAGCTGGAAGCGTACGACCGTGTAGCTAATATCTAGGAAAGAGTCGTCGATGGCTGCACGCACTCCGCCTGCAGCGAGCAGTGCCTGCTTGGCAATCCGTCCACCTCGGAAGCGACTCTCTCCCCCCTCGGTGAGGGCTATATAGGGAGAGGGATCGGGTAGGCGGCGCACTCGTAGCTTGGTCTGTGTGATGAGGCTTGTCTTGCCACCCTCCCCTCGTGCAGAGACGGAGATAGTGACCTCACCTAGCTGGCTGGGGTGGGCGACCCAGAGCTCTCCTCGGCGGGTAAGCGTACCACTGCTGATAGAGGCTGTGAGGTCTTGGGGGGCAATGCCTGGCACTGCTATCTTGATCGGGTTGTCTATACCGGAGTAGAGGACGTTCATCATCACAGGGGCGATGGTCGCCGTCCGCTCTATGACGGTGTAGTTGGTCGCAAAGGGAAGGCGTTCCGTAGAGCCATCCCCTCGGTCTGCCTCTACGTAGCCCTCTACGGGGAAGGTACCCGTTCTAGGGGTAGGTAATGAGAGCTGTCCCCTGAGTGCCTGAGAGAGAGGGGCACCATTGACCACGATGTGGGGCTGTCTCGTCGTGTCTGTACTGCTGAGGACGATACGTGCTCGGTAGGGCTCGCCACTGAGTACGATCCTGCTATCGGGGATTACCTGAGCGGTGAGTAGGCTGAGGCGGTAGTCATGGGCATCGATGCTCTGGAGGAGTTCGGTGAGCCCTTCGCCCTCGGTATGGTGGATGTTGCTCTGTAGGTGGGATAGGAGAGTGAGGGCAGCTATGGCAGGCATGTTCTCGAAGTTTGCACTCTCCCAGCTCTGGCCACCTCGTCCATCCTTCGTCGCTAGTCGTGCTGTGATCTGAGCCGATCGAGGGCTGCCTCCTAGTAGCTCCGTGAGCCAAGTGCGGTACTGCTCTAGGCGCTTCCTTAGCTCCTTAGCTCGTGGGTGAAGGGGGGAGAGCATCACTACGGACGAAGCCGATAGGTCATCTAGGTGACGAAGTGCATCTGCCCGCCCCTCTCGTCCGTCAGCCTCCTGAGCGATGAGCTCCTTGAGACTCTGGATGTAGTGATATAGGGAGTCGGAGCGTAGGCGTAGCTCCTCACTGCGCTGTCGCCAAGCGGAGACCTTATCGGGGTTCGCCTGATAGGCCTGATCCATATCTTGGCTTAGAGCCCTATTGCGCTGCTCCGTAGTGGATATGGTCTGCTGTAGCTCTCCCTCTACCTGAGAGATGCCATCGAGTACCTCAGGGGATACATTGAGCGCCATCATAGCGATGAAGACAAGGTACATGAGGTTGATCATGCGCTGTCTATTGGGATTGCCCCTACTGCCTACAGCCATATCCTTAGCGTGCTATGTGGTCGTCTTGATCGGAGGAAGAGGCGGTGTAGGGGGTATGTGGTGCCCCCGGAGTAGTCATATTCACCGTGAGAGCTTGCAGCAGACGTGCATATACATCGTTGAGCTGGGTGAGCTGCTGGGTAAGGTGTGCGCTCTCCCTGCCGAAGGCCTCGCTGTCGGGTAGTCCTCCTTCGTACATCTGTCGGATATGCTGGAGACCCGAATTGATACGATCGATGGTCTCTACTTGGCTACTGATGCTCTTGAGCTGTAGCTCATAGATGGCATTGAGCCCCGTGACGTTGCGGGCAAGGCTCTCCATCTCCCCGAGGTACTGGGCAGAGTGCTGGCTCATCTTGCTGTAGTCGAGAGCCATCAGTTCGTATCGCTTCGTCATCTCACTGGATACTGACCCGATGCGTGCTAGCTGTGCAGCTGCCTCCCCGAGGCGGTCAATCGCCTCACGCAGGTGCTCCACTTCCTCTGAGGATAGCGTCTGCTGGCTGACTAGTGGCTGTGGACTCTGTGATGCGCATGTCTCGCTCTGGAGGGCTGGAGCACCCTGCTGGGCACGCTGGATGAGAGCCTCTCTGCGTGCGATGGACTCGGAGAGAGGTACCTCCTCTGCTCCCCGAAGTTCGGGAAAGACGGCCTCCCAGTCATAGCTCTTCTCTGGGCGCTCAAAGCCAGAGATGAAGAAGACGACAAACTCTGTGAGCATACTGACCAGCAGTATCTCGTCACCATATCTAATATGTAGGAGCTTGAAGAGAGCTCCGAGGATCACGAAGGCTGCCCCCCAGGAGTAGAACCGATTGAGGATGCGCCTACCTCTCTCACTGGCAAGGAACGTCTCTAGGCGAGAGAGCAGACGGGGATGTGCAGACATATTCAGTAGCTATATCGGGTAGTGGTTGTATTTACTTGGCGAACTCCACGGCGGAGCGTACACAGCGGAAGCCGATGTACGAATGCGCCTCGCTCTGCGCTGCTCGGCTGCGGTTATTGGCCTGTATGTAGCGGGCTATATCCTTCCATGAGCCCCCCTTGATGACCTTCATCGTGCGACTGATGGGATCCTTGAAGTCTACATGGCCACGTAGCTCGGGATTGACATCGTTCACCTTGCGCAGGCCAGAGGCACTCCACGAGGTGCTCGTCCACTCGGCGACGTTGCCTGCCATATCATACAGCCCGAAGTCATTGGGGGGATAGGAGGAGACACGTGCCGTGATGAGGTGCTTGTCTGCGGTGTAGTTCCCATCGCCGGGCTTGAAGTTGCCCAGTAGGCAACCCTTGGGGGCACGAAGACCCTCCGAGCTCCAGGGATACAACAGACTATCTACACCCATACGGGCGGCGTACTCCCACTCGGCCTCTGTCGGTAGACGAAACTCCTCCACGACCTGCCCCTCGGGGAGCTTCAGCCCAGCACGGTAGGTAGCTGTGCGCCAGGCGCAGTAGGCATCTGCCTGCTCCCAGGTCACACCGACGACGGGGTAGTCGTCGTAGCCGGGATGGCTGAAGTAGCGGGTGGTGTAGATCTCGTTGCGGGAGTTGGGGAAGTCATTGACCCAAACCGTCTCATCGGGTAGGACAGGGACTATGTAGGTGCTGAGGAAGTCATATTCGCTCGTCAGCGGACGAGTGATTGTCTCACGGACGATCTTGCCCGTAGCATCTAGGTAGGCTGTGTCCTTGGTGATCAAGACGGGGGCATTAGGCGAGGGTGTCCACTCAGGGTTGGTCTGAGCATGACGTAGCCTATTGCGCCATAGGGCTGCTGCCCGATGGTCGTACCGCTCGTAGCGGTAGTTGAGCTGTGCAGGATCTAGCTTACGCTCTCCTGTGATGGGATTGGTGTAGTAGAGGCTTTGTAGGGCACGAAGCTCTTCGTCTGAAGCTCGCTTCTCCGAGGGGATCGGGCGAGACCAGTCAAGTCGTGGGGGGATGGGCTCACCGTATTTGTCCTCGGTGATCTTGTAGCTCTCATCACCTCCGTAGGCTGGGTCGGCTAGTCGCTCTCGTAGGATCGAGTCTCTTACGTAGTAGACGAACTGGCGGTACTGGGCATTGGTCACCTCGGTACGATCCATCCAGAAGGCATCTACCGAGACCCCACGTGACTGTGCGGGATCTCCCCATAGGCTGTCTGGACGCTGCTCCCCCATGTGGATGTGTCCCCGAGGGATGAGTACCATGCCGTGTGGTGCAGGTTCATTCCACGAGGTAAGTCGTGCCGCCCTCACCTCTGCTCCTCTCGGGCTACGGGAGGAGCCGCAGGAGGCTACGAAGCCTAGTAGGAGTAGAGTCAGTAGGAGGTCGCCTCCCCGATGAAAGATCTTCTTCATCTCTTGTCGTTTTGATTAGAGTAGCCGCACGCTCTTGTAGTGCTGTGGCTTGCCCCTCTGCCTAGATAGGGGGAATGAGTAGCTGATCAGGAGCTCGTGGTGGAGCTGCCCCCGATGCTGTGTAGAGAGCTCCCCCTGATAACCTAAGTAGAGCCTAGAGAGTGAGGCTCCTATCTGGATGCCTACCGCTCTGTCCCAGCGGTAGACGGCACCGAGGACGAAGCGTCCCCGCCACCATGCCCTTAGCCCCAAGTCACCACGATAGCCACCGCCCTCGTGGTATATGCCGAGTAGTGAGCCCTCCCAGCTTAGTCCCGTGGAGACCTGCCCGAGGCGGTAACTGATGCTAGCGGAGTAGCTCCGTGGGAGGTGGAGCTGATAGCGATCCGTGAGGTAGACCTCGGCACCTAGTAGATGCTGGGCGGACAAGCCTATGCTAAGACCTGCCCCACGCCAATAAAGACCCAGACCAAGGTCAAAGGCTTTGCCCTCGACCTTCGTCGTCGGTAGCTGGGGGTCGGTGATCCCTTCCTCCAGTGCTCGTGCTCCGTCGAAGGCAGTACGAGCGAGTACACCCTCCAGACCTATCTGTAGTCGCCCACCGAGTAGCTCCTGTAGCCACGCATAGCGAGCGGCAAACTCCGTGCTGGAGGTAAGTCCCCGAGTGCTATTCATCACCCCAGCTCCTACCCCATGCTCCCTACCGAGGAGGCTGATAGGCAGATCGGTCATAGCCCCATAGAGGCTACTCTGTCGCTCCTCGTAGGTGTACAGACCTAGGATGCGCTGCTCGTCACTGAGGGCGATAGCTGCAGGGCAGATGTAGGCATGAGCCTCCTGCCACTGCCTCACGAGGGGCGACCGCTGGGCATATAGGCACGTGGGTAGCCCCCCGAGGAGGGAAAGGAGCGCAAGAGCCCTCATCGGTCGTCCTCGGGTCAGGAGGCGTGAGACGGTGAGGGGGCGCTTCATCTAGGGCGTGCTGGTAGAGTAACTGGAGCTAGTACTCCTCCTCGTCGAAGAAGAAGTCTTCCTTACTTGGGTAGTCGGGCCAGATGTCCTCGATTGATTCGTAGAGTTCGCCTTCGTCCTCCATCTCTTGTAGGTTCTCTATGACCTCAATGGGGGCGCCGGAGCGCTGTGCATAGTCGATCAGTTCGTCGCGGCTCGCGGGCCATGGTGCATCCTCGAGCTTAGAGGCGAGTTCTAGAGTCCAGTACATAGTTATTTCTTTGTTTATAAGTCGTTTTATAGGTGAAGACCACGTCTTCGTACTAGGGTGCAAAAATAACAATTATTCGGACACTATCCTCGTAACCCCGTCTGTGCTCTAGGTGAGATGTGTGGTCTCTTTTCGTATTCTCTACTTTTCGCTCTTGGGGATATTATTCCATGTCTAAGGGAGTCTTATCTGTATCTATGGAGTGCTTAGGTCTTCGCCCCGAGATCTACATACGAGAGAGCGCTAACGGGGATATACTTAGAGCGAGGTAGTGTACACGCGTGTATACAACAGTGTACACATGAGTACACTAGTGTGTACACACGTGTATACTTTATCTCTCCTAGGTGATGGGTATATGCTTGGTAAATATGTGCTTAGGTGTAGGTGTTCCTATCGTCGATGTATGCTCCTTGATCATATTGCCCTTGACCTCTAGTGATCAGTTCATGTGTCAGCTCTGGTCTGCGTCCCCATAGACCTAGTGGGGAGTCGGTGGGGGCGCATATATAGCCTGTGATCCTCGTCCTCATGTGGTGCTAAGTCTGAGGATAGTGGGGTAGCTAAAGATCCCCCCTTCGTGGTCTGCTCCTCCCACACCATTTCTTCGGGTGCCTGGGGTACACCATCCTTATATCCCTCCTGATAGATGCCTCTATTGAAGGCTTTAGCCTCCTTTCCTAGATCGTTACCCTCCCTCTATGTACCTAATGGGTAGGGGAGATCTATTGTCGTTACTCGCTCTGTCCTCGTAGGATTGTATCCTCTCGATCAGCCCAAGGATAGGGATCATGTATGCTGGTCGTGATGTATTTGAAGCAGGCATTCTGATGGCCCTAGAGTGGACACGTAATGATCGAAGGAGAGGACTCGGTATCCTCGCCTCGGTCACCTTACATAGGTGATGGGTGCGCACATACCGAGTCCTATCACACGCTCTCGGTATGTCCTCTGAGCCCCTCACGATGTGTGCGATACAGAGTGAGTTAGCTGGAGGGTTTTGTGGGGTGCTGGAGAGAGCTATGAGGGTGGGGTCGGGTTCACTTCATCTAAATGGTGGGAGACAGCCAACATCTCTACCTCTCCGTTTGTTTTCTTCTCATAGAGCAGTACCCCACACGCCTACTGCCCAGGTTATCATCTAATAGACAAATAGGTAGGTACAATGAAGAAAGTAGCACTCATCACTGGAGCCTCCAGCGGTCTAGGTCGTGAGTATGCCCGTGTGCATGCCTCACGTGGAGGGGATCTTGTCCTCGTGGCTCGTCGCTTGGATCGGCTTAATGAACTGAAGGCGGAGCTAGAAGCCCAGTATCAGGTAGATGTCCTCACCCTCAGCTATGACCTCTCACGCCCCGAAGCCCCAGCAGATCTACGATGCCCTTGCAGATCGGGGAATAGAGGTGGACTATCTCATCAATAATGCTGGGCTCGGGGGGCAAGGGAGCTTCGCCGAGCGTCCCATAGAGGAGGAGATCAACCTAATCTCGGTGGATATCCTCGCTCTGACTCGCCTCACCAAACTCTTCCTCCCTGACTTCCTACGTCGGGGGACAGGGCGCATCCTCAACGTCTCCTCCACCGCTTCGCTCCTCCCTGGCCCCTACCAAGCCACCTACTTCGCCGCAAAGGCTTACGTAACCTCGCTCTCCGAGGCTCTATGGATGGAGACCCGAGGGACAGGTGTGACCGTGACGAGTGTCCTCCCCGGTGGGCTGAGCACGGAGTTTGGGATGGCCGCTGGTCTGGAGGGTACGGGACTAGCCCAGGCACTCACTCAGAGTCCCTACAAGGTCGCCCTAGATAGCTACCGAGCAATGCTCCGAGGGAAGAGGAGGATTATATCAGGTGTGACTTGGTCACAACGGCTAGCCCTGAAGATGATCCCCTTTGTGCCGAAAATCTTTGTTCTGCTGGCTGCGATGGGATTGAACAGGAAGGATGCTTAGTGGTGGGAGCTCCCCAGCTAAGCTCTACATCCCACAAGACGATAAGCAATGGGAGGAGAAGGTTAGCCCTATCGGTGCTGTTCTGTGCTCCGCCTTCCTCTCAAGACGATAAGCAATGGGAGGAGAAGGGGAAAGGAAGTCTTGCCAGCAGAGCCCTGTGCTTCGCTCGCTTCACAAGGTGATAGGGGAAAGATGGAGGAGAAAGGAAGCCTTGCCCGTGATGCATTGTGCTCCCCCTCCTCTTAACTACGATAATTGAAGAGGCGCAGTCCCCAGTGTTAGGGGGACTGCGCCTCTTCGATTAGTGGTATGTCTATAGGGTCTTCCTATGGAGAATAGGCTTTGTCAGCACTTGACCCTATCCTAGCGTGACTACATGCCAGGCCAATGGGCACGTACGCGAGGATCAGAGGGATCCTCTGCTTCGAACTTGTTCTCTATCTCGTCAGGGAAGTTATGGAAGAGGTCGAAGCCTAGCTTCTTCTCTAGTTCGTCGATGGAGATGGCGACCGTCATCATAGGGGTCTTCATATCCCATTCCTTGTGCTCCAGCCAGAAGGCTAGACCATGGTAGGTAGCTCCCTTCTTGACGACCATAGCCATCCAGTAGTACTTGGGGACGACGATACGCCCCTTGACCTTGGTGTTCTCTACTTGGTCGTCACGGATTGTACCGCCCTTAGCGACATAGAGGACGTCACGGAAGCTCTTGTTGCGCCCCCAGTCCTGCACCTGCTTCTCGAGCTTAGCCCAGTACTTCTGGTTAAATGAGGGGAGCTGTGGGCTCATATTGCTGTAGTAGAAGGTCTGCATGTTCGCCTCCCGACTATAGACTCGGTCATGGGAGGCTACTAGATGGCCACGATCGTAGCCACTGTTCTTGAACATGCTCTCCGTCGAATACTTTGAGGGGATCTCAGGATCCCAAGCCCAAGCATCGGTACGCTTGACTGCCATCGCTGAAGTGACATCATCGAAGGTGAAGCAGACGAAGCGAGGGTGACGCTTATCGACATCGTACTCTAGAGAGAAGTTCACGACGTTATTCGCCCTGTGGGTGATATAGTAGTTGTTCGATCCTCCAGCTAGAGCAGGAGCCTCGAGGAGGGTCACATCACCCAAGATATGCTCTCCCTTTGGGTCTGTCGTCGGAGGATTGGGTTTGGGGTCAGGATTAGGAGTAGGAGGTGTAGCAGCTGTACCCTGCTGTGTGATGATAATCGTATCAGCCAGTGAGCCTGAGCGGACGATGAGCTTAGCCTCACGAGCCTGCCCGAGGTTCTTCGACAGCTGTACTGCTATATCTACAGGACTAGCCGAGGCCTGCCCACGGGTACGCTCTAGGGTGATCCACTCCTTCGCTGTCTCAGGAGACAGATGTAGCGTCCAGTCGGTCTCGGACTGCAGACGTACGAAGAAGTTGTCCCCCGCACTGGTAGCTGTCTTTACCTTGGAGGTCGAGGACGGAAGGTGTAGCTGCAGTGGGGTCGTTCGGCGTATGGGCTGCTCCTTACGCTGTGTCGTGCAGGCCATAGCTAGAGCTATGACGCTGCCGACCATCAGCGATAGGAGTAGGGTATAGAGTTTCTTAGGGGAGGTCATAGAGTAGACTTATCTTTTGTTGAAGTACTTCTCAATGAGCTCTACCAGCTTGTTCTCATTTGCTTTGCCTATGCTGGTTGATTCCCACTGATTGGCATCGAAGGTCGTCGCTGGAGCATTGATCTCGATCTTGCGGTGTAGGAAGACGTCCTTGCCCGCACCGACATTCCCATTGAGCCATATATTGGGGTAGGAGCCAATCACATCAATGATATTGTCGCCCTTCTTAAGCGCGAGAGGATCGTTACCATTGAAGTTGATGACACTCTTGTCCTTTATGCCCTGTGTGTACTTTTGAGCATCTGTGTGCTGATAGATCATAAAGCCCTTTGCAGGAATCTTGCCTTTGAGCTTGAGATCATGGGGCTTGCCCGCCTTATCCGTGTGGCCATCTGAAGTGTATAGCTGCATCACGAGGGTGTAGGCGCTGAGGTCGATCTCTTGGTCTGTAGGGTTGTAGAGCTGAATGTACTTCTCGTAGCTAGTCCCTTCGGCATAGACTACGATCATGAGGTCTGCTGTCCCAGGTGCTGGGGGCGTAGGAGGGTTAGGCGTGGGAGGCGTGGGAGGCTCTGGGTTGGGGGTAGGGGGTGTAGGAGGATTGGGAGTACCACCATTATTCTCCGTACAACGAGTACCCTTCAGACCGTCGAGATCCTGGAGGTTACGTATCCAGAGGTTGTAGTAGCGAGTCTTGACGTTCTCCTTTTCAGATACACTGGTTTGGATGATCCCTACGATACGTCCGTTCTTATCTGGTGTGATGGCAGAGCGTAGCGCCTCAGGAGCATGACCTGAGATGGGAGCAGAGAGTATGCTGACACCCTGTGGCGTAGCTGTGACGCAGTCGGTAAGGTTATTGAAGTATGGGCTAGGAGCCTTACCCCCTACGCTCTTGTTGGGGTTAAGGGCTTTACCTGGTGTCTGGAACTGAATGCCGTCTACGGCGATGAGGATATTGTCGTACTTGCCTGCATAGATATCGGCTAGGGTCACCGTCTTAGGCTGGATAGTGATGACTTCGCTAGTAGCTGTCACTGCTGCTTCGTCTGCCACGGCACTCATATCGAGCTGGAGTGAGCCCTCTTTATAGCGAGAGACCTTACCACCCTTGGCCTTGATGGCGAAGACTGTGCCTGGCTTCCATGCCTTATTGGCAGCAGACTTGAGTCGCACGGTGATACCGACCTCACCAGCCTGTAGGATGATGTTCCTATTTGTGGCGAAGTTGTTGCTCTCGATGTCCGTGATGAGGGATGCCTTGAGTATGATCTCTTCGTCTACGGTTACTTCCTTGCCTTGGTCATACTTCTTGATGAAGTCTGCTAGGGCAGTCTCTGCACCTTGGTTGCCACCGCCACCGGGGGTGTCGCCCGAGGTTTGCTCGATGGTGTAGATCTCGGTGATGCCGCTGATCTTGAAGATAATCTGTGCTCGGCGAGCCTGAGCCGTGCTGTTGGGGAGCACTCGCACCGTGATGTCGAGGACACCAGCTTCCCCAGAGGTGGGGTTGATGCTGACCCAGTCAGCTGTGGAGCTTACCTCCCAGCGTCGGTTGGTCTCTAGGTGTAGGGTGAGTGTCCCCCCTTCTTTGGCTAGAGAGAAGGTCTTGTCGGCCTTCCCATCCTTGGTGATGGAGTAGGTGGGCTTGGTGTAGGTGTCATCGTTGTTCTTACAGGACGAGAAGCCTACGGATAGTAGCACACAGCTCAGAGCGGTGAGCGACCAGCGAAGAAGTGCTTTCTTAGTCATCTTGCGAGGTGTTATAGGGTTGTACGGAAGTGTATTCGTCCTAGAAGCGAGGAGAGGAGAGCTGGACGTCATGCTCTCGGAGGATCAGGAGCTGAGGCGTGTCCCTGAAGTAGGTGAGTAGGGCGACGATGCTCCCTGAGCCCTCAGGCAGGGTCTTACCTGCGAACTTGGCATAGCTACTGGTGCGTACGATGAGGGTCTTGCCAGAGCGATCGGTGAGGGTACGATTGACGTTAGAGACCTTGGTCTTCTGCTCGGGGCTCGCATAGGTCTGCCCTAGCTCCGAGGAGACGAACTGTACCCCCTCTATACGTACGAGTGTGGAGGCGTACTGCTTGCTGAGCTGATCGATGGTGAGCGTACGGGGCTGAAGCGCCTCTGCACCTAGGCGATGTAGGGCTAGGGGTACGAGCTTCTCGGGGTAGAAGGCCGTCTCGTACTTGGGGTCGCTGGAGCGGTAGCCTAGGCCAATCTGTCCCCCGTAGGCTCCGAGGGTGAGCCCCTGACACAGCAGGAGTACTCGTGAGCCCTGCGGGTAGAGGGTGCTGAGGCTACCCATGGCGAACTTCAGCTCGATCCCGCCCGTCTCGTCCTGTATGAAGCAGCTCTTGTAGAGGTTGCCCTCACTATCATCCGATGCCATGACAGCGGAGACGACGACAGGGCTACTGAGGGTCACACCTCCCCGCTGATAGAGTGCCTTGAGCTGGCTGATCGTATGTGTAGGTAGGGGGAGCTCCTGGCCTGGGGTAGCAGGCTTGTAGCTGGGGGCTGGTACCTCGTTGTACTTCTCACAGCTCACCAGCGATAGGGTGCAAAGTGTGAGGAGTGGGAGGATATACTTACCTAGAGATCTCATAATCACAAAGCTTAGAATTGGAGGGACGTGTTGAAGAAGAAGGTCGTCCCATATACATAGGAGATCTTACTGTCGAAGGGCTGATGAAGCTGCTGCACCCCATTGTCGTCACGTAGCGTACGTATGCGGAGCTGCTCGTAGCCACTGTTGGGCAGACGCTTGTTGTTCAGTAGGTTGCTCACCGAGAGATTGAAGCGTAGATAGGTGTTGTAGTTGAGCCTCCAGGAGTAGCTGGCGAAGACGTCCACCGTGAAGCCATCTTGTAGCTTCTCAGGCAGGATATATCGCTCGGGCAGTGCACTACGGCCACGGTCGGTACGTACCAGCGGTGCCATAGAGACGAAGTTGCGACCAAAGTAGTTGGCATTGATCCCGAAGTTGGCATACCAGGGCGAGTAGTACGTCAGCCCTAGGGTCGCAGCAGTCTGTGGAGTACCGCTGATGTTGAGCCCCTTCCAGTAGACGATATCCTGGTCTACGATCTCGTTGGAGTTATCGATGGTCTGGACATAGGAGGGGTTATTCGCATACTTGTATTGCCCGAGAGCCAGAGCTGCATTTGCCGTGAGGGTGGGGGAGAGCTTAGCCTCGAGGCCGAGCTCGACACCAGCGTGCTGGGTAGCAATACCTGTGATGGAGTAGTTGGAGAAGGAGGCACGGGCATCGTCGTAGAAGTTCACGTTCTGCACGTGGTCGGTGATACGGGTGTAGAAGGCTGTCACTCGTCCTCGGAGCCAAGGGAGACGTACCGAGTAGGAGGCCTCTGCAGTGAGTATCTTCTCGGACTTGGGGTTGCTGATATAGCTATCTCGTGTCCTAGGGGAGATGAAGAGGTTACGGAATGTAGGAGCCTGCTCGATATACCCGAGGTTAGCCTGCAGGTAGTGGTGCCCCGTGATCTTGTAGGTTGCACCTACCTTGGCTGCTAGGTCATTGAACTTAATGTGGTCTGAGTAGCCGAAGGAGTTGTCAGGGAATAGACCTCTACGCTGCTTTCCATCACGCTGTAGGGCTGTGTGGGTGTAGCTGAGTGCCGTGTAGGCATCTAGTCTAGGGAGGCGGTAGGTGAGGTTGAGCCAAGCTTGGTAGCGGTTGATACGAGAGTCGTAGTCGTAGCTAAAGCGATCCCCCTTCTGGACAATGCGGTCGGGGTGGTTGAGGTCCACCTGACTCTTAGTCGGATCTCCACCGAAGTCTCGCTCAGCGAACTTATCGATGTCGTAGACGAAGTCTGCCCCGAGGAGGTCTGCTACCTCAGAGTAATTCTCGGTGACGTTGGTACGTGCATTCCCTCCTGCGTTTACTTCGAGCCAAGAGAGGGGGAGCCAGTCCATCGTGGTAGCCCAAGCGAACTCCCTCTGGTCTGTATGCCGGTCTTCGACCATGTAGAGAGCCTTCTTCCCTGTGGCTAGGACTCGCCCAGAGGCATCCCGTACGGTCGTCTGATTGAGTCGGTTGATCTCATAGAGACGATCCCAGTCGATGTACCTCATGTTGGGATCACTATGCCATAGCTCCTCGTAGCGAGCAGCGGCAGAGGGATCCTGAGCATTGGGGTCTGCCATGCGGGTGAAGTAGGAGGGGAGGTAGCGGTAGTAGTCGGGGCGAGGGTCTGGAGCATTATACCAGTTCAGCGCTGAGTAGGCATTCTTCCCAAAGCGATAGCTGAAGGTGGTGTGTAGGTGGAGGTTCGATAGCGCATTGGAGTAGTAATGGTTGAGCTGTAGGATGGGCTCGTGGTTACTACGTACTCGAGCATTACGCCATTTCCCTCCTTGACGACCGATGTTAGGGTTGTAGAAGTTTGAGCCAACTAGGTCGTAGGCCTCTTGGGTAGAGGCGCTGGCTACCCCTCGGCGAGTGGGAGCACCTAGTGCGATGAAGCTCACGCTGTTCATCTCGTCAAACTTCTTTTCGATCCCGAGGAAGTAGCTCCAAGCATCATAGAATTGCCCTCTGACGTAGGAGTATTGTCCGCTGCCGGCTCTGCGGGCTGCGCTCAGGGCAAGTGACCAGCCCCCCTTCATCTCGCCTGTTGTCCAGGTGAAGGCTAGGCGTCCCGTATAGGTACGGTTGCTTAGCGAGGCTGTCGCTCTACGCTGTGCTCCGTACATGGAGGGACGCATTGTCACATTGTTCGTTACGCCTGCGTTACCGAAGGATGAGGCTATAGGCTCAAAGCTCTGTGAGGTCTCCTGTAGACGTGTCACATCGTTGAGCCCACCCCAGAGTGACCAGGGGGAGTAGCCAGTGTTCAGATCATTCATCGCTACCCCGTTGAGCATCTGCTCGCTGTACTGGGAGTCGAAGCCTCTGTTGCGGAAGCGTGCTGTGCTGAAGACGTAGCCAGAGGCATTGAGGAATGGATCCTTGGAGGAGGTCAGCAGGGTTACTTTATCCTGCGTGCCTACCTCACCATCATCGACCTCATCGGTTAGGAGGAGGTCGTCGTAGAGACTCTCTCTCCCCTGTGGTATAGGCGTGAGTCTAAGCTCGGTGGGTAGGGTGGTGTGAAACTGGTCTTTCACGTACTCGATTTGTCGGGTCTCGTAGCCTCCGGCACTTAGGGTGAGGGTGTAGCGTCCATTAGGAAGGTCGGAGAGACGATAAGAGCCATCCTTAGCCGTCTTTAGGCGCTTCGAGACGGGGCCATAGATGCTGATCGTAGCCTGGGCAATAGGCTTACCGCTCTTGCCGTCTAAGACCTTCGTCCCCTCGGTCTGCTGTGCTAGGGCTGTACCTCCTAGGAGGGAGGCACATACAAGTGTGGTAATAAGTTTGTTCATGCGTCTGCACGTATAGGCATAATACCCTTCTATAAGGGATAGCAGGGCAATATAGCGAGTGATAATTATTACTTTTGCACCATAAAGGTATATAATATGCTGGATATTCACTAATTAAATACACCGATAAAGATGACTCGACCCTTTCTAGCACTTCTGCTTACGATCTTTCTGTCAGTTCATAGCCTTTCTGCGCAAGCCAAGAAGCAGGTGCGCCTTACCGTGGCCTTCTACAATCTAGAGAACCTCTTCGATACCATCGATGGAGACAACAATGACGAAGACTTTCTCCCCAATGGAAAGAACCAGTGGACCCAAGAGAAATACAAACAGAAGCTCCACAACATGGCCTATGCCATCAGTCAGATAGGCTCTAAGAATGGCCCTGATATCATCGGCCTGTGTGAGATAGAGAACCGCCAGGTACTCCAGGATCTACTTGCCGAGCCAGAGCTTCGTGACTTGGGCTATGAAATCGTTCACTTTGACTCTCCAGACAAGAGAGGCATAGACTGCGCACTCTTCTATCGGTCTAAGTACTACCAGCTGCTAGATGCCCGTCCTCACCCCGTACGTCTCAAGGGCGAAGAGTACATCAAGACACGTGATGTCCTTGAGGTCAATGGCCTGCTTCTTGGTGAGCCTGTCTCCTTCCTCGTCTCTCACTGGCCCTCTCGTGTCGGTGGCGAACAAATATCGCTACGTCGGCGCATGCAGGCAGCACAAGTCATGCGATCTGTCACAGACTCCCTACTACAGGCTAACCCTGCGCACAAGGTCATCCTAATGGGGGACTTCAACGACGATCCTACCTCACCCAGCGTTGTGCAGGGACTAAAGGCCAAGGTAACTCCCGAGGATCTCGCCCCCGAGGATCTCTATAATCCTATGGCTAAGATCCACGCATCAGGGCGTGGCACGCTCGCCTATCGTGATGTATGGAATCTATTTGATAACCTTGTGGTGACTGCTAACCTCGTCGGTGGAGCTGATACCTCTCTCCATCTCCTACAAGACAAGAAGAGTGGGGACTATGCCTATATATATAGTGCTGACTTCCTCACGCAAAAGACGGGGCACTTCAAGGGCTATCCCTTCCGTACCTTCTCCTCGGGGCGTTTCCAGGGTGGCTATAGTGACCACTATCCCGTCTACCTCTATCTGACCCGCACGATCGAGGAATAGCATCGTAGCCCTAGAGGCTAAGGCGGCTCTCCCCTTTCGCTATCTCATAAGGAGACCTTTCCCCGAAGGCTCCTAACCTACCGCTGGTGTACCTCCCCGCAAGGGCAAGGCACACCAGCGGTAGTCATTCTATCCCATCCTTTTATGTCTCTGTCTTTCCTCACTGCTGGAGGTAGTGGGGGAACCTCTTCGCAGGTACCCTCGCTACCTCCTCAGAGGTTATGGGGAAACCTAAGATGAGGCAGTGGGCATACCTCGGGAGAGGCAGCTTAGAGGCCTTGTATAAAGCTCCGTTATGAGCCCCCAAAGGCTGTGCTGGGCAAGGTGGCTGGGGGAGCAAGATACGAATTGTTGTATTTTTGCTCCATCGACAGAGCAGATGGCACCACAGAGCGGACAGGATCACGAGAGTAGAGCCCCAAGAGGCTCGAGGCGCAAGTACGGCTTGATAGGCCGGACACTTGCCCACTCGTTCTCCCCTAGATACTTTGGTGACTTCTTCGCTCGTGAGGGTATTGATGCGAGCTATCTGCCCTATGAGCTAGCCTCGATCGAGGAGCTCCCTAGCCTGCTTGCCCGAGAGCCCGATCTCTGTGGTCTCAATGTCACGCTCCCCTACAAGCGGGAGGTACTTCGCTACGTGGACGTCCTGAGCCCAGACGTAGAGGCGCTACAAGCGACCAACGTCCTTCGGATCAGACGAAGTGCCACCGGTCAGACTCAGCTCTACGGCTATAATACAGATGTGGAGGGCTTCAGACGTTCTCTGTCTATCTGGCTAGGTGGTCAGAGACCACGAGCATTAGTCTTCGGGAGTGGAGGGGCAGCCTCGGCTGTACTTCGTGCCTTGTCCTTGCTTGGGTTAGAGGGGCAACAGGTCAGCCGTCACCCTCGCCAAGGGATGGTCGCCTATGAGGAGCTCCGAGGGGGGCTAGCCGAGGAGTGTCGGCTGTGGATCAATGCCACCCCTATCGGGCTTTGTCCTGGAGAGCTCCTTCCCCTGCCCTATGAGGCTCTGTCAGATCAGCACCTCTGCTACGACTTGATCTACAATCCTTCCCCTACAGCCTTCCTCCAAGAGGCTCAACAGAGGGGGGCTCGGATCAAGGACGGACTTGAGATGCTCTACATCCAGGCGGATGAAGCCTGGAAGATATGGACTATAGATGAATAAGTATAAGTACTCGATCCTAGCGCTGCTGGTCAGCCTCCTCGTCACCTCCTGCTCGACGACCAAGTATGTGCCCGATGGGAGCTACCTCCTCTCTAAGGTCACCATACGGGTGGACTCCCTCTCGACCTACGAGCAAGAGCAACTCGGAGAGCTGGATCTATATCTCACCCAGCAGCCTAATGCCCGTCTCCTTGGTCTCGTCAAGTGGACACTGGCCGTGTACAGCCTAAGCAACCCGAAGAGCAATAGCTTCGTCAATAGACAGCTCCGTAAGTGGGGGGATCCCCCAGTGCTGTATAGTGAGCAGGAATCAGAGTTTGGCCGTGCTAACCTTACTGCCGCTATGTACAACCTCGGTTACCTCAATGCCGAGACGACGCTATATACGGATACGACAGCCTACAAGAAGGCTAAGCTCCTCTATCGTATCCAGCCAGGCCCCCGATACTATGTGGGGAGGGAGGAGGAAGTCCTCTCCGATAGCATCATCCATCCGCTCCTGCATCCTCGGGATAGCCTTCGGCAGAAGAAGCTCTTCCGAGGTGAGCAATATACCTCCTACTTAGCCCCAGGATCGGTGCTGTCGCCTCAGAATATGCAGCTCGAACGTGAGCGTATAGCCTTGATCTTGGCTAACCGAGGCTACTATGGATTTTCCTCCGATAGTGTCCGCTACGAAGTGGATACACTGGAGGTGAATGATGGTTGGGTACGCAAACTAATCGCCGTGCCCTCCACTACCTACCGCATAGGCAAGGTGACACTACGGCACGAGGGGAACGATCGGAGCCTTCCCTTTAGACGAGATACCTTGGCAGGCATAGCCTTTGAGATTGACCCCGAGCACTACGTGCGCCCAGGAGAGCTCGCTCATCGCATCTGGGTACGCCCAGGAGCAGACTACTCCCTGCAGAACACCTCCCGTACCTATGCCGCTCTATCCGACCTCGCACCTATGAGGAATATCTCCGTGCGCTATCAGGTAGACAGCCTCTCGGGAGACTCTACGCTCCTCAACTGCGATATAGTGACAGGTGCGGAGCCGAGTAAGAGCTTCAGTGGGGATGTTGTCGGGACAAATTCCTCGGGGAACCTAGGGGTAAGTGCTTCGCTGACCTTCCAGCACAACAACCTCTTTAGAGGAGGTGAGCAGCTGCAGCTACAGGTGCGAGGTGGGTATGAGTCCTTCCGCAGCCGAGTCAATGACCACTTTAGCTACGGGATGGAGACTTCGCTGACATTCCCGAAGCTCCTTGTGCCCTTCCTCTACACACGTGGCCCCTCTACCTTCCAGTCGGCTACGAACTTTCAGGCGAGCTATGATTACCATGGCCGCCCTGAGTTTAGCCGAGATATCTTCTCCTTTGAGTGGGGATACAGCTGGCATAGTCACTACACTCCCGCCTACAAGCATCACCTGAAGGTGCTGGATCTGAACTTCCTGCACTTCGCCTATATCAACGAGAGCTTCCGCAAGTCGATGCCCTTGATCACACAGATCCTGAACTATCGGGATCAGTTCGTCCTTGGTGCTTCTTACCTCTTCCGCTATAACTCGCTGAATGACTATCGTCTCTCTTCCTCCCCCTGGGTACACAACCTTAGACTCTACCTCCAGTCCTCTGGGGCAATGCTCTATGGACTGTCTCAGCTAACCAACCGGGAGCGTGATAGCTACGGATCATACCGTCTCTTTGGGACTAACTTTGCTCAGTTCGTAAAGGGGGAATTCGATTACAGTGGACTTAGGAAGCTGAGCGAGGGGAACTCCTTCGCCTATCACCTAGGGTTGGCACTGGCGGTGCCCTATGGGAATAGCCAGTTTGTGCCCGTAGACCTCCGCTACTTCGCTGGGGGAGCCAATAGCATACGAGGCTGGAGTGCCCGTAGCCTTGGCCCGGGGAGCATGCCCCGATCTATGAGTAAATCCATCTTCGACCAAGTGGGGGACATCAAGCTGGAGCTCAATGCCGAGTATCGGATGCGTATCCTTGGCCCCATACAGTTGGCTCTCTTCGCAGATGCAGGGAACGTATGGACGATACGTCCGTATGAGAACCAACCTCAAGGGGACTTCAAGTGGCGGACCTTCTATCGGGAGATAGCGCTGGCGGCTGGGATGGGGCTACGCTGGGACTTCGAGTACTTTGTCCTGCGCTTCGATACGGGGGCAAAGGTGTATGATCCACAGGTGGAGAATGGTCGTCCATGGGTAATCACCTACCAAAGTCCACGAGATCTACTGGCACTACACTTTGCCATCGGCTATCCTTTCTAATGAGGGTGTGCCCCCACAGAGAGGGCTAAAGTAGAGGGTTAGAAGGGGAAAGACATCAGGGCTTTCCTCGTAAACATATATAGAGATAGTATTTTTGTGTACCTTTGTAGAGTTACTACTATGTGTGCAGGGTACCTAAATCCTTCACTAAGGAGTATCATCGTTATCCAATAATAACAACATTATTAATATCTTAGACATGCAGCAATTTAAACTATTCGCTCTAGGAGCACTGCTTCTAGCTGGCTTCGTTAACAATGTGTCAGCACAAGAGCTTGGAAAGATACGCTATCGTGTGGAGGCTGGTCCTACGCTCTCCAAGGTCTCAAACTTTGCACTTGACCACCTCAATGATAGCGGTAAGGGTCTTATCAACTTCCGTGCAGGGGTCAGCTTTGCTCTTCCCTTTGTCCACACACCCTTTACCCTAGCTCCAGGTATCTTCTTCAACGGTCGTGGTGAGAGACAGACTGGCAATCGTAACAACGCACCTAAGCCACTAGCTAAGCTTCAGACCTACGCTGTGCAGGTGCCTGTGGACTTCTCCTTCCGTATCATCACTGTAGAGGAAAACCAGCACGTCTTCCTAAATGTGACTCCCTATGCTTCCTATCTCCTCAGCGCTAAGATTACTCGTGGGGGTAGCCCTATCATAGATGTAGCAGGTGACCCACTTAACGTCGCCGAATACGACCTCCTCGCTGAGGGAACCGCTAAGAAGTTCGAAGCAGGGCTTCAGGCTAGCCTTATGTATCGCTACAGCAGCCTCTACGTGCGTGCTGGTATCGAATTCAGCGTACTCAATCAGCTCTCTGGTGAGGGTAGAGATGGGCTCTTCGGTAGAGATACTGGTGCTTCGCGCTACGTATCAAGCTTCCTGACTGTAGGCTACGAATTCTAACCTACACCACTCCTATACTTCCCTGCACTGACGTAGGGACGGATGAGCCACCTAATGGGATTATATAATAGTGCCCATTAGGTGGCTGTCTTTTTTCTATCAGTATATCCAGAGATGCCTCGACACCACCGACACATGCGTCTTTCCCTAATTGCATTATTAGGATTGCTTCTACTTGCTCTGCCATCCTGTCGCTCTATGTACCCTCATAAGCGCGCTATGCTCTATCCTCGTATGTATGGGGAGAGTCCAAAGACAATCCTCCTGATACCACCTATCGACAAGACAGGGTGGCTGGACCTTCGAGACCAGCTGTACGCAGGGCTGGCTCCGATACTGACCAGCCGAGGATACTACGTCTACGCTCCCTCCTTCACAAGCGAGTATCTTCGAGATAAGAGCCTGCTACGTCCAGAGGAGTATCTAGGGAAAGACCTTGAGCCCTTCCGCAAGATCTTTGGGACGGATGCTGTGCTCTTCACAGTGATTCATCAGTGGGACCAGCATCTGAACGCCGAGCTAGAGTTCGAGGTTCAGTACATACTCAGATCCACTAAGAGTAATGAGATCCTCTATACAAGGGAACTCAAGGGGCGCATCGATAGACGTGTGCTAGCACAGGGGGAGGAGCGTGGATTCTTCGATTGGCTCTTCCATTTCTTCGTTAATGCTGTTGGAGCAGGACTCAAGGGTAAGCGTTCAGCTATCGATCAAGTGAATAGAGGGGCCTTCTCAGACCTGCCTCTAGGGTCTTATCACCCCAAGTATGGGAAGGACGGCAGTACGGGTGCTGCTCCCTCTCGTATCCCAGATCTAAAGCTATAGACTCTCTAGTATCGGAGTAAATGAATCGCCCCAAGGCTCGAAGCCTTGGGGCGATTCATTTAACTGAGTTGTGGGTAGGTTTAGCCTACCTGCACCTAGACATTACTGTACCTTGCACCAGAATTCATCATTGTCCTTCGGCGAAGTCAACCAGTGATAGCCATGTCCATCCGTAGCTTCACTGACCGTATAGGGAGAGTAATATAACAGATTCTCTAGTAGCCACTCCTGTGCACGACGAGCGTAGAAATAGGACAAGCCGTACTGAATGATACGTACCGTATGGAATTGGTTAGGCTCACCGTAGATAGACGTAAAGTCTAGGTAGTAGACTGGCTGGAAGCTATCCCAGAGATCCCCCTTTTCGCTTATTTTTAGCCTCATAGAGGGTCTAGAGACATCAGGCGTCTGACCAAGGTCAATGAACTCCTTATACTTCGCCTTGTAGGTATCGCTCCATTGAATATCGTTGGCTGTATTAAAGACGCTGAGTGCCTGGTCACTCGCATAGCCCTGGTGGAAGTATAGGCGTAGATAGTCCTTCGTCAAGTCATACTTACCGAGCTGTAGGGCTAGCTTACTCTTCCCGTCAAGGGTCGTCATAGTAGCCTTATCCTTGTCTAGTTTTAGCCCCTCAAGGGTCTCGCCACCTAGGGTGAGAGGCTTGATAAGCTTGATGCCTTCGTCTGTATAGTAGAAGGGGTGTAGCTCGGACTTGTCATCGTAGCGAACCCACAGCTGGCGAGCAAGACCAAAGATGGAGAGTGCTACTTGCTTCCCTCCAAGCTGGAGGGGGGCAAGAGCCTTACCCGTCACAGCCTGCTTGATGACCTTTGTCCCCTCTAGGTAGGCCTTGGTGTCCCCCTTGAGGCGGATCATCTGCATCTTGTTGTTCGTACGACAGCCAGTGAGATAGATTACATCCTTGTCGGGGCTGACCTTATCCACGGTGAACTCATAGTCTCCGTTGTAACCATTGGGGAGCCCCCAGTCAGGGTCGGAGTAGTAGTTCAGCGGCTTGTTGTATGTGTCGAATGTCAGACGAAGGCCTGAGTTATGGGAGAAGTGATAGTTGGAGGTAAACTCCGTCTGGTAGATCTGCTCCGTCCCAGCACCTGGGTTCTTGGGATCCTTGGGTACCTCTACCGTCTCTCCGTATTCCTCGGAGGCGATGGTAGCCTCCTTGTCGGAGATGAACTTCATCGAGAGGTTGATCCCCCCATGGTTCCCCTCGTCGGGGATGAGGATGAGCGACCAGCCGTACTCACTGGAGCGAAGGAGACTGATGATCTCCTGCTCCTGCTGAGTGATCACTGTCGCGGCATAGTCCTTGCCACTGGGCATCTCTTCGTACTGGCTGCATGCCCCTAGGGCGAGTGCTAGAGCCAGAGACCAAATATGATAGTAGTGCATAGTTAGTATCCTGCTGGGTATTGGGTGAAGTCCTTATAGGGGATTTGGTAGAGCTTCTCGAGTGCCTTCTGGCGGATGGCATCGAGGTCGGTATGGTACTCGTCACGGATGTACTGCTTCATGATGGCGAGCTTCTGTAGGATGATCTCCTTGCCCGTGTACTTGGCGCTGGGGCGGATCTTTGCGTCTGCATACGCTAGGAGCTCATCCCACTCGCCATCGGAGGATAGGACATAGGTGGCGAAGAGCTCTGCGAAGTCTTCGTCGGCATCAGTACTAGCATAGTCACTAACGAACCCCGCGTGACGTGAATCCTTACCGTTACGCCACCAGTAGGAGAAGGCATCCTGCTTCTGATAGTCTAGTGCAGAGAGCTTGTCGTACTCAGGTGGGTAAGCACGCTCCTCATGGAGCGTATGGGCAGACTCGTGGAAGAGGGTACTGATGTAGCTGCTACGCATACGCTGCTCGAGCTCAAGTGTAGCTGTCTTGATGTGCCCCTGGTACTTCTCACCAGACAGTTCCTCTTGCTCGTACTTGGGTGTCAGCTCATCCTTGAGCTTCTTCTTCTCATCCTCAGTGAGCTCTTGCCCAGTCTTGTCCTTAGCCTCCTTATTGCGTCTCTCGATCTCAGCTGTCACACGCTTGGAGGCAATCCAGTAGGCATAGTCCTTAGCTCGAGTATCGAGCCTCGTCCTATCGATATGAGTATTCAGCTCATTGATATTGTACATCCAGATCATACCCTGTGGTGCTGCCCCAGCCATACGCCTGTCCATAGCGTAGCCGGAGGAGCCATAGAGGTTGACGAACTTGACGGTATGCCTCTGGGCATAACCCTCGGGAGCTGCTTCCTTGTAGGTCTCGAAGAAGACGAAGTCAATGAGGTTGAGGAACTCTATTGCCTTCTCTTCCTTGACTGGGGCTAGGAGGTAGCGACGGTCGGTCATCTTATCGTCGTAACGATAGTCGATGCTGACGTTGTACTTCTCGGCGAAAGCCTTCTGTATATATCTATCTAGCCTCGTCAGCCGGCTTACATCCTCGGTATCGATGACCTTGCGGTCGGGCTTAACCCTATCGATATCGGAGCTACATGAGGCGAGTGCTCCTAGGGCGCAAGCGATGACGAAGGGGAATATTAGCTTCTTCATAGCTGTTTCTTATTGAGTTACTTCGTAGGGTTCTGAACGATGCTACCCTTGATCGCCTGCTGGGGGAGAGGTATAGCCTGGCGAGGGTCACGATCACCGAGCTCTGCGGCGACACTGTAGTTGCTGTTCTTGTTGATACGGCGGTAGATGGTGATGCCGTAGCGCTTGATGTCCTGCCAGCGTAGTCCCTCGTGTAGGGTGAGGATACGACGACACTGCAGTACGTGGTGTAGGAGGAACTCTTCATCACCTGCCGTGATGGTGAAGTGTGGGTTGAGCTTCTTCTTCATCGTAGGGCGTACCTTGGAGTCGTAGCTAAGCGCCTTATAGAAGGCGATGATCTCATCCTTTGTGAAGGTCTTCTTACGTGGCTTCTGAGCGTTGTCGCCATCGTTGAGGTAGCGAGAGGTCCAGAGGTTGAGGTCTGCCACCCCCTCATCGTACTTCTTCTGGTGGATACGAGCCTCAGCACGTACCAGCAGGGTCTCGTCTGTGGTCAGCGGGGTATCCATCGTCTGGTAGTCGCTGCTAGGGAAGGACGGGAGCTTGGCCTGCACCGTCTTGTTGATATTCCCCTCCACATAGATGAATGGTGCGAAGTAGTAGGCATCGCTCTGTCCCCAGATATTCTGAGCGAAGAGAGTCTCATTCTGTGTCAGTTCCTTGGCCTGAGTGAAGCGGGACTGGTAGTAGCTCGTACCGCTCGTTGTCTGCCATTGGTAGGAGCTATAGGTGGAGACAGAGAGTAGGTTGGCAGCTAGCTTCGTGTCGTAGTAGGCGAGTGCATAGGCCTTTTCTGTACGAGGGATTGTGGTAAAGAAACTCCAGTCTCGCAGTACGAGGGAGGGATTGTTCCCGAGCACCTTCGTAGCATATTCCTCAGCCTTGGCCCAGTCCTGATAGTAGAGGTAGAAGCGAGCAGCGAAGGCATAGGCGGAGGTGGGGTTGAAGTGGAACTTCTTAATGTCCTCGCTGTAGTTCGATGGATAGCGCTCGAGCAGTGCAATACCCTCCGTGAGGTCACTCGCTATATGCTGGTAGGTCTCAGCTAGGGTACCACGTGGATAGTCGGGCTGTAGACTCACTACACGCTCTGCTACGTAGGGTATACCTAAATCCTTAGAGCTAGTCTGAGGATCGTAAGGTAGGCAGAAGGTATTGGCGAGCTGGAAGTGAGCCCAGGCTCGTGCCACGAGTGCCTCTCCCTTGCTCACCATCGAGATATTGTCTGTCAGTCCTAGAGAGGTGACCTTTTGGATGACTTCGTTCGATAGAGCTATGGCATAGTAGCTACTCTGCCAGAGCTTGTATGGGGCGTCATAGTAGTCATCAGCATTGTGGATAGCCTTCCAGTAGGCAGCATCCTCGGCGAAGGTACTGGTATTGGGGTTACCCGTCCCGTCGTCTAGGATATTATCCGAGGAGAGCTCGGTGAGGAAGTTGATCGAGCTGGTTGGGTAGGCTCCGATGAGTAACTTCTGTATCTGAGTTGGTGACGTTGGATCTACCAGGTCAGAGTCTGGATTCTCACTTAGGAAGGCATTACATGAGCTCATCAGTAGAGGTAGAGCGAGTGCAAGTAAGCCACACAGTGGGCGAATTCTTAGCTTCATAATTCTCTCGTATTATGATGATGACTAGATGCCTACGGTACAGGTGAAGATGATCGAGTGGGGCTCATAGCCATAGGGTAGAGCACCATTGAGCTTCTTGTCTGAGTAGATCAGGAAGAGGTTGGAGGCCTGTAGCTTTAGATCTACGGAGGAGAGGAAGGTCTTCTCCAGTACAGGCTTGGGGATGCTATAGCCTAGGGTGATATCACGTAGCTGGATGAAGTCTAGGCGGGCGATGCGGACATCAGAGTTGTTGTAGCTGGTGTAGGCATTCGATAGGGTAGGGTTCTTCTCACGCTGTGCGGAGGTGGGGAGGCTAGGTACATTCGTACGTTCCTCATCTCCAGCCTTGATCCATCGGCGGTTGAACTCATGTCCGAGGGCGTAGTAGTCACCATAGGTCGTACCAAACTGGCTAGATAGACGCTGCACTGCACCGAAGGAGTAGAGGACATAGACGCTGAGGCTAAAGTCCTTCCATCGGAAGGCATTATTGAAGCCTCCTTCGTCGATAGGCCTTCTTGTACCTGAATGCTTGAGGTAGTCTAGGTTTGTCGTGGCACTGTAGTTGATGTGGTCACGCTCAATCTTCCCTTCGGCATTGTAGAACTGAGGGAAGCCCTCAGAGGATAGCTTGTAGAAGGGAATCGAGAAGATCGACTGCAGGGGATAGCCCTCACGTGCAGCTCCAGAGGAGCTTACTAGTGTGGTGACGTCTGGACGCGAGTTAAGCTTGGTGACCTTGTTCGTGTTACGTGAGTAGGAGAACGTGCTGGTCCAAGCGAAGTCCTTCGTCCTAATGTTTTGTGTCGTCAGAGAGAGTTCAACGCCCTTAGCAGTCATTGAGGCTACGTTTCCATAGAGCTTGAAGAATCCACCTGTCCCCTGGTTGTAGGAGACGTCCACGAGGTCACGTCCCTGACGTGAGAAGAGGCTGAGTGAGGCAGAGATGCGATCCTCAAGGAAGCCTACATTGACGTCCCAGTTCAGCTCATACATCTTCTCATAGGTGAGGTCATGGTTCGCTGGCTGGTCGATATAGAGCTCTGTCTCACTGATACCGTTGGGACGGAAGGGGAGATAGGGCTTGATACGCTGATTGGAGTTGTAGACGAAGGGGAGCGTAGCGGTCATCCCGTAGGAGAGCTTTGTGGAGAGCGAGGATAGAGGTCTGAGATGCTCGAAGAAGGGTTCACTCGTGACATCCCACCCGAGAGCTACGTTCCAGGTAGGCATCCAGCGGGCGATAGTAGCCTTCCCATACTTATTGGTTCCTTCATAGCGGAATGAAGCATCCAGGGTGTAGCGGCCTAGGTACTGGTAGGAGGCACTCCCTACAAAGGCGACGTTGCGGTCGATCGTCGTAGTGCGCTTGAAGTAGTTTTCACTTCGGTCACGTAGCCAACGGAAGATCAGTGGGTCGTAGGTCTGCAGCTGACCGAGGTCAAAGTTTACCCCATACTCATTATGCCAGCCATTACGCTGCATATTATCATAGAGGTCTGATCCGACGGTCGCTGTGAGAGTGTGCTTCCCTCCATCGAAGCTGTCGGTGTAGATAGCACGGGCCATCACGTCTACCTTACGTGAGAGATAGTCCTGCACTGTACGGTATCCACCTGAGGGCATGACTGTCTGAGGCAGTGCATATATGTCCTCGGCAGGCTTGTAGAGGTAGGGATTGTTACTACGGATGAGACGCTTGTCCATGGCACGGAATCGCTGAGCGACATTGGAGTGCTCAGTACGAGTGAACTCATACGCCACACTATTGACCTGAAGCGAGGTGACGAGGGATGCCCTGAACTGACGGATGGGGTTCCATTCAAGAGAAGCCTGGAGACGGAGATTGAGATCGTCATCGTCTCGGTAGTTCTGCTGTAGCTCGTTCTTGATGTTGAAGGGGGTGTATTTATATCGGTAGTATGTGTTTGGATCCATCGTACGGGATAGGCTCTTAGCCTGCTCTAGGGCAGTGAAGTCATTCCCTCCATGGTATTGGCCGTAGGAGGCATTTGCTCTCATCCCGAAGGTCCAATTCGCTAGGGGCTTAAAGGTTGCGTTCAGTGAGAAGAAGTAGTCTCTAGAGTGTGTTTCCCTTGCCCATCCTGGGTCTAGCGTGACCCCCAAGGTCGCATAGTAGGAGGCCTTCTGGCTACCTGAGTTGAGGGTGATGGTATGCTGCTGCTTGATGCTGTTTTGGAAGAGCTCCTTGAACCAGTCTGTATTCCTTAGCTCGGCTTGTCTTAGGTAGGCGAGCTGGCCTGCGCGGGTGTTATCTTGGTAGAACTTCCCATTCTCGTACTTGATCGAGTTGTCGTACATCCACCCGTAGATCCCGTAGGTGTCTTTGTAGAGGACATTCTCGGGGGTTAGTGTTCCTCCAGCCTCTAGCTCCTTCATCATCGACAGGTGATCCTGTGAGTTGAGGATATTGAACTCCCGATACGAGGGGCGGAAGCGGTAGGTGAGCTGCGAGGTATAGCTGAGGAGGTTCGTCCCTTGCTGGGCCTTTCGTGTGCGGACTGAGATCACCCCCCCGGTAGCTTGGTTCCCATAGAGGGCTGTGGCGGAGGCATCTGTGATCACGGTGAAATCCTCGATGTCACGCTCCGAGAGCCCAGGCAGGGCAGCTGCTATGATACGGTGGGCATCGGGAGAGGCGAGGTCGGCCGTGTTGAAGTCCTTGTCCTGCTTGTAGGCGACTCCGTCGATAACCCATAGGGGGTAGTACTTGGTGTTAATAGAAGTCGTCTGGCGCATAGTCGTCACGGCAGAGTTCTTCTTATCGACATTCTCTAGGGTTACCTCTAGGGGCTTGTTGGTAGCAATGACTTCTGCGGTCTTCTTTCCTGTCAGGGTAAATACGAGTACTGCCTGCTGAGGAGTCTCTAGGGCAAATTTACCTTCTGAGTCCGTTGTGGTGCGCTTGGAGTTATCTAGTTTGACGGTGACGGAGACGTTAGGCAGGGGTGTTCCCTTGGAGTCTCGTACCGTACCACTCACTCGAAGCGTCTGAGCACAAACGATACCCATAGAACTGATCAGGAGGACCAAGCTCAAGATCAGACGACGTAGTCTAATAGTCATAATCGGATAGATACGTTTATTGGTTAGTGCTTAGTTGCATAGCAAATATAGCTAAAAGATATTAAAATGTAAAGCCTTGAGTGTGATTTACTTCTTATAGAATTTAAAGAAGTGAAAGAGCCCCCGAATGTAGGGAGTCTCCGCAAGGTTGAGCATGTGTTTACTTACTCCATATATTATATTATGTGTGCCAAGAGAGGTGGGATGGGCAAATCTTGTGGTAGAGTAGTAGGTATGTGTGGCTGGAAAGGATGTCTGAGGCGAGGAGATATATTGCTTGCTCCTCTAGCATGTCTCCTATTTTATGCTCCATGGTGAGGTAACGCTTAGGGCCGATGCATGAAATCCCTCCAGTGCGAGAGTAATGTAGTCAAGGAGCATACACCCAAGGTAGAAGTATCCGTGTCCTAGCTGTAGACATACCCGGCCTATACCTACTACCTAGGAGGGGTGAGTATACACGTGTGTACACAAAAGTGTACCCACGTGTACATAACTGTATACCCACGTGTACACTACCTCGCTCTAAGTACGTCCTCTGTAGAGCTCTTGTATACAGCTCTCCTCGTGGCTAACGTCTAGGCACTTAAGGGATACGGAGGCTATCTAGGACATGAAACAATATCCCCTAAGAGCCAAAGAATGGAGTGTACTAAAGAGATCATGTGTCGCCCCTAAGGTAACGCTCTACTGTCTATAGAGTCAAGTAGTAGCTCCTAGGGCAGCTAATACTAGGATGCGAAGCGCATTCTGAGCGCCCTACTGGAGGATACGTAATGTCCCTAGGAGAGGACTCGGTATGAACGTCCCCGTCACCTTACATAGGTGACGGGGACGTTCATTATATGTCCTATACCCCCTTCTCGGTATACTTGCTGGTGGCCTTCCCGGTATGAGCGACATCGTGTGAGTCCATGGGGGAGGGGTCACTCGTTCGTTGTGCGGAGAGGATACATGGGCAAATCTTCTACCCAAGAGATAAAGAAATGTGGCCAGCAGATCATACAAGATCTGCTGGCCACACTTGCTTGGGATGGGGGCCTTATAATACTATTCCGAGGGAGGGGTATTGAGGTGAGAGCATTCCCCTAGTTACCACCATCTGTGCTCTGCTCCGAGCTCCTAGACTAGGAGACTAGAAGCGGTAGGTGGCAGAGAGGCTCAGGTTGCGAGGGGCACCGGGGAAGGAACGTAGCCGATCATAGCCGGAGATGTAGTAGCGCTTGTCGAGGACGTTGTTGAGGTTCAACTGGAGCTGTACAGCTCGGATCTTGTAGTAGAGTGCTGTATTGACGAGGATATAACCTGGGTAGCTGACGACATGCTCACGCTTAGCTACTTGCCCCAGACGTTCCGAGACACCATTGACTCCGACACCTAGACCTAGCCCACGGAGTGCACCCGAGGGGATGATGACCTTCGTCCATAGGTTGGCAGCGTGCTTGGGAGTGCTTGGGCGTTGGAGATTGAGGTCACGAGTGGAGGCGGGTGCCTTGGTAATCTCTGCTACATTGTAGGCATAGCTGGCCATGATACTCCAGTAGGGGAGGATCGTACCTGCTACATCGAGTTCTATGCCTCGGGATCGCTCTTCGCCTATAGGGGTCATCAGATCGGGTTGTCCGGTGATGCCTGCGTTGTAGAGGGTGTTGCGCTGTCGTAGGTCAAAGGCTGCTGCTGTGACGCTGAGTTTACCTCCGAGATACTCAGCCTTGATACCTACCTCCCAGAGCTCGCTTTGGACGGGGTCGAAGGGTCCACCTGCCTCGGGATTGCTCTGTACGGCGACACTCTGAGGCTCGAAGCCACGTATCCAGGTAGCATAGATATTCGTCTTAGGTAGGACGCTGTAGACGAGTCCTACACGAGGTGTGAAGGCTAGCTGGTGAGTCTTCTCCTTCAGGCCTGAGGAGAGCTTGGTCACGTCGGTGAACCACTCGAGGCGAGCTCCGAGGAGGAGCTGAAGTTTCCACCACGAGAGCTGCTCTTGGAGGTAGATTCCTTGGGTATACTGGGTGGCGGGGCGTACCTCCTTAGAAGTATAGATGTACTTGGAGATGTCTTGGTAGAGGTTGCCTTGGTTGGTCGTGAGGTCAAAGGCTGGGATATTCGTACGTGGGTTACCCTCCTTGTCCAGGAGGTAGTTGCTCACCTTAGCAGGGTCGAAGTCCTTCGCTGTACGTCCGTTCTTCAGCAGGTATCCTCCTGCCTCTATCTGAGATGAGCCAGGGAGGAGGTCGGTAGCGAAGTAGTCATAGCCGAGGAGGAGCTTGTGTCGTACGGCTCCCGTCTCGATATCCCACGTGAGGTAGTTATTGAGGCTATGATTGCGGAATAGGCGCACACGCTGCGTGACACGCATCAGGACTCGCGAGGGATCATAGGACCCGTCGGATTTCTTGACGAAGGCATTATCCTGAGAGTGCTCCATCATATCCTCATCATAGGAGGAAAAGAGGTAGGTGCTATTGAAGAGGAGCCCAGGGGCGATCTGATGAGATAGGCTTAGGGTCAGATTGAGGTTCTGCTCCTTGAGGTAGTCGTTGGCGGCAGATTGGGAGGCCGAGATGGGGCGAGAGAAGAGGTCTCCATCACCGAAGATCGCTACCCCACGATCTATCTTGCCTAGACTGCGGTTGTAGACGAGATCCATACCGAGGCGAGTCTGCTCAGAGAGGAGATACGTGAAGGAGGGTGCGACTATGTAGGTCGTGAGCCCCTGTAGATCACGGAAAGTATCGGAGGTCTCGTAGCCCAGATTTAGACGATAGAGTAGGGTCTTCTTCTCATCCAGCGGCCCTGTGAGGTCGGTGTAGGCACGTACGGTGCTGAAGCTACCAGCAGAGACACTCACTGAGCGTCGGGTGATATCTAGCGGTTTCTTAGTCACTCGGTTGATCACACCACCAGGGGCGGCATTGCCGAAGAGAGCCGAGGCAGGACCCTTGATCACCTCTACACGCTCTACGTTGGCTAGGGATGACTGACGCCAGAGGCTGGTCTGGGAGCGCATGCCATTGACGAGGTTGCCTGAGTTACGGTTGCCCGTGGCACGGAATCCACGTATGGAGAAGTCGTTGTAGAAGGAGTATTGGTTGATGCCACTGATATTCTTCACGACATCATTGATGGTAGTGGCTGCTTGGTCGAGGACGAGTTCCTTAGTGACGTAGCCAATGGACTGCGGGATATAGCGCAGTGGGGTAGCCGTCTTAGTGCCTGCATAGGAGATCGTATTCTTGTAGGTCTGCTCCCTTCGTCCCACGATATCTACAGCAGGCAGGGTCTCCTCTCGCTCGATGAGGATGAAGTCCTCATGCTGGTGGCTATCCCTATGGCTCCCGTCTAGGCCGAAGATGACCAGTCGCACCTGAGGTTCATAGCCTGCGCCATGTACCTTCAGGAGATGCTTTCCCCGAGGTATCCCTGTTAGATGGTAGAAGCCACCTCGGCTGCTCACTGCCTGTAGGTGGGTATCTTGGAGGCGTATGAGGACGCCAGAGAGGGGGACGCCATTCGCGTCAGTGAGCTGACCACGTAGGTCGTAGTACTGGCTCTGTAGAGCCTGATGCCCACGGCTCTGAGGATCATATCCAGAGGTATCCACTACCCGCTCCTGTCGCAGGCTATCTGCTGGGCTCTGAGCCGTCGTATCTACACTCATCGCTAGGGTGACGAGGCATAGGGATAAAGGAAGTCGTAAAAGCTTCATCTAATGCATATAATTTGAGTAAGGATGGCGTCCTTTAGGACGTAGTACCCGCTCCTTGGGGTGCGATACCAATTCGTAATCTCCTCGGGGGAAGTAAGCAGTCTGTAGGCTCACCCCCGAGGGAGAAGCGATGCAAAAGTATAACAAGCGCTTCATCTAGCTCTATATCAGATTCATTATACCTATATGTGGGGATGCCCAGTGCCGCTCCTTGAGGTCTCCTCTATGGTGGGGCGACTACCTCCCTAGGATATGGTGTATATAAGGGTAGAGGATAGGGTGGGGTAGCCGACAAAGCGGGGTGGTTCATGAGGTGCTTATCTACCCCCTCCGCACCCCCCTGAGAAGTAGGGGAGAGAGCTCCTATCGTCTGCTCATCTGTATACACGCGTGTATACAAGAGTGTACACGCGTGTATATAGTAGTCTACACGTGTGTATACAACTGCCCTCTCGGTATGATCGGAGTATGGGGGCTATGTACCTATCAGCAGGCTTCTTAAGAGCGGTGGATAGGAGGGTGTAGGGGCGAGAAATTAGCCCTCTTGTGACTCCGGGATAAGGGTTCCCAAGATACCCCCTATGTCCTATTACCCTGCCTGTGGGGGATGTGCTGTCGGGTAGGCCTGCACAGGGGAATACGGAAGGAGTGCGGGTTAATAGCGTTAATTTACCTAACTTTGCGCCCGATTAAGAAGGATTATATCAGTAACTCAATTCAAGATAATGCTACAGCCAATTAGCAAGACCATCACACTGCCCGATGGGAGAGAGATCATCCTCGAGACAGGCAAGCTTGCCAAGCAAGCAGACGGCTCGGTAGAGCTCCGTATGGGTAACACCGTCCTCCTAGCCACTGTCTGTGCCGCTAAGGATGCCAACCCAGGGGTAGACTTCATGCCCCTCCAAGTAGAGTATAAGGAGAAGTATGCCTCCTTTGGCCGCTTCCCTGGTGGCTTCACCCGTCGTGAAGGCAAGGCCTCGGACTACGAGATCTTGACCTGCCGCCTAGTAGACCGTGCTCTACGTCCCCTCTTCCCCGATGACTACCATGCAGAGGTCTTCGTCAATGTCCTCCTCTTTTCCACCGATGGCGTCGATATGCCTGACGCCCTGGCTGGTCTTGCAGCATCAGCTGCTTTGGCTGTCTCCGATATCCCCTTCAATGGGCCTATCAGTGAGGTGCGTGTAGCACGTGTCGATGGTGAGTTCGTCATTAACCCCACCTTCGAGCAGCTCAAGAATGCCGACATCGAACTGATGGTCGGTGCTACCCTTGATAACATCATGATGGTCGAGGGTGAGATGCAGGAAGTACAGGAGTCCGAGATGCTTGAGGCTATCAAGTTCGCACACGAAGCGATTAAGGTACAGTGCCAGGCTCAGCTTGAGCTCTCCGAAGCTGTAGGTAAGCTCGTCAAGCGTACCTATTGCCACGAGGAGAACGATGAGGAGCTCCGTAAGGATGTCCACGAGTTCTGCTATGCTAAGGCCTATGCTGTAGCTACCTCTGGTACTGACAAGCACGCTCGTGCAGAAGCCTTCGAAGCGATCGTAGAGGAGTACAAGACTAAGTACACCGAAGAAGAGCTTGAGACGAAGGCTCCGCTGATCGCTCGCTACTACCACGATGTAGAGAAGGAGGCTATGCGCCGTGCTATCCTCGATGAAGGTAAGCGTCTGGATGGACGTAAGACCACCGAGATACGCCCTATCTGGATCGAAACCGACTATCTCCCAGGGCCTCACGGCTCGGCCGTCTTCACCCGTGGTGAGACCCAGTCCCTGACGACCGTTACCCTCGGTACGAAGAGCGACGAGAAGCTCGTCGATGACGTCCTGAACTATGGTAAGGAGCGTTTCCTCCTCCACTATAACTTCCCTCCATTCTCTACAGGTGAGGCTCGTCCCCAGCGTGGTGTCGGCCGTCGTGAGATCGGTCATGGTAACCTCGCTCACCGTGCCCTCAAGCGTATGCTCCCTGCTGACTATCCCTATGTGATCCGTGTCGTCTCCGATATCCTCGAGTCCAACGGATCCTCTTCGATGGCTACGGTCTGTGCCGGTACACTAGCTCTGCGTGATGCTGGGGTGCCCATCGCTAAGCCAGTCTCGGGTATCGCTATGGGACTAATCTCAGAGAACAAGGGCACGAACTACGCAATCCTCTCCGATATCCTCGGTGACGAAGACCACCTAGGGGATATGGACTTCAAGGTCACAGGTACGGCAGACGGGATCACCGCTACCCAGATGGATATCAAGGTAGATGGTCTCAGCTACGAGATCCTAGAGCGTGCTCTTGCTCAGGCTCGTGAGGGACGCCTACATATCCTAGGCAAGATCCTAGAGGCTCAGCCAGAGACTCGTGATGACCTCAAGCCACACGCTCCACGTATCGTCACTCTACGTATCGGTAAGGAATTCATCGGTGCTGTCATCGGCCCTGGTGGTAAGATCATCCAAGGTATGCAGGAGAAGAGCGGTGCCTCTATCAGCATCGAGGAAGTCGATGGCGTCGGAGTCGTCGAGATCAGCGCCTCCAACAAGGATGCTATCGATGCCGCAGTAGGTATGATCAAGGGTATCGTCGCTATGCCTGAGGTCGGTGAGGTCTACCCAGGTAAGATCTCTTCGGTTATGCCTTATGGTTGCTTCGTAGAGTTCCTCCCAGGTAAGGATGGTCTCCTTCACATCTCGGAGATCGACTGGAAGCGTTACGAGAAGATCGAGGATACAGGCCTTCAGGAAGGTCAGCAGATTGAGGTCAAGCTCATTGACATTGATGCTAAGACGGGTAAGTTCAAGCTAAGCCGTCGTGCTCTCCTCCCCAAGCCTGAGGGCTACAAGGAGCCTGAGCGTCGTCCCCGCCCTGAGCGTGGCGACCGTCGTCCCCGCTAATATAAGGGTCAAAGAGGTTAGTAGCCTCTAGCCATCCCCCTCTCTTACGCCGTAGGTTCTAGACACTGCCCCCCTAGGCAGGTATCTAGGATCTACGGCGTCTACTTTGTGGGGCTTACCCTATCTATATATTGTAGTATAGGATAGGATCTCTTTGCTTCAGATATGATGCCTAAGGTGCAGGTTATTAGTTGCTTTCCAAGAGACGTGAGGGTGGAGGAGAGCTGGGAAATCTAGGTAAACGCATTTAGGGTAGGCTATCTCAGTGA
>NZ_CAJZFJ010000005.1 GCF_915070105.1 uncultured Porphyromonas sp.
CCATGAACTACCTCGTCGAGGAATGGGGCGGTAAGTACCAGTGCCAGGAGATCTCGGCCAAGCAGGGGATCAACATCGATGCCCTACTGGAGAAGGTGCTCCTAGAGGCCGAGCTCCTAGAGCTCAAGGCGAACCCCAACCGCCGTGCCGTAGGGTCGATCATCGACTCCTCGCTAGACAAGGGACGTGGCTACGTAGCCAAGGTACTCGTACAGAACGGTACCCTACGTCAGGGAGATATCGTCCTAGCCGGGACGCACTACGGACGTGTCAAGGCTATGTTCAACGAGCGTGACAAGAAGGTCAATGAGGCAGGCCCCAGCGCACCTGTCCTCATCCTCGGTCTGGACGGCGCACCAGCCGCCGGTGAGACCTTCAACGTCATGGAGACCGAGCAGGAGGCTCGTAGTATCGCCAGCAAGCGTGAGCAGCTCAAGCGTGAGCAGGACACCCGCACGAAGAAGGGGCTTACCCTCGACGAGCTGGCTCGTCGTCGTGCCCTCGGGAACTTCCAGGAGCTCAATGTCATCATCAAGGGCGACGTGGACGGCTCTATCGAAGCCCTCTCCGACTCACTCATCCGTCTCTCCACCGAGGAGATCCAGGTCAATGTCATCCACAAGGGTGTCGGACAGATCTCCGAGAGCGATGTGGTACTTGCCTCTGCCTCTTCGGCTATTATCCTGGGCTTCCAGGTGCGCCCCAGTCAGGCAGCCCGTCGCCTAGCAGACCGCGAGGGTGTCGAGATACGTACCTACTCCATCATCTACGATACGATCGAGGATATCAAGTCCGCTATGGAAGGGATGCTCTCGCCTGAGATCAAGGAGAATGTCGTGGCTAATCTGGAGGTACAGCAGACCTTCAAGATCACGGGTGCAGGTACCGTCGCTGGCTGTATGGTCGTCGAGGGTAAGATCAAGCGTACGAACAAGATCCGCCTCATCCGTGATGGTATCGTCAAGTACGCTGGTGAGCTCGGCTCCCTCAAGCGCTACAAGGACGACGCTAAGGAGGTCGTCATGGGTCAGGACTGTGGTCTGAATATCGAAGGCTACAACGATGTCCAGGTCGGTGATATCATCGAGGCCTACGAAGAGATCGAGATCAAGAAGACCCTCGACTAATCCCTCCCCAACAGGGCTACCCAAGCCCCTATCCCTAAACAGAGGCGGTAGACTTCGTATGAGGTCTACCGCCTCTGCTCTTTCTTGCCCTTCCCTCCTATCCCCCTCGTATTCTCGTACCAATCATCGGTAGGAACTTGCTCCGAGGGATACTCTCTTCGGAAGCTTTCCCCCTTGGTACTTGGAGGAAGGCAGGACTTGAGACGAGGCACAGACACTAGGGCTGACGCATGATTTCTCTTGCACACTCCAGCCTTTGGATCTTCGGGGACATCATTTCATATCCCAGGGAACCTTAGCCCATCCCTAGAGATCCTACGTATTACCCCAAAGAAACAGACATACAAGCGAGCCCTACAGAGGATATACTTAGAGCGCACTTGTGTACACGCGTGTATACAGTTGTGTACACGTGGGTATACAGTTGTGTACACACGTGTACACTCATCTCTCCTCGGTAGGAGGTATTCGCTTGGCATATCTACACTAGGACACAGATACTTCTATCTTCGGCGTATGCTCCTTGACGACCTTGCCCTCGCACTATAGTGATTTCATGCGTCAGCCCTGGGAGAAATTGGGGAGGGCTACACTGAGATAGGTTTTTGGTTACCTTTGCCCTTGAGGAAGATGCTTTCCCCATAGCTCTAGCTTTCCCTCCATACCGAGGGGGAGGGTATGCTCAGCTGGTATATGCAGCGGGATAGAGAGCGACCCTTGATGACACCTAGTGTAGTGACCTTAGTTGTCAGATGGTATATGACCTATTGTAAGGGACAGCGAGGTCTCTCTCAGAGAGAAGGGGAGTGGCATACGAATCTGATGCACACACAATCATTATATGGAAGGATGAAAGATTTATTGATCCTATTATCTACAATTGCATTGTTTTGCTCCTGTACTTCAGGTACACCAGAGGTCCATCTTGCTTCGGGAGCACAGCAGGATCTCCCCCCGAACAGCTCATCACCTCAGCTTATCTTGAACCTCTCTGCCGAGGTTGCACCCTTTAGTCTCGCCACGGAGAGTGCGGGGGGTACAGATCAGCTACGGGGTACTACGGGGCGGTTCAATCCCTTAGATGCCTCTCAGCGCTTTATCTCGCTCTTTGCCCAAGCGGATCAGCCAGATGGGAAGACACTTTTGGCACACATCTACATCTATAGAAAGGATCATCCTAAGCAGGTGATCCATCACCTGCTCCCCCTTGTGGTATCTTCGGGTGGGAAGAATCTAAGCTTCCGTGGAGACCTTACTCTTAAGTCCCTTACGTCCCAGCAGGCTCTTATCTGGGAGGAGATGGTTAGAGATGAGCTGAGGGACTGTTACCTCTCTGCAGTCGTTGGCCTAGATGAGGAGGGGCGATTCACAAACAAGGGGGTACACAGCATCCCTCGCTGGGGAGATGCTTCGCCTCTTCCCGACAACTTCGTGGTGCTCACGAGCGAAGCGATCCCGCTTGTCTGGCACAGTGAAGAGGGGGGCAAGGGGGCTGTGGTGACCCCGATGGGGTATGCTCCTATCAAGTTCCGTATGCACGGCTATCTCATGGCGCTACGCTTCTACAATAGCTACCCTAAGACCATCATCAGACAACGGATCAGTGCAGAGAATAGCCTAGAACCAGATCTCGTCAGTGAGGGCGGTAAGGAGAAATACTTTCAGGCGCCCCGTCCTCCCTATGAGGTATGCCTTCTACTCTCGGGTGGGCTCTCTGCGACTTGGGATATGAGGGTGGACTTCTCTGATGGAGCCATTACTCTAAGACCTGATGAGGAATACCAAGCGGGGAAGTACTGGCGGCATAGGTATAGCCGTGCCTATGAGGGCAGGCCCGAAGGGGGACGACCGTCCTCTGATGGCCATCACTATGATTATCTGATCGCCAAGCAGGACAAAGGTACCTCCCGACTTGCCCTGCCTGTCCCTGTGATGTCAGGGGGCTTCGCTAAGTATCCCGAGGAGGATGAGGCGGTAGCTCTCATCTACTTCCCCGACCCCAATGATCACGGGGCAATTACCTTCGAGGGGGCTAAGTGGGAGGGCAAGCCTGCACCATTCTATGACAAGACCCCCTATACTCAGTACAGAGTGAAGACGAGAAGGGGAGGAAATAAACTCTATGTCCTTCCCCTAGAGGCGGGTGAGGCCAACGGCAATACGATCGAGAAGCTACCTAGGGCAGGAGCTCATAATAGGGTGTACTTCCAGACCTTCAATATTGCCCCTAACCCCTCCTCGACGACGCCGATCAAGGGTGACTCCGAAGCCCTCAGAGCAGACTATGCTGAGATCTACAAGGGTCTCAGCTGGACAAAGATCGACCTCCCTCGCTAAATCCCACATAGCCCTATCATATACTTATGGAGATGAAGACCCGATGTAAGCAACTCTACGAGATGCCCCGAGCACAGCTCTATCCCCTTCCACAGGCTCTACCTATCCTCGTTAGTTTCTCCCTAGATGGGATGATTGAGGATCCTGAGTATGACGATACTTGGGGGACGAGACGTCGGCGCAAGGGAATATTTGGGGAGCTCTAATCGTACTGGCTACATGATCCTCGCTCCTATATCTATTTATCCTTGCCCTGAGATGGGGGAGGCATTATGTCGGTATAGTCACACGTAAAGGATAATTAAACTACTTTTGTAGTGAATAAACGAGTTAGTCAGTCCTTATTAAATAAATCAGATTGCTCTATGACAATTGACCAATTCAACTTCGCTGGTAAGAAGGCCTTCGTGCGTGTAGACTTCAATGTCCCCCTCGATGAGCACTTCAACATCACCGACGATACCCGTATCCGCGCGGCTCTCCCCACTCTAAAGAAGATCCTTGCCGATGGTGGATCTGTCATCATCGGTTCGCACCTCGGCCGTCCTAAGAAGGTCGAAGATAAGTTCTCCCTCCGTCATATTCTTGCCCATGTCTCCAAGCTCCTTGGGGTGGACGTGAAGTTCGCTCCTGACTGTGTAGGAGACGAGGCTCGTGAGCTAGCTGCTAGCCTCAAGCCAGGGGAGGCCCTCCTCCTAGAGAACCTCCGCTTCTATGCCGAAGAGGAAGGTAAGCCCCGTGGTCTAGCTGAGGATGCCTCAGACGAAGAGAAGGCTGCGGCAAAGAAGGCCATTAAGGAGAGCCAAAAGGAGTTCACGAAAAAGCTCGCTGCTCTAGCTGACGTGTACGTCAATGACGCCTTCGGTACGGCTCACCGTGCACATGCCTCTACAGCACTCATCGCTGCTTACTTCGATGCTGACCACAAACTCTTCGGTTACCTCATGGGTAAGGAAGTAGATGCTGTGAACAAGGTGATGCAGGACATCCGCCGTCCCTTCACGGCTATCATGGGGGGCTCGAAGGTCTCCTCTAAGATCGACATCATCGAGAACCTCCTAGGCAAGGTGGATAACCTCATCCTCACCGGTGCTATGACCTATACCTTCGCTAAGGCTGCTGGTGGCAACATCGGGAACTCCCTCTGCGAAGATGACAAGCTCGACCTAGCTCGTGAGATCGTGGCCAAGGCCAAGGCTAATGGGGTGAACCTCGTGCTATCTACAGACTCCAAGATCGCTGATGCCTTCAGCAACGATGCTAAGACAGACTTTGCTCAGAACGACAACATCCCCGCTGGCTGGATCGGTATGGATATCGGTCCCGACAGTATACGTGCCTACCGTGAGGTGATCCTAGGCTCAAAGACGATCCTATGGAATGGTCCTACGGGTGTCTTCGAGATGGACAACTTCGCTGATGGCTCACGTGCCGTAGCCGAAGCGATCGCTGAGGCAACGGCTGCTGGTGCCTTCTCCCTCGTCGGGGGTGGTGATAGTGTCGCCTGCGTCAATAAGTTTGGCTATGCCGACAAGGTCTCCTATGTCTCTACCGGTGGTGGGGCTCTGCTCGAAGCCATCGAGGGTAAGAAGCTCCCCGGTATCGCTGCTATCGAGGACTAGACTTAGGTAAGACTAGTCTCCATTTATAGAGCTCCCCCGATAGCCCCATGAGGGCTGTCGGGGGAGCTTCTTTATTGTCTCTAGCTATGCAGGGTGGGGGATAGGTAGATATTACTACTTAGTTACTTTCAGGTAGATAGGGGCATAAATATCACCATTTGGAGGTATAGAATAGCGCCGTAAAGTGGGCTACCTTTGCCGTGCACTTCCCTTGGTGAGGAGACCATGGGGAGGTGTGGTATAGATATTCACTTACAAATCACATATCAAGATGAAGAAATCAATGCTCCTCGTAGCGCTCGCTACACTAACCCTTGGGATCACCTCCTGCGGTAAGGACACCCCTACCCCCAACCCCTCAAACGAAATTGTCAAGAGCGTCGTCGTCAATGCTACGGCCTATGACGAGTATGTCTACTTCTCCTTCGAGCAAGGGAAGGTAATCAAGAATGCCAAGTATACAGACGAGGCGATTAAGAAGGATAAGAGCTGGGACCTTGCCTTCCACCGCTATGAGCTACGTACCAATAGCGGTCTCTCTGGAGAGGGGAATGGTGGTGCATACGAGGTCGGTCTGCAGGACATCAAGACTGCAGTGACGATCCCTGCAGCGGATAAGTTCACCCCAGACAACCAGACGCAGGCACAGATTGTAAAGTTTGCACATGGAGACCCCAAGGCTGCTGCTCCTGTCCAAGAGAATCTCGCTCTCAATCCCATCCTCTCCACTATGAGGAAGGTAGAGGTAGATCCTGGGAAGAAAGGTCCTGATGGAAAGCCTGCTACGAAGACCGTAATTCTACACGAAGGGGCTATCGTACAGAACCTCGACAACCACGGTACATCTAAGCCCATTAGCTGGGTCACGGGCAAGGTCTTCATCGTACGTACTGCTACGGGCAAGCATGCTAAGATCAAGGTCGTCTCTCACCAAGAGCCCCTCGAGACCGCCAAGGGTAAGACCGCTACACCTGGGGTAATCCGCTTCGAGTACGTCTATCCTATCGACTAGTCTCAGCCACTAGTATTATAATCTCTAGCTCAGTCACTCCTGCCTCAGCTGTGGAGCGATATGCCTCCTACAGCTCTAGGGTGGGAGTGACTGAACGTTTCACCGAACACTGCACCACTTAGGTGTACGAGCTTTGTCATTGATGATCTATAGATATATATGGGTCACGCTACTGGGGCTACTCGCTCCTCTGTGTCTGAGTGCACAGACTGCAGTGCAGACGGCATCGCCTGACCCTACAGACTCCGTGGCTCACGATCATACACTCTCTGCAGTCGTCGTCACGGGGACGCAGACCCCTCGCCTGCTGAAGAAGCTCCCGATCATGACACAGGTCATCACAGAGCGAGACCTACAGCGCATCAACCCCCGCTCTGCAGCCGATGCCCTACAGATGTCTATCCCCGGGGTCAATGTCACGATGCACGGTGCACAGTACCGAGTGACGATACAGGGGATGTCGGGGGACTATATCCTCTTCCTCGTCGATGGGGAGAAGATCAGCTCTGAGGGGAATGGTGTCGTAGACCTCAATCGCATCGATATGTCCACCATCGAACGTATCGAGGTGATCCGTGGCTCAGCCTCTGCCCTCTACGGCTCCAATGCGATTGGCGGTGTCGTGAACTTCATCACTCGCCAGGGGCTCCGCCCCCTACAGGCGAATGCCTCTGTGGATGTCTCCTCCGAGGGGGTCGCCCGCTATGCGCTAGGCCTGCAGGTACGCCGTCAGGAGTTCAGCAGTACGACCTCCCTAGGCTACACCCATCAGGATCCCTATTCGATCAATATCCCTCAGAGTGACGGCTCGGTGGACATCACTCCTGCACGAGGACAGAAGACCAAGACCCTCGGACAGACCCTCCGCTATCGTACGCTGGACAGCCGTAGTGAGGTCTATGGCTACCTCCGCTATAGCTTCCGTGATCAGGATGAGCCGATCGTCACCCGACGCAATCACTACACTACGCACTCGCTTGGGGGGCGACTCTACCATGCCTTCAATAGTAGGCACAACGTCCGCTTCGACTACGCCAACGAACTCTATGACCGATCCGACTGGTTCGTCTACACCCACGACTATTCCCCTGTCTTCCTACAGACGGCTCATACGGCTCGCCTGCAGTACAACTATGGGGAGGAAGGGGCGACAAAGCTCTTTGCCAATGTCGGGGGGGAGGCCAACCAAGAGGCTCTGCAGGGCAACCGCTTTGACAACTTCCGCTCTACCTACCGAGCTGAGCTCTACTCGGGCTACCTACAGGCTGAGTATCGCCCTACTGATCGACTCTCCGTGGTCGGGGGGCTACGCTACGACCATCACTCCCGCTTCGGGGGGAGACTCTCTCCTCGGCTTACAGCCCTCTACTCAGTAGGAGACCTACGGCTCAGAGCTTCTTACTCGGAGGGCTTCCGCTCTCCTTCGCTGAAGGAACTCTACATGGACTGGGATCACCTAGGGATGTTCTTCATCAAGGGGAATACCTCTCTGCGCCCTGAGGTCAGCCGTATGATCAGCCTTTCCCCTGAATATCAGACACGGGAGCTGAATGTGACTATCCTAGCCTCCTACAACATCATTCAGGATAGGATCAGCCTCGTCGAGCAGTCCAATACCGACCAGCGCTATGAGAACCGCCCCGGTACGAGCAAGCTCCTCAATGTCCAGACCAGCATACGCTGGCGCATGCCTTGGGGGCTCAACCTCAACGCCGACTATGCCTACCTCAATACGATCGACCGCATACGCACCAAGTCTGGCATAGCACTCCCCTTCGCCTCCACCCGTCCCCATAACTTCACTGCCACCCTCTCCTATGATAAGCGGGTAGGGGATGGGACGATCTCGGCTAGCTATACCCTGCGTGGGGCTAGTCGTGTCACGACCGCCCAGTATAATGCAGATACGGATGACTATATCCCTGTTGTGCACCGAGCCTTCGCCCTCTCACGTATCGCCGTCACTGCTCTCTGGAGCAGTCGGGTACGTATCAGCATGGGGGTAGACAACCTCTTTGACTACATCCCCGAGAAGGTGAATGTCACGGGGAGCATCTCCCCAGGGCGGACGTTCTTCTCGACCCTTGCCCTCACGTTCTAGTCGTACTCTCCTGAGTAGGCTCATCGTGCACAAGTCATCTCCCTACCGCTATATAAGGGGATGATGTAGGAATGCCTTCGTGTCAATCCGATAGTTCATAAAGCCATCTCCCTGCCCACAGCAAATAAGGAGAAGCCTAACCAACGCTCCCGAGTAGGACGCATAGAGCGAACATATCAGCTGCCCAAGCTATTAGATGGATAGGGGACACCGAGCCCTCACTATCTACTAGCTTGGGCAGTCTCTATCTGTCCCCTCTGTGTGCAAATGCTTATCGATCCCACTAAGGTCTCTCCCTCCTCTCCCCACGCTCCCTGCCCTCGGCTCTGGGTCTTCAATCCCGGTCACGAGGAGGCTCTGCGTATTCCTCCACACCTGCGCTATACTCCGACGAGTGAGGTGCGTCAGATGCGCTATGACCTAGCTCCTCTGCTAAACCTGCTTGCTGAGCAGGGGGACTATATCTATCGTCCCGCCCTCACTCCCTCCGAGTCCGCTGTACTCCTAGACCATGAGGGGCATGTGACCTCGGTAGAGCATCTGCGGGGAGAGAGCCTCGAGGTAAAGCCGTGGGGGCTAGAGCCCCATATCCTTAGGGAGCTCCAGGAGGCTCCTCTACTGCAGGGGATAGACCTTCGTCTACCTCCCATTACCCCTACTTATCTGCAGATGGCTCATCGGCATGCTGCTCATGGACTCCTATCTAGGCTCGTGGAGCAGGGTGGATATCCTGCGGAGCTCTTACCTCGATGGGTGGAAGCTAGAGCCACCAAGGCAGAGACACAACGTGCCCTGCAGCGTGCCCTAGACGATAGAGCCCTTCGTGACTTGGGCTCACGGGAGGAGGTGCTCATCAAGCGTCCCTTCTCCTCCTCAGGGCGGGGTGTGCATCCCTTTCCTCGTCTCTATACCGAGCGACATCTAGAGGCACTCACTGGGAGCTGTCAGCGTCTCGGTATGATCAGCATCGAGCCACTCTGGCAGGTGAGGGAGGACTGGGCTCTGGAGTACGAACGTACGGCAGAGGGGAGGGTCGTCTTCGTCGCCTTCTCCCTCTTCGAGACGCAAGCTACGGGACGAGCCTATGCGGGCAATCTTCTCCTGCCTCAGATGGCTCTACGAGAGCGACTCACAGAGCACATCGGGGAGCGAGCACTAGCGGAGCTCATTCAGCTCCATAGCGAGTATCTCACCGAGGCCTTGGAGGACTCTGACTATGTGGGCTATATAGGCATAGACCTCTTCCTCTACGAGCAGGGCGGTGTCCTCAAGCTCCACCCCTGTGTAGAGATCAACCTACGTACGACGATGGGTGTACTGGCACACCTAGCCTATGAGCGTTACTTAGCTCCTCGGGCTAGCGGTCGCTTCCTCATCGAGTACGTGCCCCGCACCTCAGTTCCCGTGACGGAGGGCGATCTGCTCCTCACACCTTGGGACGAGGATGCGCTCTTCCGTGCCGTCCTAAGACCTTCCTAGTACCCACTCACATATCACACCTTTACTCTTCTAAGTCGAGGTGGAGGTTTGGTCGAAATTTCCCTGCTCTAACTTGCTCTGTATCTGATGTTACGAGAGGGGGTAAAACGCTCTCGGTAAGAGCGTCCTTGCGTTCTCGATAAGAGCGTCCATGTGCTCTTGGTAAGAGCGTTCATGCGCTCTCGGTAAGAGCGTTTTTGTGCTCTCGGTAAGAGCGTTCATGCGCTCTCGGTAAGAGCGTTTATGCGCTCTCGGTAAGAGCGTTTATGCGCTCTCGGTAAGAGTATTCTCGTTGCCTATCTAAGATGATGGTTATGAGCATGCTGAGTCCTCTATAGAGGGGCATCTCATGTCTGGTAGGAGGGCTGTCAGGATGTGTGATACGCTGGTCGTGCATTCGGGGTAGGAGGAGATAGCTGTGAGGTATGGGTGGGACGGCAAGGAGGGAATAGTCGCTAATTTGTTGTACATTTACCCTAAATATAATATGGAGTGCCCTATCAGCCCCCGTGGGGGAGGGTGGGGAACACAACTAACTAAACAATACTTCAGTATGAGCCAGATAAAAGAATTCATCAAGCAGAACGAAGGACGTTTCCTAGAGGATCTATTTGCCCTCATCCGTATCCCATCCGTGAGTGCCCAGAGTGAGCACAAGCCCGACATGCAGCGCTGTGCAGAGCACTGGCGTGAGCATCTGCTGAGCCTAGGGGTACAGACCGTCGAGATCTATCAGACGGCGGGTAACCCCATCGTCTTCGGGCACTACGAGAAGGATCCTTCCCTGCCCACCATCCTCGTCTATGCCCACTACGATGTGATGCCTCCCGAGCCACTAGAGCTGTGGAAGAGCGAACCCTTCGAGCCCGAGGTGCGTGATGGCCATATCTGGGCACGTGGCGCCGATGACGACAAGGGACAGTCCATGATCCAGGTCAAGGGCTTCGAGACGGCGATGGCACTAGGGCTGGTACACTGCAACGTGAAGTTCCTCTTCGAGGGTGAGGAGGAGATCGGTTCAACACATCTGGAGCAGTTCTGCCGTGAGCACCTAGAGATGCTACGTGCAGACAATATCATCGTCTCTGACACGAGCATGGTCAGCGCCGAGACCCCTTCGCTCACGACGGGTCTACGTGGCTTGGCCTACTGGGAGATCGAGGTCACGGGTGCCAACCATGACCTACACTCTGGCCACTTCGGTGGTGCGGTGGCGAACCCCATCAACGAGCTCTGTAAGCTCATCGCACAGATACAGGACAAGGACGGGCGCATCACCATCCCACACTTCTACGACGACGTCGTACCCCTCTCGGATGAAGAGCGTGCGATGATCGCCAAGATCCCATTCAGCGAAGAGGAGTACAAGAAGTTCCTCGACGTAGATGACCTCTTCGGCGAAGTGGGCTACCACACCCTCGAGCGTAATAGCTGCCGTCCTAGCTTCGATGTCTGCGGGATCTGGGGTGGTTACCAAGGCGAGGGAGCAAAGACCGTCCTACCCTCCAAGGCCTACGCTAAGGTCTCCTGCCGTCTTGTCGCCAATCAAGACCACCACACCGTCAGCGAAGCCTTCGTCAAGTATATCAAGCAGATCGCACCCAAGTACGTGCGTGTGAAGGTCACCCCCATGCACGGAGGTGAGGCCTACCTCTGCCCCATCGATCTACCTGCCTACCAAGCCGCCGAGGAGGCTATCGGCGTAGCCTTCGGCAAGCGTCCTCTAGCGGTACGCCGTGGGGGGAGTATTCCCATCATCGCAGCCTTCGAGCGGGTGTTTGGCATCAAGACGATCCTCATGGGCTTCGGTCTGGAGAGCAACGCTATCCATTCGCCCAATGAGAATATGCCCCTAGATATCTTCTACAAGGGCATCGAGTCCGTCGCCGAGTTCTACAAGATCTACCCCAAGAGATAAATCCTCCTGCATGTCCATACTGATCAAGAATGTCCTCCACGAGGACACCATCACTGACGTCCTCATCGAGGGCAACCGCATAGCTCGCATTGCCCCTAACCTCCCCACCCCAGAGGGTGCGGAGGTGATCGATGGGACGGACAAGGCTGTCATCCCAGGCTTCATCAACACCCATACGCATGCAGCGATGACCCTCTTCAGGGGCTACGGCGATGACCTACCCCTGATGGAGTGGCTCGAGGACTATATCTGGCCCGTGGAGGCCAAGATGACTGCCCACGATGTCTACGTGGGGGCTCGGCTGGCTTGTCTGGAGATGCTACGCTCGGGGACTACATGCTTCCTCGATATGTACATGCATCCACTGGAGACGGCTCGGGCTGTGGAGGAGCTGGGGCTACGTGCCCACCTCTCCTATACGCTCTTCGACCAAGGAGGGGCAGAGCGTGCAGCCCTTGATCGTAAGCGTAGCTACGAGTACTACGAGGCCTTCAAGGCCTTTAGTGACCGCATCACCTTCACCCTCGGGCCTCACGCTATCTATACGGTCAGTGGGGAGCAACTGCAGTTCTGCCACAAGTTCGCCGTAGAGCATAATGTCAAGATCAACCTCCATCTAGCAGAGACCAAGGGCGAGGTGGACGAGTGTGTCCGCCAGCATGGCTTGACGCCCGTGCGCTACCTCGAGAAGCTCGGCATCCTGAGCGAGCACCTGATCGTCGCCCATGTCGTGTGGGTGGATGATGAGGAGATGGACCTCCTAGCGAAGCATCGAGTGAGTGTCGTGCATAACCCAGCCTCGAATATGAAGCTGTGCAGTGGCTATACCTTCAAGTACGAGGAGATGAAGAAGCGGGGCATACGACTCGGCATCGGCACGGATGGTTGCTCTTCGTCGAACAACCTCGATATGGTCATAGCGATGAAGCTCGCTTCGCTCCTGGGTAAGGCTTGGCGGTTTAGCCCCACAGCGACCAAGGCTGCGGACATCTATCACTCCGCCACCATCGGCGGGGCAGAGATCCTAGAGATCCCTGCAGGACGTATCGCCGAGGGTATGCTCGCAGACCTCTCCCTCGTGGACCTCAACGTGCCCGAGCTGGTGCCTCTGAATAGTCTGACCTCCAACCTCGTCTACGCCACCTCCGGCAGTAGCTGTATCGACACTGTCATCATCGACGGCGTCATACGTATGCGAGACCGCTATGTCCCCGGCCAGGAAGAGATCATCGCCGAGGCAAGAGAAGTCGCCCGACGGCTATTCTCCCGCGGATAGATATACGCTATCTGAACCCTCTTATAGACCAGCCCATATAGCTTCTAGGCTATATGGGCTAGTTTGTATCCTTGCTTTTGCTATTCGTCTCTCCATAGACTGATTTCCATTTCATTGGCCATCGTATAGCCCCGTCTAACCAACTAATAGATTCGCTATATTTGTGATGAATTAATCATCATGTAGTAGCATCGCAGGTACAGAGTATAAGACACGACAAGTAAAGACTAGCTATGATCAAGAAAATAGATATTCCATCTTTTGGGCAATTTAAGGACTATAAGTGGGATCAAAAAGGACTGAAGGGGGTAGACTTCAAGCAACTGAATATCATTTATGGGAAAAACTACTCAGGTAAGACTACCCTATCAAGGATATTTGCAAGTATTGAGCAGGGATATATTACAGAGAAATATATCGAGGGAGCTTCCTTTAAACTAACAACAGAGGAGGGTGAGCTATCGGAGTCTACTTTATCCAACTCTTCACCCTATCAGTTCAGAGTCTATAACTCAGACTTTGTCAAGCGTAACCTAGCCTTCTTCTATGATGAGACGAAGTCCATTGAGTCTTTCGCTGTGATTGGCTCTACGAATAATGAGATTCAAGTATTGATTGACGCAATAAATGGAGAGCTAGAAGGTAAGGAGCAGGGTGAAGGAAAGCGTGCTATACTCCGTAGATATGCGATCAAGCTCCAGGAACTTGAGGAGAAGCAGAGGAGTGAGGTTGAGCATTGGGAGAAGCAGCGGAAAGATGAGGCTAAGCAGATAAAGCTGGATCCTCTGCTCTGGATGAGCAGGACTAAAACGTATAATGTCACTACGATAAATAAAGAAATAGAGGAGATACTTAGTGCAAGAGTAGAGGCGATTAGGCTGGATGCAGATATGATTTCGATGTATCAGAAGACAATCATGGAAGAGGTGAAACCAGAGATGAAGTGCCTACCAGATGAGATGCCACAGCTACAACAATTTATAGAGCGAGCTAGAGGCCTTGTAACAAAGGAGATCAATCTATCTAAGGTCATAGAGGCCCTAAGGGAAGAAGCTCGTCTAAATGAGTGGGTCGAGGCTGGATGCCACTTACATGAAGATGGGCATCAAGTCTGCAAGTTTTGTGGTAACCCTATCTCTGAAGCTCGCTGGCAGGGACTAAAAGAGCATTTCAGTAAGGATGCCTCTGAGCTTAGATCAGCGATCGATGCCTTACTCAATAAGCTGAGAGGAGCAAAGGAGGCTCTAGCAATATTTATTCAGGAGCGTGGTATCTCCTCTTCATCATTCTATTTCTCATTGGGTCATGATTATGCCACTTGGGAAGATGGATGGAATTGTATCAAGAGTGAGTATGGTCGGAGTATTGATGCATTGATACGACAACTTGAAGCTAGAAGGCAAGACCTATTCATGCCTCAAAAGTGGCATGAAGTCGCCGATCCATCAAGTAAGATACTTGACGGCATAAGGTCTCTTAATGAGCTGATATCAAAGAATAATATTTGGACTGAAAACCTTAATAACAAGAAGGAAGAGGCCAGTAAGCGTCTACGATACAACAGGATCCTCGATTTCCTAGAGAGGAGTGATGATAGTAAGAACAAGGAGATAAGGGATCGAGAGGTAAGGATTAAGGATCTCAAAAAAGTATATAGCGAGCTACATAAAGAGGTTGAGGATTTAGAGTGTGAGAAGCAGAGACTTAAAAGGAAATTGCAGGATGAAGGGAAGGCTGTAGAGGCTATCAATGCATACTTGTCGGAGTTCTTTCATTTAGATCACCTACACCTAGAGGCTCAGATCCCCATATCGGGTCGAGATGATGCTCATAGGGGTAAATTTGTTATCAAGCGGGGTGAAAAGATTGCACAGCAACTGAGTGATGGGGAAAGAAGCCTTATCGCTTTTTGCTACTTCATAGCCAAGATACAAGATGACCTTAATTCTGATGTTGCTGATAAGCTGATTATCTTCATGGATGATCCCATGTCAAGCCTCGATAGTACCCATATATCGGATATGTTTGACTTAATTGATACGATAATCTGTCATCCTCAGAAGTATCATCAGCTCTTCATTTCAACTCATAATCTTGAGTTCTTCAAGCGCATACAAGGACTTACCGCCAGGGTCGGCTCTCGCTGTAGTCTTAATGTGTATAGAGTGGAGCATCCTGCAATAGGTTCATGCAGTATGATCCAGGAAATGCCAGAGCTGTGAATGTATCCTAGGGTAGTACACTCGGAGGATTATGCCGATGTGTACACCTAGTCGGACTCTCGAATGTGGGCCTATAAAGAGAGGACAAGGAAATAGGTAATCTCGTTCTTAGAGGCCAAGTAATTGGATCACACATAAGGAATTCATCGTATTTCTGGTTAGCGGTAGGAAGTCTTATCTCAGGCTAAGTTCAACAGAAAGTCAAATCAACAAGTCTTAAAGTCACGAAGAAGGATACCCTGATTATCTCGACTCTCGTTTTGGTGCTACCATGATTAGGAGTCCAGGAAACGATAATTGGGGAGTAGCAGTCCTCTCTATATGGCAAATGAACTCGGGATTTGTTATATTTGCTATGCTCTTCAGGCAATAGACATTAGCAACTATCAGTAAGATTACTCAGTATGCTCGAACAACATTATCACGAGGCGGCTAACTACCTTGCCTCACGCCTTCCTAAGGATATTCGTACCGCTATCATCCTCGGTAGTGGTCTCGGTAAGCTCGGGGATATGCTCCAGAACCCTACCATCATCCCCTACACCCAGATCCCACACTTCCCACACTCCACTGCTATCGGTCATAAGGGGAACCTTATCGCAGGTACGCTCTCCGGGGTGCCCGTGCTCTGTATGCAGGGACGCTTCCACTACTACGAAGGCTATCCTATGGAGCAGGTGACCTTCCCCGTGCGGGTGATGAAGCTACTTGGGATCGAGAACCTCCTAGTGTCCAATGCCGCTGGAGGGATCAACCAAACCTTCCGAGTCGGGGATCTGATGATCATCCGTGACCATATCAACAACCTCCCCAACCCGCTCATCGGGCCTAATATGGAGATGTTCGGTCCTCGCTTCCCCGATATGACCCGTCCCTACGATAGGGAGTTTATCACGAAGGCTAAGGCTATCGCTCAGGAGCTAGGTATCCACGTACATGAGGGTGTGTATGTCGGCCTAACGGGTCCTTCGTACGAGACTCCAGCAGAGTACAACTACTGGGCACGCTCTGGCGGTGACGCCATCGGTATGAGCACCGTACCCGAGGTGATCGTAGCTCGTCACGCTGGTATCCGTGTCTTCGGTATGTCGGTAATCACGAACGAAGGGTGGCACTTCGATGACGACTTCGTGAATGACGGCGACGATGTGATCCGTGCTGCCAATGCTGCCTCCGATCGTATGGGGCGCATCTTCAGCGAGCTTCTGCGCCAGATCTAGGATGCCCTAGGAGAGCTCTTGCCTCGAGGGGGTAGAGTGCTATCCATAGAGGAGCGAGGCAGACATGCTAGCCTTCCCCCTTTCCGTAGGGGTGGGGCTAGTATGTCTGCCTCGCTTTGTGGTATCTGAGCCCTTTCGGTGGTCTTGGCTATATTACGTATCTTTGCTAGGATAATAGATTTTAGATGAGTATAGTACGAGCAGAAGACTATCATGTACCTGTCCTCCTCGAGGAGTGCCTAGAGGGTATGTGCCTCACAGAGCAGGGTATCTATGTAGATGTGACCTTTGGTGGCGGAGGACACTCACGGGCTATCCTAAGCCATCTCAGAGCGGGGGGACATCTCTATTCGTTTGACCAAGACCCCGATGCAGCCCTTCGTGCAGAGGAGGGTGAGTGCTTCACTTTTATCGCAAGTAACTTCCGCTATCTGGATCGCTTCATGGACTACTATGGTTGTCTAGGTCGAGTGGATGCTATCTTGGCTGACTTGGGGGTCTCCTCCCACCACTTCGATGACCTAGATCGAGGCTTCAGCTTCAGAGCAGAGTCCCCTCTGCTCGATATGCGTATGAACAATCGCGAGGGCAGATCTGCTCGTGATATACTGAACGAGTACGAGGAGACAGCACTAGCCGATATACTCTATCGCTATGGAGAGCTGAAGCAGAGTCGTAGGCTGGCACAGCTCATCGTCCAGGCACGCACTGCTAGGCCCCTCTCGACGGTCGGCGATCTCATCTCTGCGGTGCGTCCTGCGGTACGTCCCGACCAAGAGAAGAAGCAGCTCTCGTGCATCTTCCAAGCCCTGCGCATAGAGGTCAATGAGGAGCTCACAGCCCTAGAGGAACTCTTAGAAGCCAGTCGGCGTGTCCTCAGACCAGGTGGACGGCTCGTCGTGATGACCTACCATTCGCTGGAGGATCGTATCGTGAAGACCTTCCTGCGTAGTGCGGAGGCGACCTCTTCGTCCGAAGCACAGATCTATGGTGCTGGACGCTCTGCTTGGCATCTGGTCACACGCAAGCCCATTACCCCCAGCCCCGAGGAGCAGGCTGCCAACCCACGCTCCCGCAGTGCTAAGCTACGTATCGCCGAGCTACTATAATGATCACACAAGGAATGGATACATCCACACGATATACCGAGCCAGAGGAGGCTACCCGTCCCCTCATGAATGAACCTCAGGAAGAGCCAGCGGCACAGGTGCAGGATGAGGAGGACGAGGAGCATTTCCTCTTCGAGGGGTGGGAGGAGGACTTCCTCAATGCCCCTTGGCTGAAGCGTAACTGGCTTTTCATCCTCTTTGTCATTGCCTGTGGCCTAGTGAGTATTGCTTGGCCCTATGTGTATATGATTAACTTGCGTGAGGTCACTATGATGGAGCAGAAGCTGCAGGATATTCGCTACAAGTCGCTCTTCATCTCCGCTGAGAGGATCGAGTATGAGCGTATCGGTAATATCCTCGATCGAGTAGGGGAGTATCGCCTGCCACTCGTGCCAGCCTCCCAGCCCCCCTATCTCCTCCTCGATACGGGGCAGTATGCCTCCTCCTCACCCAAGGAGTAGCCTAACCTCTCTTATTCGGATGACTGAATGAACAGGCTAAAAAAGACGGTAAAGGCTCTCTGCATCCTCCTCGTGGGGCTGCTCTTCAAGCGGAGACGAGGGACAGAGTGGGAGCAACTGACACAAGACCGCTACCCCTACATCATGATACTCTTTGCTGGTATCATGGTAGCCCTCGTGATACGCATTGTCCTCTTTATCTTCAGTGCGGATGGTGCGGTCTACCGCAAGATGGCTCAGGAGATCAACCCCCCACGTAGCATCACGGAGACCCCTCTTCGAGGGACAATCCACGATCGTGAAGGGCACCCTGTGGCGATCACCTCACCCTATTACCGCCTCTTCCTCGACTTCAACGCTCAGGCACTTGCTCCTCTTCATCGCCCCCTCCCTCCTAAGGGAGAGACGACGAAGGACTCCTTGCAGCGTGCTCGGGTGCTAGAGCTCAAGCGTGAGTTTGACCAAGGGCTAGAGGCACTGGCCCTCCTCGTGGATAGTGTGTATGACCTCGGGCGGCATGGACTGTCCAAGGCTGCGCTAAAGGAGCACTGGCGCAAGGGCTTCAAGCGCAAGGATAGACACTGCGCTGTGGTAAGCCTAGACCTCTCCTATATGCAGCTCAAGGGCATACAGAGCTCAGCCCCCTTCGCTCCCGTACCCACCAAGCGTGGCCGTTCGCGAGAGAGCCTCTTCAGCAAACTCCTCGTACGAGAGGATCGCACCAAGCGTATCTACCCCTATGGCTCTCTGGCCTATCGCACGATCGGACAGCTCTACTCGGTCTCCAATAAGGATGGGCTCACCGATGGTCGAAGTGGTATAGAGAAGAGCTACAACAGCTATCTGCGTGGCAAGATAGGCCATGGCGTACGCTTCTATAATGCCGGTCGCTACGAGAGCATCATCACCGAGCCAGCTATCGAGGGAGCTAGCATCTACACCACGATCGATATGAACATCCAGAGTATCGTGGAGCGTAATCTACGTGAGCAGCTGGGTAAGCTCGAGGCCGAGAGCGGCACAGTCGTGCTCATGGAGGTCAAGACGGGGAAGGTCGTAGCCATATCCAACCTCCAGCGTATGTCCTCTGGTGGCTATGGTGAGACGACCAATATGGCGGTGGCTGATATGAGCGAACCTGGATCTACCTTCAAGGTTGCCTCGATGATGGTTGCCCTCGATGATGGAGTTGTCCATCCCAACGATACTATAGATGTCGGTAATGGCCTATGGAAGGTCGGGGGCTCCACCGTGAGAGACCACAATGCCCATCATGGTGGGTATGGACGCCTATCGGTGGCTCAGACGATCGTGAACTCTAGTAATGTCGGTGTCGCCAAGATCATCTACCGAGGCTATGCTAATCGCCCTGATGACTATGTGCAGAAGATCCGTGACCTAGGCTTCGGCGAAGACCTCAAGCTCGAGATTGACGGCTATGCCCGTGCCCGCATCCGTAAGCGTTCGGATAATCCTGATCGCTGGTCGGCTACGACGCTACCCTGGATGTCCTATGGCTACGAGACCCAGATCCCTCCGATCTACACACTGTCCTTCTTCAATGCCATTGCCAATGGAGGTCGCTATATGCGTCCTTACTTCGTGACCGAGATCCGTCAGCGAGATGCAGTTATCAAGACCTTCGAGCCGACAGTCGTCAGGGAGCAGATCTGTAAGCCCGAGACACTGCGTGAGATACAGGAGATGTTGCGACGAGTCGTCACCGAGGGAACAGGGAAGAAGGCACGTTCCTCCTTCGTCGCCATCAGTGGTAAGAGTGGTACAGCTCAGCTCTCCTCGGGACGAGGGGGCTACCGAGACTCCACAGGGCATGTGCGCCACCAGGTCTCTTTCTGTGCGTACTTCCCCTCCGAGGCTCCTAAGTACTCCTGTATCGCTGTGATCCGCAAGCCCTCCAGTCAGTATAGCGCTGGTGGGGGTGTGATGGCAGCTCCGATTATTCGGCGTATAGCAGAGAGCCTGCTCGCACTAGAGGCTCCTATCCCTCTTGACTCACTGCCAGCCTCTCGTCATCCCTCTGCTTATGCTCGGCCTATTGCCTCGGGTAGGGCTACGACCCTCGTCTCACTGCTTTCCCAGCTGGGACTACCTACTCCGAAGATCACCGAAGGAACGGGAAGCTACATCCAGATTGATACGGCTATGCACGTCCGCTCCTACACTCAGTCTCTAGGGCGTATCCCCGCTGTAGTGGGGATGAGTGCAATGGATGCCTGCTATCTCCTGCGCAAGATGGGGTATACACCTCGCCTAGTAGGTTCGGGCAATGTCCTCTCGCAGTCCGTCCCAGCAGGTAGTCCTGCTCGCCGAGCTACGGAGGTCATCCTACAGCTGGGCTTCGGCCACTAGTCCTCTCATCGTGGCTTCCATGAGGTTGCTTAGGGAGCGAGTACACAGCTCAGATAACTACCCTCTATTGGGCTGTCTATAACGAGTTCATCTGCCTCGTTCTTTCGGATACATAACATGCCCAGCTAGGGAGCACGTAATATTCGCCCCCGTCACCTTACACAGGTGGCGGGGGCGAACATTATATGCCCTTTCCTCCCTTTTCGGTATGTGCTCTAGCACCACTCTAGGTATCTCCTCTAGTACCATATCTTGTTTGTCGAGTAATTACTCCTCTCTCTGCTCTGAAGCGTTTGCCTGTGCTTGCTCTAGAGCCTCCACTGAAGTAAGTAATACAGAGGATGTGGGGCTCTAGTCTCTGTGAAGCACGGGCGATCTGTCTCTATGAATGAGAGCTCTTGGGTGTGAGGGGGGAATAGCTTCTTATAGTGGGCTTCTCTCTATCATTCATATCCCTATACAGGGCTGACACATGAAATCACTATAGTGCGAGGGCAAGGTCGTCAAGGTGTATACACCGAAGATAGAAGTATCCGTGTCCTAGTCTAGATATGCCAAGCGAATACCTCCTACTTAGGATGGATAAGTATACACGTGTGTACACAACTGTATACCCACGTGTACACAACTGTATACACGCGTGTACACTACCTCGCTCTAAGTATATGCTCTGTAGGGCTCGCTTGTATGTCTGTTTCTTGGAAATAATGCCTAGGATCTTTCGTGATGGGCTAAGGCTCCCTGGGATATGAAATAATACCCCCGAAGATCCAAAGGCAGGAGTGTGTGAGCGAGATCATGCGTCGGCCCTCCCCCCCGCACACCCCCATCGCCCGAGGTGGCCTATCGAGACACCACCCCACCCTGCTCTAACCGCCTCTGTATCGGGCACTACGAGAGAGAGCTAGAGGACATACCGAGAGCGTGACATAGGACATATAATGTTCGCCCCCATCACCTATGTAAGGTGACAGGGGCGAACATACTGAGTCCTCTCCTGCGCTCTCAATAGCATCGTGAGAGGGCTCTCAAGATCCACGCTACAGCCCTAGAGTAGAGACGTGTAGTAAGGGGGAGGGTACTGGTCTACTCGTGGACAGCGTTGAGGAGCGGACGACCCTCGACGAAGTCACGGACATTGGAGAGGGTCGTATGGGCGATATTCTGCGTTGCCTCGGCGGTGAAGAAGGCCTGATGGGAGGTCATGATGACGTTGTTGAAGGAGAGCAGACGAGCCAGCGTATCATCGTCAATGATCTTGTCGCTCTTGTCCTTGTAGAAGTAAGGCTCTTCCTCCTCATACACGTCTAGACCTGCGAAGCCGACCTGCTTTGTCTTGAGCCCCTCGATCAGGTCTTCGGAGTGGATGAGCCTACCACGACCCGTATTGATGATCATCACTCCACGCTTCATCTTGGCGATGCTCTCCCGATTGATGATATACTCGGTCTCAGGGGTGAGGGGGCAGTGTAGGGAGATGATGTCGGAGGCTGCATAGAGCTCGTCGAGGGTGACGTAGTGTACATCGTTGGCTTCGGCGAAGGCATGGTCGGGGTAAAGGTCGTAGGCGAGGATATTCATCCCGAAGCCTCGGAGGATGCCGATGAGTACCTTGGCGATCTTACCCGTACCGATGACCCCGAGGGTCTTGCCGTACATATCGAAGCCCATGAGGCCATTGAGCGAGAAGTTCCCGTCACGTGTACGCCAGGAGGCACGCTGGATCTTGCGGTTGAGCGAGAGCATGAGCGCCACAGCGTATTCGGCTACAGCATGGGGGGAATAGGCGGGGACACGCACGACGGCGATGCCTGCACGCTGTGCGGCTGCGATATCGACGTTGTTGTAGCCCGCACAGCGCAGGGCGATCAGACGCACCCCGTTGTCCTTGAGGTGCTGGATGAGCTCTGCGTCTACGTCGTCATTGACGAAGATACAGACGACCTCCACACCCTGGGTGAGGCTGACATTGTCTAGGCTTAGGTTGCCCGTGTAGTACTTTATCTCGAAGCCATACTGCTCATTGACGACCTGAAAGGTAGCCTTGTCGTAGGGCATCGTACCGAAGAAGGCTATGCTTACTTGTGACATTATTGTTACGAATTACCTGTCTATAAAACTTGTTTTGGGTTTTCTTTTTCGTGGGAGCAAAGGTACAATAAATACACAAAGTGACAAGTAGAGGTGTCAATACCGACACTTACCCTCACTCGGTTCATCCTTGAGCTTGAGAGGACTTCGCACAGCTCCCCTTCGGAGACCGACCTATCCCACCACCCCAGCCATCACTGCGCCCTAACCTCCGGGAAAAGGAAAGGGCTACACCCCAGCCGAAGCCGAGGGTGTAGCCCTATTCTATGAGCTAAGGGAGCCTCCCCTACTCTAGACCACGAGCACGGATAAGGCTGCGCATATCGGGCTCGGTGAGACCAGTGAAGGCGGTGAAGAGCTCCTTCACAGGACGGGAGTTACCACGAGAGAGGACGAGCTCACGCAGACGCTGACCATTCTCTGCCGTCATCCCTCCATGGGCGACAAACCAGTCGAAGATATTGCTCTCCAGCACCTGTGTCCACAGATAGGAGTAGTAACCCGCTGCATAGCCACCCCCAAAGACATGGAGGAAGTAAGGAGAGCGATAGCGTGGAGGTACCTGCGTGGAGTAGATCCCGAGCTTGTTCAGAGCCTGCTGCTCAAAGGTGGCTACATCCGTGACCTTCTCCCCTGCGGCGAGGATATTCCATGCCATATCGATGGTGACGGCACCGAGGTTCTCACCTAGGGAGTAGGCTTGGTTGAAGAGCGCAGAGGCCTTGAGCTTGTCGATCAGTGCCTGAGGCATGGGCTCACCCGTCTGGTAGTGGCGAGCATAGTTGCGTAGGACGATGGAGTCCGTCATCCAGTGCTCATTGAACTGCGAGGGCATCTCTACGAAGTCACGTGGCGTCTGTGTACCCGAGATGCTCTCGTAGCGCTGGGCGGCGAAGAAGCCGTGCAGGGCATGGCCGAACTCGTGGAAGAGCGTCTCGACATTGTCCGACGTCAGGAAGGCTGGTGCGCCGGGAGCGGGAGCGGGGAAGTTGCAGACGTTGTAGATGACTGGCTTACGTCCAAAGAGGAAGCTCTGCTGGACGAAGTTTTCCATCCATGCACCACCATTCTTGGTAGGACGGCGGAAGTAGTCGGTATAGAAGAGGGCGAGCGAGGAGCCATCCCGATCGATCACCTCATAGACCTTCACCCCATCAGCATAGACGGGGATATCGGTGCGGGGCTTGAAGCTGAGGCCGTAGAGCTTATTAGCGGCGAAGAAAACACCGTTCTTCAGCACACTGTCGAGGACGAAGTAGGGCTTGAGGTCATTCTCGTTGAGGTCAAACTTCTCCTTCTTCAGTCGCTCAGCATAGTAGTCCCAGTCCCAAGCCTCGAGCTTGAAGTCCTTCCCCTCCGTCTTCTGTGCAAAGGCCGTCAGCTCGGCAGCATCAGCCTGCACCTTCTTGCGGTAGGCAGGAGCGATCCCCTCGATGAGGCGATAGACGGCGGCTGGCTCACCTGCCATCTGGTCACTGAGCACCCAGGCTGCGAAGGTGGGGTAGCCGAGGAGCTTGGCCTTGTCGGCTCGTAGCTCGGCGATACGGGTAAGGGTTGGCTCGGTGTTGTTCGGATCATTGGGGCGAGAGGCACGAGTGAGCGAAGCCTCTAGGAGACGACGACGTACGTCTCTATTATTGAGCTCAGCGATATAGGCTGGGCGGGTCGTATTGGAGATCTCTAGGAGATACTTACCCTTCTGACCACGCTCCTCGGCGAGCTTGGCCGCACGGTCTATATTCTCCTGCGATAGGCCATCTAGCTCCTTAGCATCGGTGATGAGCAGGGCAGCGGCATTGGTTGCATCCCGTACCTGATTGACAAACTTCGTCTCCAGCACCGAGAGCTCTCCATTGATCTTGGAGAGCGAGTCCTTGCTGGCGGGCGAGAGGAGCGCACCCTCGTGGACGAACTGCTGGTAGAGTACCTCGGTGAGGCGTAGGTCTTCGTCCTTGAGCTGGGTATCGGTGTCGTGTACAGCCTTGACACGAGCGAAGAGCTTGTCGTTGAGCATCAGCGCATCGCTGTGGGCAGAGAGGAGCGGGGTGGCTTCCTCCTCCACCTTGCGGAGCTCATCGGTACCATTGGCTGCGGAGAGCGCAGAGAGCAGAGCCGAGGTACGGGTGAGCAGTCGGCCAGACTTCTCGAAGGCTAGGATCGTATTCTCGAAGGTCGGAGCCTCGGGATTATTGACGATACTGTCGATCTCAGCAGCCTGCTCTGCTATACCCTGCTTGAGGGCAGGGAGGAAGTGCTCGGGCTTGATACGATCAAACGCAGGGGCATAGAAGTCCAGCGTGCTCTCGACGAGGAGGGGATTATCCGAGGAGGACTTGGAGTGGCAAGCGGTAAGCATAGATACGAGACCGAGTGCGAGGATGAGAGATTTTGCTTTCATACGAATAAGGAGGATAGCTAGTGAGTGGGACTAGAGAAGAGGTTGCTTCTCCCCAATCCAAGCGATGGCATCATCTAGGGTGCGCATACTCGTGTCGGGAAGGTGGCGACGGAGGTCGGCGATGGAGCACCGCACACAGTAGTCACCAGCGAGGCCAGCGACGTCGATATGGCGGGCATTCATCAGTATATCGGGTACGGTGTCCTCGAAGGCACTATAGGCATCACGCTGGCGTGAGGTAGCCTTGGGGGCAAAGAAGACACCGCCTCGGGCACGTTTGGTAGCCATGAGCACCTCTGCCAGTGGAGGGTAGAGGGCTGCACCGATGGTATAGCGGACGCAGTGGACAGGCCATGGCCCTCCCTGCACGTCGAAGCTACAGTGGTCGGCGGGGTGCTGGTCTAAGGTCACGACGAAGGCATCATACTCGTCATGGTGCTCCTGTACCCAGCGGGTAAGATAGTCCATAGCCTCGATAGCTCCTGGCACTGCCAGTGAGCCGGTGATGAAGTCATTCTGAGGATCGATGATCAGTAGTACTTTCATTTAGGTAGTTTATTCAATAAGGTAGGCGAGGTCACCCCCGCAGATGGACTGCGGTGAAGGGACGACCTCGCCTAGTGAAATACTTGATTAGCCCGAGTCTAGAGCCTGTCTATTCCTCGGGAGTGAAAAGGGGTGACTCCTGCCTAGAGCTCTAGGTCTAGCCCGAAGTCCTCATGCCAAGGTAGTCCCTGCTTCTGCAGCTCTGCCATGAAGGGGTCGGGATCGAACTCCTCGACATTGTAGACCCCTGGACGGCGCCACAGCCCACGGAAGAACATCATCGCACCGATGGCGGCAGGTACACCCGTCGTGTAGCTTACGCCCTGTGCACCCGTCTCCTCGTAGGCAGCCTGGTGGCTACAGTTATTCCAGACGTAGTAGGTCTGCTCCTTCCCGTCCTTGATACCTCGTATACGGCAGCCGATAGAGGTCTCGCCCGTGTAGTTCTCTCCAAGCTCACCGGGGTTGGGAAGCACGGCCTTGAGGAACTGGATGGGGACGATCTCTACACCATTATATAGAATGGGGTCGATACGAGTCATACCGATATTCTGCATCACTCTGAGGTGAGTCAGATACTCTTGCCCGAAGGTCATCCAGAAGCGTGCACGCTTGATGGTCGGATAGTTCTTGACCAGAGACTCCAGCTCCTCGTGGTAGAGGAGATAAGACTCACGCACCCCGATATTAGGATAGGTCAGGGGCTTGTGGATCTCCTGTGGCTCGGTCTCCTTCCACTGCCCATCCTCATAGTAGCGTCCCTTCTGCGTGATCTCACGGATGTTGATCTCGGGATTGAAGTTGGTAGCGAAGGCCTTGTGGTGATCACCGCCGTTGCAGTCTACGATGTCTAGGTAGTGGATCTCATCGAAGTAGTGCTTAGCAGCGTAGGCCGTGAATACCCCAGTCACACCTGGGTCAAAGCCACAGCCTAGGATAGCCGTGAGCCCAGCCTCCCTGAAGCGCTCCTGATAGGCCCACTGCCAGCTGTACTCAAACTTTGCTTCGTCCAGAGGCTCATAGTTCGCCGTATCGAGGTAGTTCACACCTGCCTCCAGACAGGCATCCATGATGTGTAGATCCTGGTAGGGCAGGGCGACGTTGATCACGAGCTCGGGCTTGAACTCCCGCATCAGGGCCACCAGCTCGGGGACGTTGTCGGCATCTACCGCAGCGGTCTGGATACGTACATTCTTGATCTCCGAGGCGATCTTATCGCACTTGCTCTTGGTGCGGCTAGCGAGCATGATGTCGGTGAACACATCGCTATTCTGCGCCACCTTCTTAGCCACCACCGTACCGACACCGCCAGCACCGATAATGAGGACTCTTCCCATAGGCTTTATATTCGTCTTCGTTACTTGTTATGGATAGTCTTTTGCGTCTGCGCTGTGCATGCCCCTATCTCTTTGGCGCACACAGGCTAGGCAAAGATACAAAAAGTACATCAAGTCGCTAGGCAAGTAGACTCGCAGACTCCTCAGCGCCGAGACATAAAAACCCTAGAGATCGAGGACGAAGTAGCCGAGAAGCATCCGCCTCGGTCGCCGCACCTCCAGCTTGGATGTAGAGTTACAGAGTGTACCCCTACTACCTACGAGGGAAAAGTGTACACGTGTGTATACCATTGTGTACCCACGTGTACACTCTTGTATACACACGTGTACACAACATCGCTCTAAGTATGTCCTCTGTAGGGCTCTTCGGATGGGCATTTCCTAGGGCTAACGGCTAGGAGGGATGAGGTCTAGGCTAAGGCTCCCCGGAAGGCGAATGAGAGGAGCTCCCCAAAAGAGCCAAAGCGTGGAGCACACTGACTAAAGCGTGGAGCATACTAAGCTAGGCAGGGGAATGAGCACCACATACCACCCGACACTAGACCCTATATAAAAAGGGTAGAGGATGCCTCATCGAGACATCCTCTACACAACACTAACCATGTGACCCCTCCTCCCGAGGGGGGAAAGATACAAGCAAGTCTAATATGATGGGGATAGGCTCACGGCGGAGCACCCCTAGAGTCGGGCTAATGCCCTAGAGTATTCCCCTAGGCAGAGAGTGGGCTAGATTACCCTTCTGCTAAGGAGAGGATTACTTGGCATTCTCTGCCTTGTAGTGCTTGCGTAGACCAGCGAGGTCTCGCTCGAGCTGACGACGTACCTTGGCATACGAGGGGTCATCGAAGACGTTGGTCAGTTCGTTTGGATCCTTCTTGAGGTCGTACATCTCCCACTTATCTATATCGCCGTAGAAGTGCATGAGCTTGTAGCGTGTCGTACGGATCCCGTAGTGACGGCGCACAGCGTGCTCGCCTGGGTACTCATAGAAGTGGTAGTAGAGCGCCTTACGCCCGAGGTCGGGCTCCTTGCCATTCTTCAGCAGGAGGCGACGCAGGGAGATCCCCTGTATATCGCTGGGGATAGGTAGCCCCGCCATGTCGAGGAAGGTAGGTGCGTAGTCTATATTCTGCGTTAGGGTCGTGACGTCCCCACGACGCTCGTAGCCAAGGGCGGCAGGTAGGCGCATCACTAGAGGGGTACGCATAGACTCTTCGTACATAAACCGCTTGTCGAACCACCCATGCTCGCCCATATAGAAGCCCTGATCCGAGGTGTAGACGATGATGGTATTGTCCAGCAGGTCATGCTCACGTAGGTACTCGACGACACGCCCGATATTGCGGTCAAGGGAGTTAATCACCTTGGCATAGTCACGCATGTAGCGGTTGTACTTCCACACAGCAAGGGCACGACCTGTCGGTGGCGCTTCGAAGAAGGCACGAGAGAGTGGATCGTAGATGCTGTCGAACTTAGCCTTGACCCCCTCCTCTAGGCGGCCATAGATACCGTGTAGGTAGTACTTGCCCAGCCCAGAGGGGTTGGGGTTGGTACGCATCTTCAGGTCGTAGGTGATGTCCATATCCTTGAGGATACTCATCTCCTGAGCTGCAGCGGCAGGGCGTCCTGCGTAGTCGTCATCGAAGGTCTCGGGGGTGGGGAAGGTGCGATCTTCGTAGGCCTTGAGATCGACCGTATCAGCCATCCAGTCACGGTGGGCAGCCTTGTGGTGGATGAAGAGGGCGAAGGGCTTCGTCTTGTCTCGCTGCTCCAGCCAGTCGAGACTCATATCGGTGATGATATTCGTTACATAGCCATGGTAGCGGACGGTATCTGTGGCGCTGGCATCTGTGCCATTGGGTAGGCTATAGCCATCCTTCAGATGCATCCCTCGGGGGACGATGAAGGCAGGATCATAGTAGTCGCCCTGTCCGGGGAGGATCGCCCAGTGGTCGAAGCCCTGAGGGACACCGTCTAGGTGGATCTTACCGATCATCGCCGTCTGATAGCCACCTGCACGCAGGAGCTTGGGGAGGGTCTGCTGGCTCTGATTGAACTGGTGTGAGCTCTCGTTGTTGGTCTTACCATTCATGTGGCTATGCTTACCTGTGAGCATACAGGCACGGCTAGGGCCAGAGATGGAGTTGGCGACGAAGCTCTCGGTGAAGCGAACCCCCTCACGTGCTAGGGCGTCGATGTTGGGAGTGGAGATGTAGCGCTGGTCATAGGCACTGATCATCTGATAGGAGTGGTCGTCTGACATGATGTAGACGATGTTTAGGGGGCGTGCCCCTGGGGTAGCCTTCGTGGCACCCTTTGTTGCTGACTGGGCTCCTGCTGTACCGACGGCGGAGGCTAGTGCTCCTGCGACACAGAGGATCTTGTGGCTAGTCATAGGGTTAATGCTGTGTTTACGATGCATATATGCGGGACTATTCCCAGCACAAAGATAAAAGATATTCTACTACTACCTAGTGCATTAGCTGATTTAACACCCTCTGGGGAACATAAGCAGGGCTAGTGCGCTTATCTTTGTAGTCAGGGGCAGCATCCCTATGTCCCTCTATCCTGCATCAATAGACAAGTTACATACATATATGAAGTACCTCATCGTCGGCCTCGGCAATATCGGTCGTGAGTACGAGGCGACACGTCACAACATCGGCTTCCGTATCGCCGATGCCCTCGCCGCACGTCTCGGCACCAGCTTCGCCACCAAGCGCTACGGAGACGTAGCCACAGGTCGTATCAAGAACGCTCAGGTCGTCCTGCTCAAGCCCTCCACCTACATGAACCTCAGTGGTGAGGCTGTACGCTACTGGATGAGTACGGAGCGCATCACCATCGATCATATCCTCGTCCTCGTCGATGACCTCGCCCTACCCTTCGGCACCCTCCGCCTGAAGGGCAAGGGGAGCGATGCAGGGCACAATGGGCTCAAGAATATCGCCCAGCTCCTAGGCTCACAGGCCTACCCTCGCCTACGCTTCGGTATCGGCAACGACTATCCTCAGGGCAAGCAGATCGACTACGTCCTCGGCTCCTTCCACCCTGAGGAGGAGGCACGTCTGCCTCAGCTCATCGAGTATGCCTGTGAGGCTACGGCAGCCTTCTGCCTAGAGGGCATCACCTCTGCGATGAACAAGTACAATTCGGCAGCCCCTAGCGACCTCTGATATACTAAACCTATCAGACCTATTTGCCCCATTAGACCTATTTGATATTAGCCCCCACCCTCTAATCCCTACCCCTCATGCCACTCAAGGTCACTAAAGAAGCCGCTCTCCGCTACCACGAGGAGGGCAAGCCTGGGAAGATCGAAATCCTCCCCACCAAGCCCCACGACACCCCCTATGATCTCTCTCTAGCCTACTCGCCTGGTGTCGCCGAGCCCTGCCTAGCGATCGCCAGCGATGTACACGATGCCTACCGATACACCAACAAGGGCAACCTCGTAGCCGTCATCTCCAACGGTACTGCTGTCCTCGGTCTCGGAGATATAGGAGCTAATGCCAGCAAGCCCGTCATGGAGGGCAAGGCACTACTCTTCAAGATCTATTCGGGAGTCGATGCCTTCGACATCGAGGTCAATGAGCGTGACCCCGAGGCCTTCATCCGCACGGTCAAGGCTATCTCCCCTACCTTCGGAGCTATCAACCTCGAGGATATCAAGGCACCCGAATGCTTCGAGATCGAGCGCCGACTCGTATCCGAGCTCTCTATCCCCGTCATGCACGACGACCAGCACGGCACTGCGATCGTCTCAGGGGCTGGTCTGCTGAATGCCCTAGAGCTCGCCGGCAAGCGTATCGAGGAGGTACGTGTCGTCGTCAGTGGTGCAGGGGCGGCTGCCCTCTCCTGCGCACGGCTCTACTGCTCACTCGGGGTACGTAGGGAGCATATCCTGATGTTCGACTCTCGGGGAGCAATCGCCACGGCTCGTACCGACCTCAACGAGATGAAGCGTGCCTTCGCCTCAGCCCGTACCGACATCAAGACACTGGCTGAGGCCATGGTCGGGGCAGACGTCTTCCTCGGACTCTCTAAGGGAGGGATGGTGACGGCTGATATGGTACGCTCTATGGCAGAGAAGCCCATCATCTTCGCCCTAGCCAACCCAGACCCCGAGATTACCTATGAGGAGGCGAAGGCTGCTCGCCCCGACGTACTGATGAGCACCGGGCGAACCGACTACCCCAATCAGATCAACAACGTCCTAGCCTTCCCCTATATCTTCCGTGGAGCTCTCGACACCCACGCCACCGCCATCAACGAGCCCATGCTCCTAGCTGCCACACGAGCCCTCTCTGCCCTTGCACACGAGCCCGTCCCCAGCTACGTCAAGGAGGTCTATGGGCTGGATAGCTTGACCTTCGGTGCCGAATACTTCATCCCGAAGCCCGTCGATCGTAGGCTCATCGAGCGAGTCTCCACCGCTGTAGCCGAGGCGGCTATAGCGAGCGGGGTGGCACGGCACACCATCACCGACTGGGAGGCCTATCGCCACAGCCTCCGCCAGCGACTCAGCTAGCAGACACGCTCCGAGACGAAAGCCACAGAGCCCAGGGGGTACACTAGGTACGCCCTGGGCTCTGTGGCTTTCGTCTCTCTCGTGAGCCCCGATAGAGGTTCACGGAGAGAAGAGAGGGTGGGGGAAGGGGAAAAAGGGAGGCTTAGCTGTTTACCTCGGCGAAGAACTCCTCGTTGTTCTGCGTGCGCAGCATGAGGTTCTTCACATTCTCCATAGCCTCTATGGGGTTCATCTCGGAGAGCACCTTGCGTACCGACCACATACGCTGCTGGGTGGCAGTATCCTGTAGGAGGTCGTCTCGGCGTGTACTGCTGGCTACGAGGTCTACGGCTGGGTAGATACGCTTGTTCGCTAGGCGACGGTCGAGCTGGAGCTCCATGTTGCCCGTACCCTTGAACTCCTCGAAGATCACATCGTCCATCTTCGATCCCGTCTCCTGCAGAGCGGTGGCGAGGATCGTGAGGCTACCGCCACCACGGATATTACGTGCGGCACCGAAGAATCGCTTGGGCTTCTGCAGGGCATTGGCATCCACACCCCCAGAGAGTACCTTACCAGAGGCAGGCTGTACGGTGTTGTAGGCACGAGCCAGACGGGTAATCGAGTCGAGGAGGATGACGACATCCTGACCACTCTCCACCATACGCTTAGCCTTGTTGAGGACGATCTCGGCGATCTTCACGTGGCGGTCTGCTGGCTCGTCGAAGGTCGAAGCGATGACCTCGGCATTGACACTCGCTGCCATATCGGTGACCTCCTCGGGACGCTCATCGATGAGCAGGATGATCATGTAGACCTCGGGGTGGTTAGCTGCGATGGCGTTGGCGATATTCTTGAGCAGGACGGTCTTACCCGTCTTGGGCTGAGCGACGATCAGACCACGCTGCCCCTTACCTATGGGGGCGAAGAGGTCTACGATACGCATCGCTATCTTGTCCTGTACGGCGGGGTTGCGTGGGGACTCAAGCTTGAACTTCTCGTCGGGGAAGATCGGGGTGAGGTGGTCGAAGGGGACACGGTCACGCATCTCCGAGGGTGTACGACCATTGACTCGGGTGATCTTGTCGAAGGGGAAGTACTTATCCCCCTCCTGTGGTGGGCGGATAAAGCCCTCCACGAGGTCTCCTGGGCGCAGACTCCACTGCTTGATCTGAGCTACCGAGAGGTAGATATCATCGGGAGAAGGTAGGTAGTTGTAGTCCGCAGAGCGAAGGAAGCCATAGCCATCAGGCAGGATCTCCAGCACCCCAGAGCACTCTAGGATACCGCCGAAGTCGAACTCATCCTGCCCCCCCTTGGCGACGGGGCGAGCAGTAGTATTGCTAGACTGCTGAGCCTTACCCTCGTGGCGAGGCTTGATAGGAGCAGTAAAGGCGGGTAGGACCTGATCCAGCACAGACTTGCTATCCTTGTGGCGGAAGACGATACGTCCAGCCCCCTCCGTGCCCTCGCTCTGTGGCTGAGTAGCAGACTGAGCGGCGGGCTGCAGCTCTGTAGCTGGATCTATTTCACTAGCAGGAGCAGAGACAGCCTCAGCGACTGTGGCTCCCACGGGCACGACACGTGGTAGGGGCTCAGCTCCCTTAGTCGGTGCCCCTACGGGGCGAACCTCTGGCTGGGGCTGGTTGGGAGTCGGAGTAGCCTTGCCAGCCTTAGGTGCAGGCTCTTCGCGAAGGCGCTCCTCCTGAGGAGCATCTGGCTCCTGACTCTCACTAGCCTTGGCTACAGCAGAGAGGGCCTGCTGACGCTCGACCTCCTTCTGACGAGCCTGCTGCTCGGCCTTGCTGGGACGCCCACGCTTGCGCTTGGGAAGATCAGCTTCGCCTTCCTCTGTAGCGGGAGTGGAGGGATCAGGGGTGGATGATTTGGGGGCGGGTGCTTGTGTTGTTTCATGGCTGGTCTTCTTGCCCTTAGGCTGCTCGTCATCGGCATCCTTACGGGGGCGTCCGGGCTTGCGCTTCTCGGTCTGTGTCCCAGCTAGGGTCATTGCCTGCTGGTCGAGGACTGCGTAGACGAGTTCCTGCTTGGCCTCGAAACTCTCTGGACTAAGCCCGACTTCGTCTGCGACCTTGCGCAGTTCATCGAGGCTCATATTGGAGAGCTCTGTGATGTTGTATCGCTGCATACTTAAAATATAAATGTTAGTGCCTTCCACTAATGGGGCTGGTAGCCGTACCATAGATGATCGTCCGCAGGTCAATAGGCGGATCGATGAGCGACAACCAAAGTCCTTGGGTGAGGGTAGAGAGCAGGGAGGGTACAGGTATCCTCCGAGTCATCACCCGAAGATCCTAGCTGGGGCTCGGCATCCCTGTGGGGAAGACGATGAAAAACTTCTGTCCTTAAACTATTCGGGACGGGTCGTGGGGAATAATGGGGGAAATGCAAAGACGGATGAGGCAGAGTACCAACATCTAGGGGAGGGGGTGCTGTGGTGATTGGGCTGGGATTCGAACCCAGGACCGATAGCTTAGAAGGCTATTGCTCTATCCAGCTGAGCTACCCAACCATACACTGCAACGAAGCATGTCTATTGCAATACAATCCTCCAAGATGTCACGAGCGTCATCGAATAGAATTGCGCCACAAAGATAGCTTAAATATTTTACACTCCCCTATCTAAGCCCTATACCTCAGGGTCAAAGGATGAAATCACCATGGTGCGAGGGCATAGTAGCCAAGGAGCGTACACTCAAGATAGAAGTATCTGTATTCTAGGTATAGATATACCATGTGTATACCTCCTACCTAGGAGGGATGAGTATACACGTGTGTACACAACTGTATACCCACGTGTACACAACTGTATACACGCGTGTACACTACCTCGCTCTAAGTACCATCCCAATAGGCTCTCATATTTAGCTCTCCTCGGGACTAACGTCTAGGCACTCGAAAAATACTACTAGGGCTCCCGTTGGACATGAAATAGCGCTCCCCAAAGAGCCGAAGAAAGGAGTGTACAAAAGTGATCATGCGCCCCCCTACCCTATATCCCATCTAGCTCCCGCTCCAATCGCCCTCTCTCCCCTCACTCCCTATCATTACATTCTCTTACAGTCACCCAAGCCTCCTCTCACCCCGACACACAGCGGCTGAAGAACCTCCTCTCCCAAGAACCATTCCTCCCCCTACGAACCCACGCTGTATCGCACATATCGAGAGGGGTACAAGAGGACATACAGAGATAGGTATATCGCTCTCGGTATGATCGTCCCCATCACCTTACATAGGTGATGGGGACGATCATACCGAGTCCTCTCCTACCCCTCCAATGCACCCGTAGATAGGGGGAGCGGAATGGGCGTCACATCCGTGTCACAACAGCCACGCCACGGGGCACTCCCCAACCCTCCCCGAGCAGGCGAAGAGTCGCCAGGGGGCGATGTATACCTAGGGGATAAGATATATGGAGAGAGGAAGGAGGAGAGAGGAAGGAGGAAAGACCAAAGGGGGAAGTAAAACTGAACGGAAGGGAGAGATGTAAAACCTTTATACCTTTATACTGGTTATTGTGGTGATTAATATTATATAACTTAGATCAATTTCATTATGAAGAGATTCTTGGCCTTTGCCCTCGCGTTCCTCGCCCTGTCAGTGACGACTCTCCGAGCAGACGACGACCGCATCATCGAGTTCAGAGAACTCCCTAAGACTGCACAGCAGTTCGTGACCAAGTACTTCGCTGGCCGTGAACCCGTCCTCGTCAAGCAGGATCGCGACTTCATGTCCACGACCTATGAGGTAACTCTCTCCGATGGTACAGAAATTGACTTCTTCTCCAATGGCCAATGGAAGGATGTCGATGTCAAGTATAACACGATGCCCCTAGGCTTCATCCCGGCCCAGATCACCAAGACCCTCAATGCCCGCCATGCTGGCGATGCGATCAAGCAGATCGAGCGCAAGGGACGAGGCTACAAGGTAGAGCTAAGCTCTGGGCTAGAAGCTTACTTCAACGCCCATCTACAGCTCGTCCGCTACGACGACTAACCCCTATATCCATAGATGAAGAGACGAAGCATCATCACGCTGACCCTCCTCGGTCTCATTCTACTCTCCACCCCTGTGCTCTCCGCACAGGGTGGAGATAAGGTGAGCCATGAGGCAGGACGTCAGCCCAACACCACCGCTCAGCAGGCTCAGGCCGACAGTGCCCTCTATCGACTGATCCCCCTCCCCTACCCCACCAATGCCCTAGAGCCTGTCATCAGTGAGCGCACTGTGAAGCTCCACCACGGCAAGCACCTAGCAGGCTACGTCACGAAGCTGAACCAGCTCCTCCGTGAGAGCCGGCTCTTGGAACGTGACCTCGTGAAGCTGGTAAAGTTCGCTAGTGGCTCGATCTTCGACAACGCAGGTCAGCTACTGAACCACAACCTATACTTCACGCAGTTCAAGCCCGCCGTCATGGATCGCATTGACGAGCCTAAGGGTAACCTAGCGGAGGCTATCAAGCGTAGCTTCGGGAGCTTCGAGAAGTTCCGTGAGCAGTTTGAGAAGGCAGGTGTATCGATCTTCGGCTCTGGCTGGCTGTGGCTCGCTACGGATGAGGCAGGACGTCTCTATGTAGACAAGGAGCCCAACGCAGGCAACCCCGTGACCTCAGGTCTCATCCCCCTACTCGGGATCGACATCTGGGAGCACGCCTACTACCTCGACTATGAGAATAGACGTGCCGAGCATCTCAAGCAGATCTGGCACATCATCGACTGGGAGGTAGTCAGTCGTCGCTACGAGGAGCGTGCGAGCTTCTACGCTAAATAGACACTCCCCCCCTTATCCACTATCCCCCTATACAGCGAGAGGGCTATCCACTAGGTGTGGATAGCCCTCTCGCTGTATAGGAGTGTGGGGGATTAAGTGCGGGGATTAAAAGTAGCCCTCAGGATCGTTGTTATGCTCGTAGCTAGAGAAGTAACGATAGAAGTCCATCGCAATGCTCTCCCAGTCCTGCGTACCTAGCAGGGACATTAGACGACGAGCTATCACCTGATGCCCACTAGGAAGATCCTTGAGAGGGATAGGAAGGAAGGTTATCTTCTTGAGTTCCTCCTCACTCTTACCCGCCTCCTTAGCCTCCTGGACTCGGCGGTCATAATCCGCTTGCATCCTCATTACAATATCATCTTGGAAGTCCTCCTTGTCTGCGTAGACACTGATTGGGAGCTTGAGATGCAGGAGTTGACGTCCTGCCTTAACGGCATCGTTAGGAGCATAGAAGGGAGAAGCCTTTCCATCTTGAAGTTTTCCCTTAGGGGTATGCCATAGGGCAATATTCAGGTTGAACTGACTGATGGTGGGGAACTGCAGATACCCCTTGATCCCGATGGGTTCCGTATCGGGGAGGAAGGTATAGAGGTTCTTACCATCAGGACCCACAGGACTCTTGGTAGCAGAGCCATTCCACACGTTGGTATCGCAGTAGACATACTTGAGGATGTTCGTAGGGTCAGCTGGATTAAGTTCCACTTGCGCCCCATCAAACCCCTTTGCTTCCGTTGGATAGAAGAAGAACTGATAGTTACTACGATTGGCTTCGGAGGTGTACTCAGTGTTGAGCGTATCTCCCTTAGCATTGAAGAGGAGAATCTTCACTCCATAGTCTGGAGCATCAGCAGAGCCACCACCATAGTCGTGCGTCATATAGGCGATGAGATCCCAGTAGGGGTGCTTGGCATCCTGCCTGAGTACCCACGACTTTCCTGACCTCACGAAGGTGAACTCCTGAATATCATAGATATTACGGTGGACATACTTCCCACCTGAGGGTACGAAGTGGTAGTTCTTACGACCATGTAGGTGTCCCATACTGAGGGAAACCTTAACCATAGTAATCTCATTATCAGACCCACCTATGGGGACAGGGACAATCACATCCTTACCGCAGGAGGTAAGGATAAGGGCGAGAGCTAGGAGGCAGAGGGAGAGGCCTTGTTTTAGATTCTTTTTCATCTTAGTTAGAGGTGCTAGGGAACATATTTCTATTGAGCACTGATGGAGAAGTTTATACGAAGATTGATATCTGTATCAGCCCCCGGGGTAACAATAGATGCGAAGGGGCGGACGACGCCAGGGGAGATGAACTTCGTGTTGAAGAAGTGAGCCAGAGTGATAACCATACTCATATCCTTCTGCTTCTTGGATGAGGTAGCCTCTGGCTTAACAAACTGGAGGAGACCAGTCAGCCCTACGGGATTCTTCTTCCCCGCAAAGACGTCACAGTAGGCATAACTATAGCTCATAAGAATAGGAGTCTCGATATACTTAACCTTATCCGTGACATCAGGATCTACCTCCTTGAAGAAATGCTGGTGGCGATTGATCTGCTCATCGGAGACGAGCTGGTCGTTCATGAGCTCACCCGAGAGGTTCTTGTAGGCGATCTTCAGTAGGTAGACACGATTGGGTGTCTTGGCGGTACTCTCGACGGTGAACTTCTTGGAGTAGCCTGCCCCCTCGATGAAGCGGACGGTCGCCCCCCTCTGATCCAAGCCTATCTTCTGTACAGCCGCTGTGGAGAGGTCTACATCATCGAGGGTCGTCTCGGTGGAGAAGGTCTTACCTGCCTTTAGGGTCGCCTCGGTGAGGGTGAGTTCGGCGAAGGTGGGATTATCATGCCCCTTGTTCTGCCTTTCGTCTACGGGTGGCTTCGGTGTATTCTTGCCACAGGAGACCAGCGTGCCGGTGAGGGCTAGGGCGAATGCTCCGAGGAGGAGCGGTGCTAGTGTCTTACTCATTGCTTTATTATTGATAAGAGAGTTCTGTCAAAGGTGTGGAGGGATAAGCAAGGATCTGCTAGAAGTGCCAGTGCAGAGCGAGACGGATGTCCCGCCCGACATCGTGCGAGTAGTAGCGTGCGCGGTTCGTGTACTCCTTGTACTCGGTGTCGAGGAGGTTATCGACACTGAGGGAGAGACTGAGCGACTGCCGCTCCGTCATCTGCTTCGTCACACGAGCCTCGAGCCCGAAGAGATGGTAGGCAGGCGGACTCTGGGTGAGGTCGGTAGCAGGGTCAAAGCGACGCTGACGATCTACGAAGCGGTGCGAGAGCGAGAACTCCCCCGTGTACGAAGAGCCAAAGGCCTTGCGTAGACCAAGCTCCTCCGAGATCCTAAGCGCAGGAATATAGGGATAGTAGCGTCCCGTCTTCATCTCATTCGCCCAGATCATAGAGCCCTGCACACGGGCATAGAGGAGACTAGGGATGAAGAAGTAACGGGCATCGAGGTCGAGCCCACGGAAGAAGGCATCACTCTGCTTGTAGCGGAAGACGGGATACTGCCCCGCCAGCGTCTCGGCATACTCCTGCGAAGGCTCATCATAGATATAGCCCTTGATCCAATGCAGGTAGCCATCGAGCGTCAGATCCCATCGCTCAGAGTGATGGACGAGGGAGCTCACCCACTTGTAGCCTCGCTCGGAGCGCAGTGTGCGGTCACCGTAGACGAAGATAGCAGAGCCGTGCTGGCTACCTAGGCTATAGAGCTCCTGCACGTGAGGGCTGCGCCAGGCGAGTCCGAAGTTGGAGGTTACCTTCCATCCCTGCCCGAGGTGAAGGTGTCCGCCTAGGCTGTAGGTGAGGTTCAGGAAGGAATGGTCGCCCGAGAAGTATTGGCCTGCGACATCGTAGCCTGCTACGGACATCTGCTGACCGTCTAGGCGCACACCCAGCTCTGCCCCGAAGTGATCATCCGCATAACGCTGTAGGGCATAGCCGCCCCAGGTGCTCTGGGTATAGTTGGGGATAGGGGGGGTGAAGCCTGTACCACTATTGCTGTAGTTGTCCACGTACTCGCCATGTACCCCAGCCTCGCTGTCCCAGCGGTGGTAGTGCTTGCGCCATGAGGCATCGAGCTGGGTGGAGGAGAGAGAGAGGGAGAGGGTGGGGACATTGGCATAGGCGGTATTACGGCGGATCGCATACTCGTCTCTATTGTCCCGCTGGAGCGAGGCCTGCAGGGTGAAGCGACCGAGGTGGTCGTTCTCCCAGCTCCCCTTGACCTTGCCGAGGTAGTGGACGACATGGTGGTAGGGATTGCTGATACTGCGGGAGAAGGGGCGGAAGATGTCGGGCATACCACGGCGTAGGAGTTCCGCCATACCCTCACGGCTACGTAGGTGCCCCGAGGGAAGGAGACCCGTCTTATTCTCATAGCGACTGAAGAGCCCTTCGACACTCCACTCCCCGTGCTTCCAGCCCAGTGCTAGCGAGGTATTGAACTCACGCACACCGGTATTCATCAGCCGATACTTAGCCGAGGAGCGGTCACCAGCATTGGTATAGGAGCCTTGCACTCGGTAGGCGAGGCTTCGATCAGAGAGCGTCGCACCCTCTAGGTGTAGCGAGGTACTTCCCCGATGACCATTGGTAGCATAGGCAGCCCCGACGGCTCCGTGGAGCGACTCCTCGCCGTAGGGTAGACCCGCCTGCTCCATGACGATAGCACCCGCCATAGCCTCGGCACCATAGCGTACGGCCTCGGCACCCTTGATGACCTGTATGTGATTATTACCCTCGACATCCACCTCAGGGGCATGGTCCTCGCCCCACTGCTGTCCGGACTGGCGCACACCATTATTCATGATGAGCACACGATTGCCATACATACCGTGGATGACAGGCTTGGCGGTCGTGGTGCCCGTCTGTAGGCTCGTCACACCGCTGATCTCGGTGAGGAGCGAGGCGAGGTTACGCCCGAGGCTTCGCTCGATCTGCTGGGAGCTGAGACGACTGACCACGGCATTAGCCGAGACCACACGACGTGTACCCTGCACGGTGACCCCCGTGAGGACACGCTCCTCGCTCGTCATATATAGGGTATAGTTCCCTTCGGTAGGACTCCCTTCGCTACGGCGGAGGGTCTCGAGGGAGACGAAGCCCTCATGATAGCCGAGGACGTGGACATGTAGGCCATCGGTCTCTTTGGGAGAGAGGGATAGCCTGATCTCGCCAGAGGCATTGGCCTGATACGTTTGCTTGCCGAGGTGTGCGACAGCCTGTGGGAGGGGCTCCTTCGTACGAGCATCGAGGATGCGTACGAGGATACTCCTCACCGCCACCTGTGCCCTAGCTGGAATATAAAGCCCAAGGAGAAGGACAAGGAGCACACACCGGTACCAAGGATGGATACGTGATGAATGATACATGAAAGGGTGAATGGGATGATGTACTCATCGAGTAGCTGTGCACCATAGAGCTGGCACACGAGGAGACTCGATAAGACAGATAGAGACATGGATGAGACGACCCTCGGATAGGGCGCTCACACATATAGGGTTGGATATGGAATCGTAATGCGGGGCGGAGGAGCTCCATCCATAGGAACGTCCCCCATCGGAGAGGCACAGAGCGCCCCTCAAGCCTTCGTGGCTTAGGCTAAGGTATCAGCAGGTGGTGCTCGTAGCTGGGCTAGGCACAGATGGTCACACGACCAGATGCTCTCGAGGCGAGTGCCGAGGAGGCGCACACCGAGCACCGAGGCGAGTAATGCGACACCTAGAGCTAGAGCTAGGAACGGGGTATGGACGAACTGACAGAGCACACATCCCGTCTGGTCTACGTGCGTGGTCAGCTCCTGTGAGGAGGACATAGAGACGGCCTGCACATCATCAGCTCGGTGGCTGAAGTCATGCAGGGTAACCATCGCTAGGAGCCCTAGGAAGAGCCCTAGGAAGATGGCAGCTAATCGTCTGCGCTGTCCTATCCTATACATAGAAGTAGTTCCTATGGGAGCAAATATAGTAAAAAACTAGCGCACAAAGCCATCCACAACGTAGGGGCAAAGCATAATCTCTTTCGCACCCTCCATTCTTTGGCTCCTTGGGAATATTATTTCATACCCCAGAGAGCCTTAGCTGTATCCCGAGCTGTATCCCGAGAGGGCCTAGGTATTCGTCCCGAGAAGAGCCAAATACAAGCGTCACTGGGGACATACTTAGAGCGAGGAAGTGTACACGTGTGTACACAGTTGTATACACGTGGGTATACTGTTGTGTACACACGTGTATACTCACCTGCTCTAAGTAGTAGGTATACGCTCGGTCTGTCTACACCTAGGACACAGAGGTTTCTATCTTCGGGGTATGCCCCTTGAGTCCTTCGTCCTCGCACTATGGTGATTTCATGCGTAGGCTCTGTCAATAAAGCAAGTGGAGCAGTAGGAGCCCCTCTTTGGACTCCTACTGCTCCACGATATGGGTGGTATCGGCAGATGCCGAGAGCACCACCCTAGCTAATGACTAGTGGACTACCAGCGAGACTTCTTCTTGCCCTTATACTTATCGAAGGGTGAGGAGTGGCTATCGCCCTTTCGGCTAGAGCGGGGTGAATAGTCATCATGATGCTTCTTCCCCTTGCGTGGTGCACGTGGACTGTCGTCGCCATGGGGACGCTTGCCCCGACGCTCACGCTTGCCCTCGGAGGCTCCTACGGCATCAGCGTAGTCTACGACGATACGCCGACCATCCACCTCGTAGCTGCTCATAGAGGAGACGACCTCTGAGGCCTCGTGCTCATCTACCTCGAAGAACGAGAAGCGGGGCATGAGATCAATCTTACCGATCTTCACACGACCTGGGACGCACTTGTTGATGAGTTCAATGAGCTTGTTGGGGTACATCTTGTCGAGCTTACCAAAGTTGATGAAGAGGCGCTTCATCCCTTCCTCGGCTACGGCATTGCGCTTGTCACGCTTCTCCTTGCGCTCTGTGGGGAGCTTACCCTTGTCATCCGCCTCCTCGATAGCTTCCTCGCTGTCGTAGTAGTCGAGCATACGGCGAAACTCCATGAGCATAATACGGCGCAGGAGCTCCTCCTTGTCGAGCCAGTCGAGCTTGCGTAGGAGGTCGGGCAGTACACTCTCCAGTGTAGCATCCTCCGTGATATCTACTCGCTCGATGCGATCAGCTAGACCGAAGAGCTGCTTCTGACAGATCTCCTGCCCTGTCGGTAGGTTCTTGCGCTCTAGGGTAGCGTGTGAGATGCGCTCTATATCCCGAATGCGTCCTCGCTCACGGCTGTGGCAGATGGCAATGGATAGTCCCATCTTGCCCGCACGAGCTGTTCGGCCACTGCGGTGGGTGTAGCTCTCGATATCATCGGGTAGACCGTAGTGGATCACGTGGGTCAGGTCGTTCACGTCTAGTCCTCGGGCAGCGACGTCGGTAGCTACGAGGAGCTGGAGGTTGCGTATGCGGAACTTCTGCATCACATAGTCACGCTGAGCCTGAGAGAGCTCCCCGTGCAGGGCATCGGCATTATAGCCATCTCGGATCAGCTGGTCAGCGATCTCCTGAGTCTCCTTACGTGTACGGCAGAATATGATCCCATAGATACTGGGGTAATAGTCTGCGATACGCTTTAGGGCAAGGTACTTGTGGCGGGCAGAGACGACATAGTAGTGATGCTTGATATTGGCATTACCTTGGTTCTTGGTACCGACGACGATCTCCCGAGGCTGGTGCATGTATGAGGCAGCGATCGAGCTGATCTCACGTGGCATGGTAGCCGAGAAGAGGAGGAGGTGACGCTCCTTGGGTACCTGAGCGAGGATGGTCTGTAGGCTCTCGGTGAAGCCCATATTCAGCATCTCATCCGCTTCGTCAAGCACAACAGTCTGCACCTCGTCCAGCGAGGCGACACCACGCTCCATGAGGTCGATCAGACGGCCTGGAGTAGCGACGATCACCTCGACTCCACGACGCAGGGTGCGTATCTGTGCCTCTATGGATGAGCCCCCATAGACAGGGAGGATACGTACCGAGGGGAGATACTTGCTGTACTCGGTGAGGTCGTCGGAGATCTGTAGGCACAGCTCACGGGTGGGGCATAGGACGAGGGCACGTGCATGGCCAGAGGCATTTGTCCGAGTCTTGGACTCGTCGAGGCTACGTGCGACGTTCTGTAGGAGGGGTAGGCCGAAGGCAGCAGTCTTACCTGTGCCCGTCTGGGCTAGTGCGATGAGGTCTTGGGGCTCTCCGAGGAGATGGGGGATTACAGCTTCCTGCACGGGCATAGGCTGTTCGTAGCCAAGCTCCGCTACGGCTTGGCAAATAGGGGCACTCACCCCTAGGGCTTCAAATGTCATTGATTGCTCTTGTGATTAAATACGCCTAGCACTTGATTGGCTCTAGGCTGTGTGCTCTCATGGACTACCTCAGCCCAACCTCTGCACACGTTACTGATAATTTACGACGAGAGGGCATATAGCCTCGCAGCTACTCGCCCTATACAAGCATGCGTCTAGCGCTGCTCTGTCTGTAGCTCACGACTCTTATCCCCAAGGTAGCCACCATGATGGCGGAGGGAGTAGTCGTGATAGGTGAAGCCGATGCGCTGCATCACGCTCACCACGAGCAGGTCACCCAGTACCGTCATCACTGTAGTGCTGGTGGTGGGGGTGAGCCCGAGGGGGCAGACCTCCTGAGGGTTACCTGTGGAGAGGCAGACATTGACCTCCCCAGAGAGGGGGCTATCGGGGTTACCCGTGATCAAGATGAAGGGCAGGGTGGGATACATCCTGCGGGTGAGAGCGACGAGCTCTAGCACCTCACGGGTCTTACCCGAGTTGCTGATCAGCAGCATCACATCGCTGGCGCAGACCATCCCGAGGTCGCCATGCTGCGCCTCGCTAGGGTGCAGGAAGTAGGCCGGTGTACCTGTGGAGCTGAAGGTCGTAGCGATGTTATGAGCGATCTGCCCCGCCTTACCCATACCCGAGGTGATGAGCCTACCGCCCCCTTCATGTACGCGCTCTAGGATTAGACCTATTGCTCCCTCGTAATCATTCTCATGGGGGATATTCTGTAGGGCGTAGATCTCAGCCGCTAGGATTTGCTCGATGGTATACTCGTGGGGTGTACTCACTGCTTCATTCTTATCTCGCCTGCAAAGATAAGTCTTTCTATCCATTCCACATACGACCTTTACCTCGGCAAGGGTACACTAGGAACATAGTCGTCGGGGAGGTGGGGAGGATGACGAGGGGGCAAATCAGCATTAGTAGGTATTGTCGTGCATAGAGAGATGGTATAGCTTTGTGATACAGAATATATCACCAAGATAGACAGACGACCAACGTATGGAACAGATCAACATCGAGGGACTAGGCGCCGTCCAGGAGACCCTCATCATCCCTCTGGCGATGCGTGCCCTTGACCTAAAAAGCAAGAAACCCATCCTAGGAGACAAATACGCAGCAGAGCTCTATGAGCGGGTAGCCTACGACAAGGAGAAATTCGCCCCGAAGAAGACCCCGAGCTACTACGGATGCCTCCAGCGTGCTCGCTACCTCGACGAGGAACTCATCCGCTATGCCCGACAGCTCCATGCCTCGGGCATACCCTTTGTGACCGTAAACGCAGGCTGTGGGCTCGATACCCGAGGCGAGCGTATCGCTGAACGCACCTACGGGGCGGTTCACTTCGACATGGACTTCCCCAACGTCATACAGCTCCGTCGTACGCTGCTCGGCGAGCGTGAGACCTTCATCGAGGGCAACCTCCTCGAAGAGGCTTGGATCGAAGCCCTCAAGGCCAAGATCACCCCCGACACCCACGTCTTGATCGCCATAGAGGGGGTATTTGCCTACCTTAGCAGGGAGGAGATCCAGCGTGCATTACGACTTATACACACGGCCTTCGCTGGGCGGTGTGTCGTAGTCTTCGATGCCCTAAGTAGCTTCTGGGCGAAGCGGTCACGACAGCACGACACCCTACGGCACATGGAGGCGAGCTTCACAGGGGGCATAGACTCCGAGGAGGACATCCTCGGCCTACTGCCCGAGGCTCACTTCGAGCGCAAGATACCCATCGTCGATCTCATGGCACAGGTCTGGTGGGTAGCACACCTCATGAAGCTCACCCGCAAGATGCGCAATAACGTCCAGATCTTCACCTTCACCCTCTAGTCCCCCCACCAAGCGAAAGCCCTGCCCCCTCCCCTACCCAATCTCTATAATAGAGCTGGGTGAGGGGAAGGGGCAGGGCTTTCTATTACCCTATATATGGGATGGGGGCGGGAAGGAAAAGGTGGGGCTAATGCTCGTACTTGTACTTACGCTTGTTCTCCTCGCTAAGGAGGGCAGAGGGGTCAGCCATCGTACGCTCAATGAGTTCGCCGAGCACACGGACGAAGGCGGGGGAGCTATTGAGACAAGGGACATAGGTGAAGCTCTTGCCTCCGCAGTGTAGATACTCGCTACGGTAGTAGCTATCGATCTCCTGAATGGTCTCTAGGCAGTCACAGACGAAGCCCGGGCAGACCACCACGATACGCTCTGCTCCCTCATGCGCTAGACGCTGGATACGCTCACTCATATAGGGGCGCATCCACTCATGCCGTCCTAGGCGGGACTGATAGACCAGCTCGACCTGCCCGTCCTCTAGCCCTAGGTCTTGCTGGAGCTGGGCACGGGTCTCCTCGCACTGCAGGCGGTAGCAGTCCTCCTCGGCATGTCGCTCATGCCAGCCCCTGCGATGAGCACAGTGGTCGGTGTGTCCGTTGTGCTGCCGGCACTCCTTAGGGATATGGGAGAGGGGGATACCATGCATCGATACGATGAGGCGATCAAAGGGCTCCGAGAGATAGGGACGGACCTGCTCCGAGAGCACCTGCCGATAGCTCTCATCTCGATAGAAGGGAGGGAGTAGGCGGAAGCGCAGTGATAGCCCCAGCCGACGAGCCTCCTCCAGCGCATAGGCGACTGCGGTCTCGTAGCTACTGCGGGCATAGTGGGGATAGAGTGGAGCGATGAGCACCTCCTCCACAGAGCTCAGCGAAGCCAGCGCCGATAGTGCACTCGCCGTACTGGGCTCAGCATAGCGCATCCCATAGGCGACAGGACACCGACAGAGCTCACTGAGCTCACGGGCAATAGCCTCGGTATGGGTAATCAAGGGGAAGGCCTGCCGCTCCTCATCCCAGATCGTGCGGTAGTTAGCAGCCGACTTCGGAGCTCGCCTCGGGACGATGATACGATGCACGAGAGGGTGGCGCACCCAGTAGGGTAGCCCGATGATACGCCGATCCATGAGGAACTGCAGCAGATAGCTATGCACATCGGCTACTGCAGGGGAGGCTGGGGAGCCAAGGTTCAGAAGGAGGATAGCCTGCTTAGAGGCTTGCTCTGCCCCGAAGAGCGAGGAGGTGGGACTACTCATCTCGTCGGGGCGAAGAGAAAAGGCCCTCCTTGGGGTCTATTCATCGTCATTCGTCTCTAGGGTATAGTCTTGGAATAGGAAATCATTATAGGGGAAGCGCTGTACGTGTATCTCCCGCACACGATCATAGAGGAGCTGCTTGAGCTCCTCGATACCTGCGCCTGTACGAGCAGAGATGAAGCAGCAGCCCTCCTCGCCTAGTCGTGCCATCCAGCTCGCCTCGAGTTCCTCACGAGAGAGGTTACGTCGGCTACGCTCGGAGAGGTCGTCAGCCTCCTTGGCCTCGTAGGTGAAGGCGTCGATCTTGTTGAAGACGAGGATCACGGGACGCTCATCCCCTGCGGTGATCTCACGCAGGGTCGAGGAGACGACCTCGATGTGCTCCTCGAAGTTGGGGTGCGCTAGATCCACCACGTGTAGGAGCAGGTCGGCCTCACGCACCTCGTCGAGGGTGCTCTTGAAGGACTCGATGAGCTCCGTCGGGAGCTTGCGGATGAAGCCCACGGTGTCGGAGAGCAGGAAGGGGAGGTTATGGATAATGACCTTGCGTACGGTGGTGTCGAGCGTGGCGAAGAGCTTGTTTTCGGCGAAGACATCACTCTTGCTCAGGACGTTCATCAGCGTGGACTTCCCGACGTTCGTATAGCCGACGAGGGCGACACGTACGAGCTTGCCTCTATTCTTGCGTTGCATGGCCATCTGTCGGTCGATGCCCTTGAGCTCCTCCTTGAGGTGGGCGATACGATCCTGTATGAGACGCTTGTCGGTCTCTAGCTGGGTTTCCCCTGGGCCACGCATCCCTACCCCACCTCGCTGACGCTCTAGGTGCGTCCATAGGCGGGTCAGACGGGGGAGCATGTAGCGGTACTGCGCCAGCTCGACCTGCGTCTTGGCGTAGGCAGTCTGTGCTCGGGAGGCAAAGATATCGAGGATGAGGCTCGTGCGGTCGAGGATCTTGACCTTGAGGGTAGCCTCGATGTTGCGTAGCTGCTTCGGGCTCAGCTCGTCGTCGAAGATGACGAGCCCAATCTCATTCTCCTCCACATACTGACGTATCTCCTCGAGCTTGCCCTTGCCGACGAAGGTCACAGGGTGTGCCTGCTCCAGACGCTGGACAAAGCGCACGACGGGGCTAACCCCTGCCGTACGGGATAGGAAGTCCAGCTCATCTAGGTACTCCTGAGCCTGCTCCTCGGACTGACTGCGGGTGATCAGTCCCACCAAGACCGCTTGATCGCTCTTGGTATCGGTGATAATAAACTCTCTCATATTACACGAGCAAAGGTACTACAATGTCCGTAATGCACCCTGTGCCCTAAGCTCTAGTCCCTCGGCTAAGCCCCCCGAGAGGGAGCACCCTCTGAGAGACAAGGAAGGCTACACCGCAGGACATGCTTGCGATGTAGCCTTCCGCCTAAGCCTGAGGCTAGGACCTAGAGGAGACCTTCGATAGCCTTCTTCAGGACATCCTTGCTCTGAGCGCCGACGAGCTTAGAGACGACCTCACCATTCTTGATGAAGAGGATGGTGGGGATGTTACGCACGTTGAAGCGTCCAGGTAGGTCGCTGTCCTGATCCACGTCGCACTTGCCGATGACGACACGGCCGTCATACTCGTGGGCGAGCTCCTCGATGATAGGGGCTACCATCTGGCAGGGGCCACACCATGTAGCGCCGAAGTCTACGACGACGGGCTTGCTGTCTGCGATGAGAGTCTCGAAGTTCTGGCTATTAATTTCTAGTGCCATGATAATTCCTTTCGTTACTTAATTCGTTACTTAATATTGATATTGTTACTCGTTCACGCTCATTTCTATCCCGTGGTGACGGCAGAAGTCTAGGAGAGCTGTCGTCGGGGCGATGAGATTGCGGTCATAGCTCAGCCGTACATCATTACGCCCTGTACCATCGGTGATACGTATAGATAACATAGCATAGCCCTTATTGTTCTCACCGTCTCGGTCGGTGAGTGTAGGAGCGAGTAGCTGGCTCAGTTCGGTGATGACCTCTGGCTCGATCGTGCGCACATCTATCTCTAGGCTGACGCTACGGATCAGCTCTGACGCTGCAGTCGAGAGCAGATCTACACGATGGATCTTGAGCTCCAGCTCATCCCCATAGCGACGCTTCTGCACCACCCCGGAGAGCAGGACAGAGTATCCGACTCTGCAGTACTTGGCGAAGTTGGTATAGCTCTCGGAGAAGAAGGCAATATCCGTCGCCCCGACGAGGTCCTCTACCGTGATACGGGCATAGGGATCACCACGCTTGGTCGTACCCTCATAGACCTTGGTGATCAGCCCACCGAAGGACACCTGCCGTCCCTCTCCTATAGCCGCTAGGTCACCTAGCTCCGCTGTGGTATGGGAGCAGTAGCACTCCAGCAGGACTCGATGGGGATCGAGGGGATGCCCCGAGAGGTAGATGCCGATGAGGTCACGCTCACGGTTGAGCCGCTCGATGCTAGACATCTCCGGGTAGGTCGAGGGGGGTGTAGGCCGTGGGATCTGTAGGGCCTCCTCGTCACCGCCGAAGAGTGAGGCTTCGTTGAGCCCCTGCTCACTCATCACCATCTGCCCGTAGCGGATCAGTGCCACGAGGAAGGTATCATCCCCGCTATCCATCGGTGCGGAATAGAGCTCTCGAGGGAAGCCAAAGCTGTCGAAGGCACCCGAGAGGATCAGGCTCTCCAGCGTACGCTTATTGGCGACCGAGGAGGGGATGCGCTCGAAGAAGTCATAGACCGACTGATACGCTCCACGCTCCTCACGATCGCTGACGATCAGGTCTACGGCAGAGCTCGAGACTCCCTTGATGGCATTCAGACCAAAGCGGATACTGCCCTCACTATTGACGGAGAACTTGTAGCCCGACTCATTGACATCAGGGCCGAGGACAGCGATGTTCATCGCTCGGCACTCATCCATGAGCTTGACGAGCTCGGTGATATTGCTGAGGTTACGGCTCAGGGCTCCTGCCATGTACTCGGCAGGATAGTTAGCCTTGAGGTAAGCCGTCTGGTAGGCGACCCAGCTGTAGCAGGTAGCATGGCTCTTGTTGAAGGCATAGCTGGCGAACTTCGCCCAGTCACTCCAGATCTTCTCCAGTGTGTCCTTCGCATAGCCGTTCTTAGCTCCCCCAGCGAGGAACTTGACCTTGAGGGCCTCCATCTTCTCCTTGAGCTTCTTCCCCATCGCCTTACGGAGCTCGTCCGACTGTCCACGGGTGAAGTCGGCGATCTCACGGGAGAGGAGCATCACCTGCTCCTGATAGACGGTGATCCCATAGGTATCCTGGAGGTAACGCTCCATGCAGGGCAGGTCATAGGTGATCTCCTTGCGTCCGTGCTTACGATCGATGAAGTCGGGGATGTAGTCCATAGGCCCGGGACGGTAGAGGGCATTCATCGCGATCAGATCCTCAAAGGTCGTGGGCTGGAGCTCACGGAGGTACTTCTGCATCCCTGCCGACTCGAACTGGAAGGTACCCACCGTCCGTCCCGCCTGATAGAGCTCATAGGTCTTCGTGTCGGTCAGCGAGATCTTGTCAATATCGATCTCCAGCCCGTGACGCTTCTTGATATTGGCCAGAGCCTCCTTGATCACCGAGAGGGTCTTGAGTCCGAGGAAGTCCATCTTGATCAGCCCCGTGGACTCGATCACCGAGCCCTCATACTGGGTCACCAGTAGGCTCTCCCCCGTGGCCTTGTCCTCTGCGGTGCTGAGGGGTACGACATCGCTGATATCCATCTTACCGATGATAATTCCGCAGGCGTGTACACCCGTGCTACGGATGTTCCCCTCGAGCATCTGAGCGTACTTCAGCGTGTCATGCAGGAGCGGGTCAGGGCTGAGAGAGGCCTGCTTCAGCTCGGGGACATGGTCTATGGCCGCCTTGATGGAGATGGTCTTGACATCAGGGATCTTATCGGGGATGAGCTTGGTGAGGCGGTCGCTCTCCGATAGGGGGAGACGCTGCACACGTGCCACATCCTTGATCGCACTCTTGGCGGCCATCGTGCCATAGGTGACGATATGCGCCACACGCTCGTAGCCGTACTTCTCCGTGACCCAGCGCAGCACATCGGCACGACCATCGTCGTCGAAGTCTACGTCTATATCGGGCATAGAGATACGGTCGGGGTTGAGGAAACGCTCGAAGAGCAGGTCGTAGCGTATCGGGTCAATATCCGTGATATTGAGGCAGTAGGCGACTGCTGAGCCTGCCGCCGAGCCACGTCCCGGACCTACGAAGACCCCCATAGAGCGAGCGGCGGCGATGAAGTCCTGCACGATGAGGAAGTAGCCAGGGAACCCCATATTCGCAATCGTCGAGAGCTCGAAGTCTATACGCTCCCGTACGGCATCGGTCAGTCCCTCCTCGCCGTACTTGCGCCGAGCCCCCTCGTAGGTGAGGTGACGGAGATAATCGTCGGCCGAGGCGAACTCCTCGGGGATCGGGAAGTCGGGCATCAGAGGGCCGTGGTCGATGCTGTAGTGCTCGACCTTGGCGCAGATCTCCTCGGTCGCAGCCAGAGCCTCGGGGACATCGGCGAAGAGCTCATTCATCTCCGCCGTGGTCTTCATCCACTCCTGCTTGCTGTAGCGCATACGGGCAGGGTCATTGAGATCCTTGCCCGTACTCAGGCAGATCAGTCGGTCATGCGCCTCAGCATCCTCCTCATTGAGGAAGTGAATATCATTGGTAGCGATGACCTTCACCCCGTGCTTGCGTCCCAGCTCTAGGAGGATGGCATTGACCTGCTGTTGCTTCTCGTAGGTCTCTTGGTTGCCTAGGGGATTGTCGGTCTTATGGCGCTGGAGCTCGAGGTAGAAGTCCTCCCCGAAGATCCCCTTGAACCACTCGATGCTCCGCTCTGCCTCATCGATATTGCCGTACATGATATGCTGTGGGATCTCGCCCCCGAGGCAGGCGGAGGAGGCGATGATCCCCTCGTGGTACTGCTCCAGCAGTTCCTTATCTATACGGGGGCGATAGTAGTAGCCGTCTATCCAGGCACGGGAGACCATCTTGATGAGGTTCTTGTAGCCCGTGAGGTTCTTGGCCAGCAGGACGAGGTGCCAGCCACTATTATCTATGGACTGGGTGGGACGATAGGGGTTGGGGACGTTGGCCTCCTTGCTGAAGCGTGAGCGGCGAGCGCAGTAGACCTCACAGCCGAGGATCGGCTTGAAGAGGGGCTTGGCCTCTGCCTCCACCAGCTGGCTACGTAGCTCCGTGAGCCGTGCCTCCTCCTCCGCACTGCGAGCCTGCTGAGCCTCTAGGCTCTGGATCTCCTTCTTCAGCGCCTTGCGCTCGGAGATGAGGGGGGCATTCTTCTTCTCGACGTAGTCGTAGAACTCCTTGATGCCAAACATCGCACCATGGTCCGTCAGGGCGATACCACTCATCCCATCCTGGATCGCCTTATCGACGAGCCCCTTGACCGAGGCCTGTCCATCTAGGAGAGAGAACTGAGAGTGCACGTGGAGGTGTACGAAGCGCTGCATATAGCTTACCAAATAGACATTTCATTGATTTACAGAGGTAGGGAGGCATTTCTCACACCTCCCCTCCCCCATTGGTGACGTACAAAGTTACCCTAAATCCCGCTTATCTCCTTCCCCTCTGCCCGACCTCCCTCTACTCTCGGGGATGAGGGATGAAAGCACTAGAGACCGAGGGCAAAGTAGTCAAGGAGCACACCCACAAGGCATAAAGACCCGTACCCGAGGCGTAGGTATACCCTACATACACGGCCCTACCTAGGGGGGTATTGTGTACACGCGTGTACACACTAGTATACCCACGTGTACACTACTGTATACACGCGTGTACACTCTCCCGCTCTAAGTATGTCCTCTCTAGCGCCCTCATAGGTACGTCCATCCCCCAGCTAATGTGCTGGGAATGGAGCTTATGCCGAGGCATCACTCTGGGACACGCAGTACACCCTACCCCCAAGAGCCTAGGAGAGGAGCATACGCATGGAGCGCAAGCCTCACCCCTGACTACTTCTTCTCCTACGCATCAGCTCAATTGAAAAAAAAATAACTTTGTGCGAGATTAGGGAGATCAGTATATCTACTGGTCTCTCTAGGGATAGCTGGATCGAGCAAACAATACATATCTTAATCGGAAAGACAATGAAGTACATGAGTATGCCTTCTATAGTGGCAAAAGCTATCACATGCCTGCTCTTCTCTACGGCAGGCACCACCCTCTCCCACGCACAGACAAGCGATAGTATCGCCCATACGATGCTCGTCGCTGACTATGACTACACCTGCCAGACCTCCAATGCCAAGGGCGAGGAGCTAAAGGTGAGCTACGGCCTCACACTACAGGTCGCTCAGGATATGGCGTGCACGATGGGCAGGAAGCGACACAGCGGAGAGAACGACATGAGCGAGCGACTCCTCTACGCCCCTGTGACCTGGCAGAACTACCCGCAGGGCAAGATGACCTCCATCGAGACCATCCCTCCCTACCAGTATCTCACCTCGGAGGCGATGCCCCAGCTGAAGTGGAAGGTGCAGGCCGAGCACGACACCATCTGTGGCCTGCCCTGTCAAAAGGCTATCGGCCAATACGGCGGCAGGACATGGACGGCTTGGTTTGCCGAGGGACTACCCAGCCGCTTTGGGCCATGGCGACTAGGTGGACTACCGGGTCTGATCCTACGGGCTGTCTCGGAGGATGGCATCCACCACTTCGAGTGCAATAGGGTGGACTTCGTCAAGGAAGCCATAGCCTACAGCGTACCCAATGAAGCCGTGAAGTGCACACGTGCCAAGTTCGTCAAGCTACGCAACAGCACCTTCGGCAACCCCAACTACCTCACCAACCCGACGTACTACATCAAGCCCGAGCAGATAGGGAGTATGACCGTCATGGCAGGGAGCGTACTGATCGGTACAGTCCCCATCAACATGAAGCCAGCGAAGTACCAGCCACTAGATCTCTGATGCCCTATGGTGAGGTTCGTACTCCTCATATTCCTCTGGTCACTAAGTCTCACACCGGCCCTAGCACAAGGCTCCAAGATCAGTGTGACCGGGCAGGTGCGCTGTGGCACCAAGCCTGTGGAGGAGGGCATCGTAGCCCTCCTGCACCCATCCGACAGCAGTGTCCTAGCCTACTCGATGACCGATAGGCAGGGACGCTACTCGGTAGAGGCAACCACTGCGCTTAGTGAACTGCTCATTAGGGTGACGGGCTTCAACATCAAGAGGAAACTCATGCGCATCAAGGCGCTCTCACAGACCCTCGACCTAAGCGTAGAGGAGGAGAGCATCCTACTGCGTGAGCTGGTGGTCAAGTCACGGAAGCTATGGGGAGGCCGAGACACGATCAACTATCTCGTCTCGGCCTACACCCGAGGCCACGACCGCACCATTGGCGACATCCTACGCCAGCTCCCTGGCATCACCATCGAGGAGAACAATGTGATCAAGTACCAGGGGACACCCATCAATCACTTCTACATCGAGAACCTCGACATGCTGCAGGGGCGCTACAACCTAGCCACACAGGGCATCAAGGCGGAGGATGTAGCCACCGTGCAGGTACTAGAGAGGCACGAGCACGTGCGTGCACTACAGGACCAAGCACCACCCGAGCGGGCTGCCATCAACCTCAAGCTCAAGAACACCGCTAGGGGCGTATGGAGCCGAACAGCCCGCCTAGGTGCAGGAGCCTATGCCCAGACACCACTCTGGGATGCCTCCCTCCAAGCGACCTATTTCACCAAGGCTCGACAGCACCTCATCCGCTACAGCGGTAACAACCTCGGGCAGGAGAGCGATCCCGCCACCGCCCACTATGGTATCTCCTCCTCGGGGGACGCACCTCCACTAGTGCATATCATCAAGCATGGGACATCTCCCGTAGGCAAGAGCCTCTTCGGCTACCGCCACGGGGTAAACCTCAACAACCTAAACAAGCTCTCCGATAGCACCACCCTCACCTACAACCTCCACTACAGCCACCTCTTCTCCCACGGTCATTCCTCCTCCCAGACCACCTACATACTCCCCGATGCCTCTCGGATACTACTCGTCGAGGACGTCGCCGATCGCACCTATACGAACACTGCGAACCTACAGCTCGTCTACGAGACGAATAGACAGCGCCACTTCCTCTACAATACGCTCTCCCTCTTCGGTCGGTGGGAGGAGGGACTAGGGACTATCTACTCCCAGAGCATGAGTAGCTCCTCCCAGCCAAGCGCGAGCACCATCGCACAAGCCCTACACTATCGCTCCCTAGGACTCTCCAACCGCACCCGCCTCGTGCACCGCACCCCTACCGGTGGCGGTATCGAATGGGTCTCTACCAACAGCCTCTCCTCCACCCCACAGATACTAGCTATAGGAGGTAGTCGGACTGCCCGCCAGCGTATAGACCTCACCTCGGTCTCCACGACCAATAGCCTCCAGCTCCTACGTGACCTACGCTCTCACCGATGGACACTGAGCGCATCTGCTCATCTCAATGCTGCCTATACAGCTCTGTCCTCCCACCTCACTCACCCCAATGCCCCTACCGCCCCTCGGGGGAATATGGTACACGTACACACGAGTGCAGATATAGGCCCCGTGGCTCGGTATGTACATGGGTCGCTCCAGTCTACGCTCAGCCTTCCCCTCGCCCTGACCTACACCTACCTCGACAATGCCTCTATCCCTGCAGAGCAGACCGATGCGAGGCGTCTTCGTCTGTACCTACTGCCCTCCTTCACCCTGCAGTGGAGAGCGAGTGATTACTTCACCTTCGACGCCAGTGCAGGCTACTTGGCTCGGGAGACCCCTTGGGCAAGGCTCCTCACGGCGAGTCTCATGCCGAACTATCGTAGTCTATCACGCTACCGAGCGACCCTCAACGATAGCTACGATGCTAATGCTCACCTCAAGGTCTCCTACAAGGATCTCTTCTCCGGCCTCTTTGCCCACGTAGAGGGTGGCTGGAGACGTTCGTGGAGCGATATAGCCTATGGTACCACACTCGACGCTCAGGCTCGCTCCGTCATCGAGGCTGTCCACCAGCCCCACCACAGCACCCTCTATACGCTCTCCGCATACGGGCGTAAGGATATCGACTGGCACACCATGCAGCTCGAGCTCGCTGCCACCAGCGCACAGACCGAGAGTGAGGTCCTACGTCAGGCGACCCTCACCTCGTACCGCACGGCAGACTACGGCCTTAGGGGGACACTTGCCCTAGACCTCATCACGGGATATCGTCTGCAGTATCAGGCGAGCTGGAGGCACAATCGCTCTACCTCCGCCAGCTACACCTCGGCATACAGCGAACTAAGTCAGCAGGCACGACTCGATCTGCGCCTCATCCCCTCTCGCCTATTCCTCAAGCTCCAGGCTAGCCATACCCACAGCGACCAGTCAGCATCTGAGCAGAAGGACTACCTCTTCGTCGGTGCGGGACTGAAGTATACGCTGTCAAAGAGGGTCGAGCTCGAGCTCAACGGGGACAACCTCACGAACACACGTACCTACATCATCCGCTCCCTCCGAGATCTGGAGGAGCACTATACCGAGTATCACCTCCGACCGCTCTCCCTAGTCCTCACGGCTCACCTCTACCTCTAGGCTTCACCGCAGGACGAGTGCCCACCTCTCCCCCCTCACGCTACCCGACTCCCCTCCATACCTCGCTCCTGGGCACCGTCCCCAGCACATACTCCGCCCCCACATATCCCGCAAGACAAAGAAGGTCCTCCCCTCTACCTTCCCCCCCCTGCTAACAGCCTCTGTATCGGGCATTCCGAGAGGGCAAAAACGAACATACCGAGAAGGCAACTGCGCTCCTATAAAGAACGCCCTCGTCACCTATGTAAGGTGACGAGGGCGTTCT